>CAIWJG010000696.1 GCA_903912925.1 uncultured Verrucomicrobia subdivision 3 bacterium | reverse complement strand
GGTCAATGGGGTTTCCGTTGGAAAAGGCGAAAATCCCAGCGCTCTGTTTGGATTCGACATCGTTTCGCAGCTCAAAGTGGGCGTGAACCAGATCGCGGTTCGCGCGGAGAATGCCGGAGACGTCCCCAATCCCGCCGGGTTAATTTGTGCAGTGGAACTGAAATACGCCGACGGTTCCCAAGAAATAATCCCGTCAGACGACCAGTGGGTTGTTTCCAAAGCGGAGTCCGCCGATTGGCAGACTGCTCCGGCGACGGGTGACGCTTGGAATAAATCCAAGGTTCTGGGAGCTGCGGGGATGTGGGGGTTGCGAACCTCCGACGCCTGCGACTTCTATGCGCCCTACGATCTGACCGCCGCCATTCTGAAAGACGCGCGCGTGCCGGAGGACTTCATGGCGACCGGCCCGGTGCGTTACGCGCATCGCTCCACGGCAGACCGCGAAATTTACTTTGTCGCCAATCGTTCCGAAAAGCCGGTGCAAGCGGATTGCGTCTTCCGCGTGGCGGGACGGTTGCCCGAACTGTGGCATCCTCAAACCGGCGAAATGCGTTCGCTGCCGGAGTTTAAGGCGGAAAAGAACACGACCGCGATTCCGCTGCGCTTCGAGCCTTACGAAAGTTATTTCGTGATCTTCCCGAAGACTCCATCGGCGGCGGCGAGCAAAGCCAGATCCAACTTCGCGGACATGGTTTCCATCGCCACGCTGGAAGGTGCGTGGGACGTGGCCTTTGATCCCGCCATGGGCGCTCCCGCTCAGGCGCGTTTCGAGAAACTGGAAGACTGGACGCAGCGGCCGGAAGAGGGGATCAAGTATTATTCCGGCATTGCTACCTATCGAAAAACCTTCGATGTGCCGAAGGCTGAATCCTTGAAATCCCCCGTCTTTCTTGATCTTGGCGGTGTGCATGCGATGGCTCGCGTTCGGCTGAACGGACAGGACTGCGGCGTGGCGTGGACGGCGCCGTGGCGCTTGGATATTTCTAAAGCGCTCAAGCCGACCGCCAACGCGCTAGAAGTCGAAGTCGCGAACCTTTGGCCGAATCGAATGCTGGGCGATGCGAGGCATCCCGATCAGAAACCTTATGCCCAGACTACGCACCATCCATACGCAACCGGACAACCTCACGCCAACGATCCGCTTCTCGCCTCCGGCCTGCTGGGGCCGGTCGTCGTGGAGACTACCATGACATCGAAGGAGGATGCGAAATAGTGCCTCACGCAGAAGCTGAAAGATTGTCTCCGCGGCTCGTGCCTCATACCATGACCTGCGCCATAGCACTCGTGGCGAGTCTGATCGCTGGAGTTGTAGAAGCGGCTGATACCGTCCCCGGCACGTGGGAAGAGACAATTCAGCAAGCCGCCTTTGTGAAGGATGGTTTGGATCGCTTTCGCAACCCCCAGTATCAATATGAATGCCTCGGACTCGGGGGAACGGTCATGCGGGTTGGCCCCGACGGATTTACCGTGCCGGGAGCGTGTGCCATAACCACCAATGGCGGGCTCAAGCACCTTCCCTACCTTTCGTATCAATACTGGTGGGACGAGGAAGGCCACCGTCATCTCCCCTTTGACTTGACCGGCGGTTACGGTAAGGCCCTCGAACCTGGCCAGGTGACGAGCTTCCGGCATAAACTGGATATCGCCAGCGGGCTCCTAACCATAGACTTGGGCCTCAGGGCCGACTTGGATGGCTCGGCACTTCGCCAGGCTGGCACGAATGCATTTCAGAGCCATCGGGAGATGTTTATTACGCCCGAAGGAGTTCTGGTGATTCGGATCACAGACACTCCCGACGCCCCTTTGCCCTTTCGGATGCGCGTGGGCATTAACCACAAGGTCCGGGTCTATCTGAACCAAGGTTTCTACGCAAAAGAGCATGATGAATGGGCCGGGACAGGTGTCCAGAAACCCCACGGATTGGTGGTGGTGGCCAATCGTCCGAAATCCTGCACCGCCACGCTTGCCATAGCCTGCGACGGAGCGGGCTCGTTCGCCGACCAGCAAACATTGTTGTTGGGCTCCACACGGCGAGGGAAAACACTCACGTTCTACATTGCCCCCGGTTCGTCCTATGAGAGCGGCGACCCGGTCGCGGCGGCCTGGAACAAGGCAGAAACGGCGCAGAGCCGCGGGTATAATGCCCTGCGCCGCGAGACGGCCCAATGGTGGACCAAATTCTACGCCCGATCCGGAGTGTGTTTGCCGGATCGTGAACTTGCCGCCTGGTACGCCCGGTCCACCTATTACCTTGGGGTATTCTTCGGCCGGACCGATGTCCCGCCGGGATGCAACGGCACCAGCGTCGAGCTCTTTGCCGGCGCGATCTGTCCCGAGTACGACATGGTTTTGAATCAGATGGCGCTCCTGTACGGGAACCATTTCGATGAAGCCCGGCGGGTTGTGGGCTGGTTGGGGCGCTCGCTCCCGCGCGCGGAGCGCTACGCCAGGGATGGCCTTACCTTACACCAGATCTCGGTGAAGTACAGTGGCGGCGCGAAGTTCGGTCCGCTTATGGGCTACGACGGTACGATCGTCATGCCGCCGACCGAAGGCGAGGGGATATGGGCCCATGAAGATTTCTCGGGAAATAACGCCGCGCTCATGGCGCTGAATTACGTTGATTGGAGCGGTGATGATCGGTCCGCCGCATTGGCTCGGCGCATCCTCAAAGAGACCACCCAAGTGTCGGTTGAAGATTTGCAATGGCGTCCCGACGTCAATGCCTACCTGAACAAAAATATGCCCAACACGGTCCAGCAGGCCGCAACCATTTATGGCTTGCGGGAGTCTGTTCGCCGTGGTGTCGCGGAGAAGGGGTGGGAGGAAATGGCCAATAAAGTCCTGCTGCCGACGGGCGATTACCGGGGAACGAAAGTGCTGGCGGGAGGACCGGGCGCAATGCCAGTAGAAAACTGCGGTGATGCCACCTGGCTGATTCCGTCGTGGTGGTATCGGATCATTGCAGACAGTGATCCGCTGGTTGGCCCCAGTTACGCGCTGTTTCGCACTTCGAAGACCGGCAATTATGTATTCAACAACGGCTGGATGGGGGTAATCGCGGCGAAACTCCACGATGGCGACGAAGCCTGCTGCTGGGCCAAGAGGTTCATCCAACCCGGCGTCACCCTTTTCGACGACACCTGCTTTGGTGAGACTGTAAGTGACGCCGAGGACTTCAAGAAGACCCCCGAGGTTGCGGCACACGCCTCGCTCATCTGCAACATTAACCAGATGCTGTTGGACCCGGATGACGAGAACTCGATTACAATTTTCCCCGCGATTGCCCCTGAGTGGGAGCAGCATGGCGTTGCCTTCAATAACCTGGCCGCCAAGGGAGGCATCCTGGTTTCGGGTCAGTTGAAGCCCAGGCAAGTCCGGGTGACGCTGGAGAATCGCTCGGACACCAGTTGCATGAGAAACCTGCGCGTGCGGCTTCCTAAAGGCACGACCAGCCTTCGCCTTCCCGCAAAAGGCGACAAAGTAGCGCAAGCCTCCGGCTTGCGACTGTCTCGCCAAGCTTCCAGCTTGGCGATGCCCCTTGGTCCAACGGTTCAACGCGGGCTACGTCTGCGGATAGAGAATGGTTGGGCCGTGCTTACGGCAGTCCAGCTTCCTCCAAAGGAAAGAATTGTGTTAACATTCGAGCCGTAGCGAAGACCCAGGACCCTCAGCATTGAACACATGATATGAAAATACGTAGGCCGAGAGTATTTGCAGCCGTCGCGCTGGTGCTGACTATCAGCCTGTTGACGATAGCGTGCAGGACAGCTCAACAACCGGCGAAAGCGGCAAGAAAAGAGCTGAGAATCCCACGGGTTTCAAAGCCCTGGAAAGATGCCTTGCGGTTGGTGGGTGATGGAAATCCCTTGTACAGCGATTTCTCGCTCATAAAGGATAACCGGAACCGATGGCATTGCATCGGCACTTTTGGAGAGGGCCCTGCTGGTTATGGCAGTGGGTATCAGCTAAACGATGGATATGCGCTGTTCCACGCAGTTGGGAACTCTCTGGAAGCGCCCATGACGCTCCTCGACAAAATTCCCTACCAGATCGCCTCCCCGCAAGCGTACATGTGGGCCCCGGGCGTAATCTGGAACCGTGATCGCACCACGGCCTTCTTGTTCTATTTCCATTACCTTGGATCGTCAGAATTCAAAGAGAACTGCGTTCGTCTATTAACATCCAGCGCACGCGATCTTACGGCTTGGCACCCCTATGACGGAACGGAACTGCTGGAAAAGAACATGGTATTCCGCGAGCAGGACGATCGCGACTTCTGCGTCTTCTGGGATGACCGACTGGGCAGCTACCTCATGTATTACGCTTGCGCGGGAGTCTATCCCGGACTGCCGGGCCTCAACACTATCGTCCGAGTGCGCACCTCGAAGGACCTCCTGCACTGGTCCGACCCGACCACCGTCATGGGGCCGCCGCCCGGTGGCTACCAGTGTGCCGAATCTCCTTTTGTCCTCTACCGCGACGGTTACTATTATCTCTGGATCAGCGGGATAGACTACAGCCGCATCTCGCTCTACATCTCGGAAGACCCGTTCAACTTCGGCGACCCCGCCGTGAACCGGATCGAGGAACAGCCGGGCCATGCGCCGGAAATTGTGTCCGACAAGGGGCAGGATTATATGGCCTGCTCGATGGTTTCAACGGTGCCAAGCGCAACGCCGGGTGCCAACGACCTTCAGGGCATTCTGATTCAGCCTCTGCGTTGGGACACACCTGACCCCGGCATGGAAGCACGAGTAACCCGCAAGACGAAAAACCAAAGGAAGAACAGGATGCCCGCTAAACACGCGAAATGACGCTAAAAGAAGACACGGATTGCACGGATTTGCACGGATGGAATAACCTAATTCCTTTTAGCGTGTGTAGCGTGTTTAGCGGGCAACCGACAAGAAAGTATGAATGATGAATTATGAAAGGCTGATTCGGATTTCGGATTTCGGCCTTCCTTCGGATTTCGGGTTTCGGGTTTCGGATTTTGCCGGGGTGGCGAGGGGCTTCATTCCTCCCTACCGACTCGTTTGGCTGCTCGCTTATCTCGTTCTCACTGCCATGGCGTCGCCCGTCCACGCCGAAACGGCGCCACAGGAGATTGACGTCCTGCTGTTCTTCGATACCGAGGACTACCTCTCGCCTGCGGATGATGATGCGACCCTGCGCCTCTGCCAATTGCTTACCGCCCGTGGCATTCATGCCACCTTCAAAATCGTCGGAGAAAAGGCGCGCGTGCTGGAGCAACGAGGCCGCCGCGATGTGATTGCCGCCCTGCAGCGCCATGACATCGGTTATCATGCGAACTTGCACTCGGTCCATCCGGTCCCGACGGAGTACCTGGCAGATTGCGGCTGGCTGGATGGTATCGCCGAGTTTACGCGCCGTGAAGGTGGCGGCGCGGCGGATGTGCGACGCATCTTTGCGGTAGAAACGCTCGCCTGCTATGGTCAACCTGGCGCTTCTTGGGGCCCGCAAGCCTTCGCTGCCCTCAAGGCCATTGGCGTCGCGCCTCATGGGATCCCATGTTACGTGGATGTAGGCAAACACGTGGCTCTGCGCAACCGACCTTATTGGTATGCCGGTGCGCTGACGGTCTATAGCATGGGCCCAAACTTCACGCGCATGGCGATCCATGATCCGGCCGCCCTGGCCCCCTCCAGGCGGCGGTTTTCAGAAATAGCACAGCGGTTGAGCCGCGAGGGTGGCGGCCTGATCAGCAGTTACTACCATCCTTGTGAATGGATTCAGCGGGAATTCTGGGACGCGGTCAATTTCAGTCGCGGGGCCAATCCGCCGCGAGAACAGTGGAAGCCGCCACCTCAACGAAGCGCAGAGGAAACGGATGCAGCCTTCAAACGGTTCGCCGAATACCTCGACTACGTCCGGTCCCTTCCGGGGGTTCGCTGGATCACCGCCAGCGACTTGCCCTTGCTCTACCCGGACGTGGTCCGCACGGAGGGTGCTCCCGAACAGGATGTGGCCGAACTGGCCCGCCGCATCAGTTCCGGGAACGGGGCGGCCCTGGATATGATCACTCTGGGTCCGCGCGCCTATTCCGTAGCCGATCAATTCGAGCTGCTGACGCGAGCGTTGTACGAGGCCAGCGCCGGGCGCACCGCAGGTTTTCCTCTCAGAGCCTCGGGCCTGTTTGGTCCCGCTGCGCCGCCGCCAGCCAGCGCGGCGGCAACCAATCTCAACTGGTTCGCGCTGCGGGATGCGACTCACGACGTCTTTCAGTTCATCGCCACGGAACATCGCGTTCCGAACCGCGTTTTCATTGGCGCCGATAAGGTTGCGCCGGCAGATTATCTGGTGGCCGTGGCTGGGGCTTGGAGTTTTTATGTCGAGCACGGCAAACTGCCGATCGGGCTGGACACGCCCCTGGGCAGGCACACGGGCATCCTCCCTGAAAAGCACGTGGCGGAAGATACACCCGACTTGTTCGGGGGTTGGGTCATCCATAAAGCCAACTTCCGCGCCCCCAAGCTGATGGAACTGGCCCGCCTCCAGGCCTGGACATTGAAGCCGGCCCTCCGAGTTGTTGGTAACGAAAGCCCAATCGCGAATCCGAACCCAGCCTTGGAACGCCCCAAATGACCGTAAAGGGGTTAATGATATTGTTATGTTTCCAAGTGGCCCGTTTGACTTCTTCTACGCTCCACACAACCGAGTAGCAAGCACCGTCATGCACATGACACTCTCATTAACTGACCCCTTTACTTTTCCGACTCACCTTCACAACTGTCAGCGGGAGGAATTATTTTGTGCCACGCAGGCCGATGATGTTGGCAGCGGCGTGGACCAACCTCTCCGCCAGTTTGCCGGGCACCGCGGGAGAAGTGGGGTTCACCCCCAATCGCAAGTTGACCTCAAGCGGCTGGGACGATTAGGTTTGTCTTGATGAAGAACGGCGCGGAACCAATTCAGCAGCCGATTCGCAAGCGGGCGGGGAGCCCGCTTACGCCGGCCCGCCGCTTTGCTCATCTGGAAGACTTGGCCGCGTTTCACACGGAGCATGTGCCGGGAGCCTTCGCCCGAGCCGAGGGCGGCTATCCACCCGCGCAGCGTCAATTACAGTCGGGCGCGCCCCAAAGCAAATTCCTGTCAACTTGAATGCAGCTCACGAACTAATTTTTGAGAACCTCGCCCGGCGAGGCCATCGAATCGCGGTATTTCACGGCCAAGACAGCCTCACCTACCTGGATCTGGCGCGGAACGTCAGCCGCTTTGGCCATCTCCTGCTTGGCTTGGGGCTCCGGCCGCGCGAGCGGGTCGCCATTCAGCTCCCGGACCGGCCCGAATGCCTTTACGCGTTCCTGGGCTGCATTCAAGCCGGGCTCTGGCCGGTGTTGATGAGTCCGGACTTGGGGCCGGAAGCCAGCAACTTTATTTTGTGCGATGCCCTGGCTTCGGCGCTGGTGACGGCTCGCGCGCCCGCGGCGGCCGAGCCTGGCTGCCCTTCGGTGCGCCGGCGGCTGAATGTGGACGATACCGCGTGCCAGGCGGCCTGGGCGACCGCCTCCCCGGAATTGGACCCGCACCCGGCACACGCGGACGACATCGCCTTCCTGCTCTACAGCTCCGGCAGCACTGGCCAGCCTAACGGGGTGCCGCACCGCCATCGGGACATGTTGGTTTGCGCCGACACCTATGGGGCCGAGGTGCTGGGGATCACGGACCAAGACATTCATTTCTCCGCCAGCAAACTCTTTTTTGCCTACGGCCTGGGCAACAGCTTGTTCCTCCCCTTCCGTTTCGGCGCGGCCACGGTGTTATTCCCGGCCAAACCCACCCCGGCGGACATCTTCCGCGTCATCGCCACCCAGCGGCCCACGGTGTTCTTCGGTGTTCCAGCGCTCTACAGCATGCTGGTCAAGACGTTCGAGGCCGCGGCCAGTTTGGATTCGCTTCGGCTCTGTGTTTCAGCCGGCGAATCCCTGCCCGCGACGGTCAGCCAGGAATGGCGGCGGTTGACCGGCCTCGACATCCTTGACGGCATCGGTTCGACCGAGGCCCTGCATATCTTCATTTCCAACCGGCCGGGCCGGGTGCGCCCGGGCACTTCCGGCTGCGTGGTCCCCGCCTACGAGGCCAGGATTGTCACCGAGGCGGGCCAACCCGCGGCGGCGGGCCAGCCGGGCAACCTGTTGATTCGCGGCGCCAGCACCGCGCCCTATTATTGGAGCCGCCCGGATAAAACCGTGGATACCATGCTGCCCGACTCCTGGCTCAAGACCGGCGATATTTACGTGGAGCAAGACGGCGTTTTCACTTACCAAGGCCGCAGGGATGACATGTTCAAAGTGGACGCCCGGTGGGTATCGCCGGTCCAGGTCGAGGACGCCTTGCGCGAGCATCCGGCCGTGCGCGAATGCGGCGTCACTTGGCGCCGGATCGAGAGCCTGGTGAAGCCCGTCGCTCATGTGGTGCTGGAACCGGGCTTTACGGCCGGGCTGGAACTCGAAAGAGAGCTGCGGCTTTTTGCGCGGGCGAGGCTTCCCGATCACGCTTGCCCGGTGCTGGTCCGTTTCCAGGATGCGCTGCCCAGGACTGACACGGGCAAGATCCAGCGTTTCCGCCTGCGCGAAATGAGCCCATCCGGAGCTTTGGAAACTTTGCCCGCGGCAGGAGCCCCGGGCTTTGGCAACCACGAAACACCCCCCCAGGATCAGCCTATGAAAACCACCACCGCCGATATGATCGAGGTCCTTAAACAAGCCGGCATCCAGCAGAAAGTGATTGACCAGCTCCAACCGGACGCGCCCCTGCTGCTCCAGGGACTGGACTCAATGGACCTGCCGGCGATCGCCGCTGCCGCTGAGCAGCGGTTCAAAATCGACCTCTCAGACGCCGACGGCAGGGACCTGAAGACGATCAACGACTACGTCCGCTTTGTGAACCGGAGATTGAAGTGAACCACGCGGGCCTTCAGAGGTGGGTTAGATCCCAGTCCTGGCGGACCAATTGCAGCAAGCCCAGGCCCCGCTCCGAATGTAGCTTGAGGGAGTCGAAGGCCGGGCGGGTTTTCGTCTTCTGCATCAGGAGTCCATCCGTGTCGAACCAGCGCGGGAGGTATCCGCCCAGGCAGTAGCCTCTCGCTCTCAGGCAATCCGCGACGGCTCCCGCCCCGGGTTGGCTCAAATTGATAAAGATCTGAAGCAGGACCGCCTGTTCCCGCTCGGCCTGGGTTTCAAGATCACTCACCACCTTTTCAAAATCCGCGCCCAAGACCATCACGCTGGCGCGCCCCACGCCGGCGTGCCGGAAGAAACGGCTCTCAATGTGGGTGCGGACATCGGCGGGGGGATTACCGGCGGCGGTCACGTATTGGCGGTTCAAATCCAAGCCGGCGGCGAGGAACTCGACCGCTTTGGTATAGGCCGCGGGCACGCAAACCAGTTGGGGCTGGTCCTGGACCGACCGGAAATAGAGAACGCAGGAGACCCGTTGCGTGGTGCCGGCATCTTTTTCGTAGGACTCCGCCGGCATCAGGTCCAGTTCGAGGGCCACCTCTTTCGCACCGGCCTTGAGGCAGGCTTTTTGGGTGGTGGTGTGGTGGGTGACGGCTTCGCCAAAGAACCCGCACATGGGAACCCGGCGGACCATTTCTTCGGTGATTAACTTGTTGATTTCGTAGGCGGCGAAGGAGGTTCGATACGACTTGAGCACGAGGTACTGGCCGAATTCGTACAGTGCTGGATTGGGGGGCGAACTGCGGTAAAGGGCACCGTGGCCAATGATGTCACCTTTGCTGGTGCGAGCCACCACCATGTGGAGGTTGCCATTGGCGTTCTCGGCGATGATCCGCTCCGGAATGTAATAAGTTTCGAAGGGGTATTCCGCCCCGTAGATGGAATAGAACAAGCTGGCCACTCCCACCGCGTCCTCAGGTCGGAAGGCATCCACGACAAAAGATTGGTCTGGTTCCACCGGCAGTTCATAATTGATTTTCGTAGTCATAGGTTCGTTATCGGGAGCCATAATAATTCCTCAACCGGGTTCAGGCGGGCGCAACGCGCGGTCCAGCAACCGCCGCAGCAGCCAGAAGCACAAACCGCCCGAGATCCACGTCGAAAGAGGCAGGCTCCAAAAAGCCCCTTTCACGCCATAGAGAGCGGACAACCCCGCGACAAGGGGAACCCGTAACAGGAACTGGCGAAAACCAGCCGCCAGGAGGGCATAAGCGGGCCGCTTGAGACCCAGGGCCGTGCCTTGCAGGGTCAGATCCAGCGGCACCGCCAGGTAGCCCAAGGCCGAGCATTGCAGCGCATACTGGGCCAGGTTCAAAACCTCCTCGGACGGCTTGAAAACCCAAAACAGGGGGCGGGCGCAACACAGAAAAACCACCATGACCGGCGTAATAACAAACCAGCCCAGGCGGAGGGAAGCGCGGACGCCTTCGCGGATGCGCGTCATCTCCCCCCGGCCCGAGTTGAACCCCATGAAGGGGGCCAGGGCATTGCCCAGCCCGACCAAGGGCACGATCACCATGAATTCCAGGCGCAGGGCCAGGTTCAAGCCCGCCACGGCGGCCATATCCAAACGCGCGAGCAGGATATTGATCAACCCCAGCCCCAGCGGGCCGATGAATACCCCCAGCGCCGCCTGGCTGCCCAAGCCGGCAATCCCTTTCCAGTGCGCCAGCATCTCGCGGTCGAACCCCACCGCTGGCAGTGGCTTGCCTTGCCGCGCCATCTGCCAGCCGAGATAAACCGCCGACACCGTCCAGCCAGCCAGGCTGCCGAGGGACGAACCGGCCACTCCCATGCCGAACCGCAAAATGAGAAGATACTTCAATCCGATGCTGACAAGGTTGCCGAGCAGAAGGCCCTTCATGGGCGTCACGCTGTCACCATGGCTCAGGCAAACCGACTCGCTCACCATGAAGAAGCCCATGACCGGAAAGCTCATGACCAGCCAGAACAGGAACCGGCTCCCTTCCCGCAATACCTCTGGCTGTTGCCGCGCGCCCAGCAGCGACAACACCGCCTCACCTGGCGCCTCCCCCGTCAACACCAGCCAGGGCAACATCACCAGCAGCATCAATGGAAAGGCGGCTCGGACGATGCGCCGGCCCCGCTCCACCTGGCCCGCACCCAGGCTGTGGCTGAGCAGGACCGCAGCCCCCACGCTCACACCTTTGGCGAGCGCAAACGCGGCGTAGAACAGCGGCATACTCAGCGACAGGGCGGCCAATGGCTGCGTCCCCAGCCAGGACACAAACAGCGTGTCCATGAGGTAAAACAGGCTTTCAAAGAAAAGCGACACCATGATCGGCGACGCCAATCTGAGCAGCACAGACGGCACACGCCCCGCCCCCAAATCGATGCCCGGTTGACCTTCCTGCTTGGACATATCACGGCGCCGATTTCAATTCCTCCGCCAACCCCGCCACAAACTGCTCCAGGACTTCCCGGCCTGCCACCGTCACCCGGATCCAGTTCGGAAAGCGAAAGCCGGACATCGTGCGGATCATCAGGCCCCGCTTCATTAACCGCCGATAAAGCAGCGTGTCGCTGATCGGCACCTTGATCATCACATAGCTGCCTTCGTGGCACAAAAACGGAACGCCCAGCAAGCTCAGCGCCTCCCGCAGGAAAGCTTTGCCCGCGCGTATCAGCGCCCGGGTGGCCTGGATGTGTTCCGCGCCATGTTCCACTGCCGCCCGCGCGGCCGCCTGGGCGAGCGTGTTGACCGAGTAAACCACATACGCGCGGCGGATCATATCCACCACCGGCGGCGATCCGACCAGGTACCCTATGCGCAGCCCCGCCAAACCGTAGATCTTTGAGAAGGTGCGAAATACGACCAGGTTTGGATACCGGTCCATCAAAACCATGCCATCGGAGGCATCGTCCCGTTCGACATATTCCATATAGGCCTCGTCCAGCACCACCACGCAGCGGCCGTCCACCCGATCCAGGAAACGGATCAACTGATCATGCGGCCAATAGGTGCCGGTGGGATTGTTGGGATTGCAGAGGAAGACGATTTTCGTTTTCCCGTCGATCTGCCCCAGCAAGCCATCGCCGTCGAACCCATAATCCTTCAACGGCGCCAGGCGCCGGCCGACGCCCGAGAATTCGGCCACCCACTCATATACCGCGAAGGTCCGGTCCGCGGTCACGATGTTGTCGCCCTGCTCGCAGAAGGCCTTGGTCACCGCCGTGATGACTTCGCTCGACCCATTCCCCACCAAAAACTGGTCGGGGTGTTTGCCGAATCGTTCCGCCAGCGCCAGCCGCAAGGCATAGGAGTCGCCGCTGGGATAGAGCGCCGAGCAGGCGGGTGGGAACTGGCGGATGATCTCGCGCGCGGCCGGCGGGGGGCCGAGCGGATTTTCATTGTTATTCAACCGGTGCAGCACCCGACAGCCGAAAAGCCGCTTGAGTTCCTCGTCCGGCTTGCTGGCCACATAGCTTTGGAACTGCTTGATGTAGTTGGGAACCAGACGTTCAAGATCCATGACGCGCGCGTTTCCCTTCAGGCCTTCTGAAAAACCACTGTATCCCCCTGCCCGGAGCCAGGCAGGATCATCCGCGGCACGAACCCGGTTTCGAGCAGCGCGGGCACAAAGGCGGACTGCCAGGAAACCCCCAGATCCAGCTCAAACAGGATGGTTGACAGGTCTTGTTTCGCGAACAGGCCCAGATGCTCGCGCAACTGCTCCGCGGCGTCCGGGCCGAAGCAGAGGCCCTTCAGCAATACCTCCCGGCGGCCCCGGTCCGTTTCGGCGGTCAGCACCGTCGATTCCGGCTGGCCGGTGCCCTGGAACGGGATCACCCGCAACTCCCGGGGCAGCGCCAGCCGATCGTATTCCCCGCGCAGAAACGATTCCAACAGAGGATGGCAGCACACGGCGGAGCCTTCATCCTCGCGCAACTGGCGGAATCCGTATGATTCATCCGCCGGCTGGCCCGTTGGCCCTCCGCAGACCCCGCCCAGCAAGTCGAATCCCCTGAGCATCGGCTGGCCCGCCCGGCGCCGGCAGAGGATGCCCGTGGCGGGGGTTTTGGCGGCCCATTCCAGCATGTGCTCCATCAAGGCCTCAGGAAGGGCCGGCGGCTGAGTTGGCGGAAACGAGAACGGGCCGAGCGTCTCGATCATCTTGTGGCTGACCCACCGCCAGAGAATCCCGCCGCACACCGCCCCGCTCTCCGCCACCGCCATGGCCCCTTTCAAATCACCGGCCGCGATCATGTCCGCGGCCCGGCCCGGAAAATCCAGGAAGCCCGGATACTCCCCCGCGGGATAATGGGCCTTCACGCGCGCGGCGAAGAACTGGATGGATTCCCGATCCGCCGGCTGGATGTGCCAGGTTTTGACCGGCATCGGCTGGCCCGAGATGGCGACGGTTTTCTCGGTGTAACGCCGCTCCACCACCATCGCCAGGCAGGTGCGTCCGTCCTTCTCGCTGGTGAGTTTAACTGCGTCCACGAGGCGGACTATCACGAACAAGCCCAGATCCTCCAGATCCTCTCCCGGTTCAAACGGGGCCTTCGCGGTGATGTTCAAAACGTGCAGATTCAACGAGCTGGGCTGGAACAGGAACCGGAGGGTCAGGCGGTAAATATCGTTGCGGGCGCAGATTTCCACTTGCTCCGCCGGTCCCAGCAAGCGGCACAACCAGGCAAACACCTCCTCCGCGCTCAGCTCCAGGCTGGAGAGTTCCTGGCCGCCAAAGCCATACGCCGCTCCCGCGCATTTGGCGAACGAAGCGGCCAGCGGCAGAAATGATGCCTCGCTGAACACGCGCAGCGAAATGTCGGCTGGATGTTCATTGAAAGGGCCAGTCCGACAATCGACACCATTCATAAAGTTAGAGATCATAAACCACTGGCCACCCGTTGCTTTCTCATGCCCACCACAGTCCGCACCCGGCACAATTCCACCCAGCTCACTGCCTGGCTCGCTCGGGTTTCATACCCCATATCCAGCCGGTCTGCAATCCATCGCCGCGTTCCGGT
>CAIWJG010000695.1 GCA_903912925.1 uncultured Verrucomicrobia subdivision 3 bacterium | reverse complement strand
CGCTGGGAATGTCGAAGCGCCACCATTGGTCATAGCGCGACGGATACTTCTCCCTCTCCTCCGGGGAGAGGGTAGGGTGAGGGGGAATGGGTGCCCCGAGCTGGAAATGGGCTAAGCCAAATTCCACGCCTTCTCAAATCCAGGCGGCGGGTCAGGATATCCGTGCCGGGGACGCCGCCTTTTGCGTTTGGCGGCCAAATGAGCTACGGTGCGCGGTTAAGATGAGCAAAAGAGTATTTCGGGCAGCCGCCGCGCTCCTGTTTCTGGCCGCCCTGGTGTCCTGGGTGGCCGCAGGAGCTAATCGTGGCTGGACGAAAACCAGCGTGCCAGTCCAGCGGACAGACGAGGTCACGGGGATCTCGGTTGATGATTACCAGAAGCGATTCGTTCCGGGGATCGACTTCCTCGGAGCCGCCTTGTTGGCATCTGGTATCCTGGCCAGCGCTTCGTTGCTCATCCGCAGCCGACAACCTCAAGCATTCAGCTCACCAGAATAACCATCAGACAACACATGAGAAACAGACTCCACCTCTTCCTCGCCCTCGCCTTCCTGAACTGCGCCGCCTATGCCGCGCCGCAGGCGTTCGACTTCAAGGATCCCAAAGGCGTGAACAATGCGGCCTTTAAGCTGGATGCGCCGCTGGAGGCTTTCAGCGGCAACGCCACCGGCGTTTCCGGCAAGGTAAACTTTGACCCGGAGAATCCGGCGGCTACCCGGGGCAAGATCGTCGTGGCCACGGCGTCGTTGCACATTGGCAACTCCATGCAGCAGCAACATATGCTCAGCGACAAGTGGCTGGACGCAGCCAAGCATCCGGAAATCGCCTTCGAGGTCGCGGACCTGAAGAACGTAAAGACGGACGGCGATACGACTACGGCCGATGTCACCGGCACTTTTACGCTCAAGGGCGTCGCCAAGGAGATGACCGTGCCTGCAAAGCTAACCTTCCTGAAGGATAAGCTCGGCAAGCGCGTCCCAAACCTGAACGGGGACCTTCTGGTCATCCGCTCCAGTTTCTCCATCAAACGCAGCGACTTCGGCATAATGCCCGGTCAAGTTGAGGAGAAGGTTTCGGACACAATTGAGCTTACGCTGAGCATCGCGGGCGCCTGCCCGCGCTGAAGACTGGCGGGCAGGGCAGGGGGGCGCCGAAGGGGCGCTGAATTTCCTTTCCTTCAGCCCCAATGCCCTTATGATGTCCGACCTGAAGCCCGCCATTCCGGCGGGCCGAGACAGGCGTTAAACCGCGAAAGGTATGATTTTCCCTTCCCGGCCGAAAGTGGTCGGGATGGGGCTTTAGCATTTGTCAGATGGACGCAGCGCATATTAGAAATTTCAGCATTATTGCCCATATTGATCATGGGAAGACGACACTTTCCGACCGCCTGCTGCATCGGACGGGCACGATCACAACGCGTGAGATGGAGGACCAGCTCCTTGATTCCATGGACTTGGAAAAGGAGCGCGGCATCACTATCAAGGCGCACCCGGTGACCATGCTCTACAAGGCCAAGAACGGCGAGACCTACGAGCTGAATCTCATTGATACGCCGGGCCATGTGGACTTCTCCTATGAGGTATCACGCAGTCTAAGTGCCTGTGAGGGCGCATTGCTGATCGTGGATGCCGCTCAGGGCGTCGAAGCCCAGACCGTGGCCAATGTCCACCTGGCGATGAAAGTGGACCTGACCATCGTCCCCGTCATCAACAAGATTGACCTGCCACATGCGGACGTTGCGCAGGCGAAACGGCAGTTGGAGGATATCCTCGCCATCTCCGGGGAATCGGCCATTTTGGCTAGCGCCAAGGAGGGCATCGGCATAGACGAGATTCTCGAAGCGATCGTGGAGCGGATCCCGGCGCCGAAGCCAACCGGCGCACCTTCAGTCCAAGCTCTCGGTTTCGACTCCTATTTCGATACTTACAAGGGCGTGGTGACACACGTGCGCATTTTCAACGGCGAGTTGAAGGCGGGGATGCAGGTCAAGCTCCTCCATTCCGGCAAGAACGTGGAGATCAAAGAAGTCGGCAGTTTCAACCCCAAGCCCTACGTGCGGGAGCGGCTCCAAGTCGGCGAGACCGGCTACATGACGGCCAACATCAAGAGCCCGCAGGAAGTGAAGATGGGGGATACCATCACTGACGCGCGGCATCCGTCGCCAGCGCTGCCGGGCTTCAAGGAAATCCATCCCATGGTGTTCAGCGGGATCTATCCGATCAACACGGGAGACTACGAGCACCTCAAAGCCAGCCTGGGCAAACTGCAGTTGAACGATTCGGCCTTTGCGTACCAGTCCGAAACTTCAGTGGCGCTCGGGTTCGGCTTCCGCTGCGGCTTCCTCGGCCTGCTGCACTTGGAGATTGTCCAGGAGCGCCTGCGACGCGAATATGGCATGGACATCATCGCGACGTATCCCAGCGTCATCTATCGTGTAACGCTGACCGACGGCACGGTGAAGGAGATCGACAACCCCGCCTATCTCCCCGAGCCGACCTACATCGAAACGATCGCGGAGCCGGTGGTAAAAGTCTTCGTCATTTGTCCCAATGAGTATATCGGCGACATGATGGCGCTGATTACCGAAAAACGCGGCTCGGTGGACCACACTGAGACGCTGGACACGCGCCGCGTGATGCTGACGGGCATGTTGCCGCTGAATGAAATCCTCATTGATTTCCATGACCGCATCAAGAGTATCACCCGCGGCTATGGCTCCATGGATTACGACCACGCCGGCTACCGGGAATCGGAAATGGTGAAGCTCGACATGCTCGTGAACGGCGAGCCCGTGGATGCGTTTTCGTGCATTGTCCACCGTGACAAAGCGGAGGGCAGGGGACGTGCCCTCGCCGCAAAGCTCAAGGAAGTCATCCCGCGCCAGCAATACGCGGTCGCCATTCAAGCCGCCATTGGCGGCAAAGTCGTTGCCCGCGAAACGGTCGGGGCGCTGCGCAAAGACGTGACCGCCAAGTGCTACGGCGGCGACATCACCCGCAAACGCAAGCTCCTGGAGAAGCAGAAGGAAGGCAAGAAACGCATGAAGTCATTCGGTTCTGTGAACATCCCGCAGGAAGCCTTTATTGAGGTGTTGAAAGCATAGTATGGCCAAGTCAACCAAGCGGGAATCCAAGCCGTCAGGTAGCCAGGCACCCGCGCCGGCGCTTTCATCACCCGAGACTCCCCGGTCGTCACGTCCGGTTGCTTTGAGTTGGCTGCTTTCCAAGACGGTTCGGCAGGCCACCGCCATGCGCAAGCACGTCGAGAAGCTCCTCAACCACCAGCGTGACGTGCTGTCGCCGCCAGCCATCGAGGCGATCCAGGCCGCCATGAGCAGTTGCCAGATAGCGGTCGCAAATAATGCCGACAAGGCGGCCCTGGAGACGCAAATGGAGAGCTTGGAGCAGGCCGCCAATAAATGGCTCAGGCCCTATCCCCATGCCGCCTGGCGCGAGAACGTGGAAGTCCTGCTGGTGGCCCTCGCCGTCGCCATGGGCATCCGCACTTTCTTCCTGCAGCCCTTCAAGATTCCTACGGGCTCGATGCAGCCCACCCTCTATGGCGTCACCTCCGTGCCCGACTTCGGTCGGGGCCGGGACCCGGCGCTGGAGCAGGCGGCGATGGCCAACCTTGTCATTCCGACCGGCTGGCCCCGGGTGCGCCAATGGTTCGAGGGCGCCTCCTACATCCACGTGGTGGCGGAAGCCGACGGCCCCGTGGAAACGGTCGAGCGCCCGGTCCGCTTCCTGATCTTCAACCTCTGGCAGAAACTGGTGGCTGGCGGCAAGACCTACATGATGTGGCTCCCGCCGGATTATGGCGCGCCACCGGCTGGGACGCTTGAGGCCCGGGCCGGTCTGCAGTCCGACCATTCCTACCGGAAGGGCGAGGATATCGTGAAACTCCGGGTCAGCGCCGGAGATCATCTGTTCGTTGACCGGATTTCCTACAACTTCCGTTCGCCCCAGCGCGGCGAGATCATCGTGTTCGAGACTAAAGGCATCGACAACCTGCCGCAGGACCAATTCTACATCAAACGCATGGTGGCCATGGGCGGGGAGCGCGTCCAACTGGCCGAAGACCGGCACCTGATCATCAACGGTAAACGTCTCGATGCCGCGACCCCGCACTTCGAGAACGTCTATTCCTTCAACCCCAAGGAGGACGCCCAAGAGAGCCACTATTCCGGCCACGTGAATCGTTCCTATCTTGCGCCATACTTCCAGGGAAAGCCCGACGGCGTAACGGTTGCCCCGGGCCACTTCATGGTCATGGGGGATAATACGATGAACAGTCTGGATTCGCGCGCTTGGGGAGATTTTCCCGCCACGAACGTCATCGGGAAGTCGTTCTTCGTCTATTGGCCCATCACAGATCGCTTCGGCTGGGGAGCGCGTTGAAGCCCAAGCGGCCCAATGCTTGGGCTGAAACTCTACCCGATTCTGGACGACAATCAGGCCGGAACACCTCAAAACTGGCAAGACCCGACGTTTGACATCACGGCTCCTGTTTAGGAGCATTAGATCGTGATGAATGGGACCGAAAACCAATTCTCCCTCACCCGCGCAGCGCTGAGAATATGTGGGCGCGGAAGAAAGCAATTGTCCCTCAATTGAATGGAAGAAGATCTGGTCTACGCTGGATTTGTTTTGCTAGCCGTGGTGGCCATCCTCGGCCTTTACCTATTCTTCGTCAGGTACAAGCAACATAAGAGCAGCAACCGGGGTTGGTGGAAGTTGCTGCTGGGCAACCTGTTGGTATTGCTCTTCGTCAGTTCGCTCGCCGCCCTGCTGGGGGAGACCTATTTCCGGTTCTGTTACGATACCACCGAGCAGTCTGCGAAATCGAAGACCCATCGACGCTGGTTTGTCCGGCACTGGCAATTGAACCAGCAGGGGTTTCGCGATGACCAGGAGTATTCGCCCTTAAGACCACCCGGCAAGCGACGCATAACGTTTGTCGGGGATTCGTTCACGGCAGGTCAGGGGATTAGCAACGTCAAGGACCGTTTTGCCAATCGCATTCGGCAGATGCATCCCGATTGGGAGGTCCAAGTGCTGGCGCAGTGTGGGTGGAACAGCGTAGAAGAGTTCCTGATGCTGGCTGACTTCGCTGGCGGACCTTATGAATTCGATCAAGTAGTGCTGGTCTATTATCTCAACGATATTGACGACGCAACACAGGAACCACCGCAAGAACCGGAGGGTCGCTTCCCAAGAGTTGAATTTCTTTCCCGCCTTCTTTCCAACCTCCTTTCGAAGCTGGGGAGGCCTCTCCTCAACCACAGTTACTTGTTTAACACGTTCTGCGGTCGCCCGTTGCAGCGCCCCTTTCTATCCGCTACTAAACCATCGCCTTACTCCCGCAATCAGCACGACGCTTATTTCGGTCAGCCTTGGGAACTCATCACGCCGTTGCTAAAGGCAATGCGCGATATGGTGCGGAACCGGGGTGGTGAATTCTCCGTTGTCACTTTTCCCTCGGTGCAACTGATGCGTTCGAACTACGAGTTCCGCGACGTACACCAGCGACTGAACGACTTCTGGCGAAGCCTTGAAGTGCCTCACTTGGACCTACTGCCCGTTTATGAACCCTATACTGATCGGCAACTCATGGTGAACGCTTACGATTCCCATCCCAATGAATTTGCGCATGCTTTGGCGGCTGACGCCATTGCACGATTCTTGGAAGAGCAAATCCGATGGAAGGGCGGCCATCGACCAAAGCCTCCAGCACCGGCAAGTCCGTCGCTGGCTGCCGATGCCTTAGACCAGATCATCGCCTTTTGGCAGAAGACGCTGGAGATTTATCCTCGCTCCGCCAAGAACCACAAGCGCCTCGGCGACGCCCTCGCCCAAAAAGGCCAAATCGATGCGGCCATCAGCCAATACCAGGAAGCCCTCCGCCTCAACCCGGATGACGCTCAGGCCCACAACATGCTCGGCAACTCCCTCGCGAAGAAAGGTCAAATCGACGCGCCCATCAGCCAATACCAGGAAGCCCTCCGCCTCAACCCGGATGACGCTGCGGCCCACTACAACCTCGGCATGGCCCTCGATAAGCGAGGGCAAATGGACGAGGCGATCCGCCATTACCAGGAAGCTGTCCGCCTGAAATGGGATTATGCCGACGCCCACAATAACCTCGGCACAATCTTAGATAAGCAAGGGCGAATCGATGAGGCGATCCGCCACTACCAGCAAGCCATCCGCCTCAAACCGGATCACGCCGACGCCCAGAACAACCTCGGCACCGCCCTTGACGAAAAAGGTCAAAGCGATGAGGCAATCCGCCACTACCAGCTAGCCATCCGCCTTAAACCGGATCACGCCGCCGCCCACAATAACCTCGGCGTCGCCCTTGGCAAGAAAGGCCAAACCGATGAGGCGATCCGCCAGTTCCAGGAAGCCCTGAGACTCAAGCCGGACTATGTCGAGGCCCGCAAGAACTTGGACGTCGTGCTTGCCGGCAATGTCCCCAATTCACCGCCGCCCGGCACTTCGACCAATCGCTGAGTTTGATGAGCAACGCGACCTCCTGCGCGAGTTCGAGCCGGCACGTCAGAACTGCTATGCCGCCGCCGGATTGCCCAAGCGGTTAAGAATCCACAACCATTGACTCTGCGCACAATGTTTGTTATATTCAATACGCCACCGTGTCAATTCGGGGATCAGTCGCTGTTGAGGATTCACGGATAGTCTGTCGCTGGGCGGATAATGGGAAGATGAGGGGAACAAAGGGGGGATAGGGCCGGATTCATTGATCGCTTTAGCTGTTCAGGGGTGATATTCCTGAACCATCGAAAGGTGTGAAGTTGTCGCTGGCTGAGCAGCTGCCTGATAATCTGTCGCAACCACTCTGCTCCACGGGAAACACACTTAACCCTAATAGTTTCAACACTTGCGCCTTTTATTGAAGCATAGAACGCTGAAAAGGTGTGAAGTTGATAGTCTGTCGCTGAAAGGTGTGAAGGTGTGCTCTGTTTTACCCTATCGGCTAGAAATCGAAGGGCCCGTTTTTGGGGGTGATTCACTTGGCGGTTTATCTGTCCATCGGCGGGGGCGTGGCTGGCTGGCGCGGCGGGCTTGAACGACCACCGGCGCTGATGGCCGGGCCGGGGTGTCTGGCGGTGGCAATGGGGTTGACCTGGCTGCTTGGTCCCAGGCCGGGGTTGACCGGGGCGGCGGGATTCACATGGTCCCGGAAATCCCCGGCCTGTCACTAAAGGCGGTGCTGGTGCCCATTCCCCCTGCCCGTT
>CAIWJG010000694.1 GCA_903912925.1 uncultured Verrucomicrobia subdivision 3 bacterium | reverse complement strand
TCTCTATGCCTCGGCGTTAAAGGGTGAGCTGGCGGAATCGGCCTTCGGCTCTCGGATTTCCTTCGGATTTCGGGTTTCGGGTTTCGGATCTCCGCCCCGCCCCGCCCCGCCCGATCAGCTCAAAAACCCAGCTTCAGAAACTTGCTCTCCCAGGGCTGGAAGGTCACGGTTTCCAGTCGCGTCTTGAGCGGCTGTTCCAGCACGTTGACTTCGTCCATGCGGCTGATTTTGGCGGCGGAGACGATGGCCTTTTTGGCGAGTGCCGCGGGCTGGCCGGCGACCTCGCGCAGGTGCAGGACGATGCCTTTATGGTCGGCGGCGGGGCGGTATTCAACGACCAGCAGGTTGGGCGCCGGGAAGGCCAAAACGGGAATCACCGTGGAACCACTGGCACCCGCAGCGGTTCGGGTGGCGGCTTTGCCTTTGACGGGCAGCAGCACGCGGGTGACGAGCGGGACGCGTGAACTCCAGCCAAAGCGGGTGGCGGTGGCGGTGGAGGTATCCTTCGTGGAGGTCAGGTAATAGTGCCACTTGAACTCGCCTTCCTGCTCGGTGCGGAAGTTGGTGAACCAGTAGTTGTTCATGACCCAGGAATAGACGTAGGGCTTGGCGATGCGGGTGATGGGCATCCATTTGCCCAGGTTGAAATCACCCAGTTGCACCAGCGGCGCCTGTTCGCTGCCGATGATGATCTGGCCGGCAGCGTTGCGCACGGAGAGAAAGCTCTGGATCGTCTGCCAGTCGGAAGCGGAGCCCGGTATTTGGGTTTCGCCCGGGCTGACGATGCCGCCCTGGCCTTCATAAAGCATTTTCCCGTCGGGCGATTGGAATGGCAGGGTGACATAGACCGCTTCCGGCGTGGGCACCGGGAGTTTGCGGATGGCGAAGTGCAGCTCGATGCGCTTCTCGGTGTCGTATAAACGGATCTCGGCCTGGGCGCCCTTTTTGGCGGCGCAACCCTCCAGGTCGGCGCTCAGCCGGAGGCTGTGCCAGATGGGGCCGCCGGAACCCGCGGTGACTTTGACGTTGCGCCAGGCGGTGCGCTTGAAGGCTTCGGGCTTCATCTCGCGATTCTTCGGCAGGGTCTCATAGACGCATTGGCCAAAGCCCCACTGGGCGCCGGGGTCCACAAGTTCGGCGCCGGTTTCCTTGTCGCGCAGGCTTTGGATTGAGCCTTTCACGGGATCAAGGGTGATTTCGTAGAAGGCGTTTTCGAGGCCCTTCGTGCCCTTGGCCGAGGCTTCTTTGGCGCGCTTCGCGTCGCCGGCTTCGATCCGGAGGATCTTGCAGGCCAGCGGGGGAATGTCCTTCACCCACAACGCCCAGTAGGTGCCTTCGGTGCGCCGTTCCATCTCTTGCGCGAGGACCGGGTCCGCGCCGTCCAGGATGCGAAACTCGCGGTCGGCCGGGAGAATTTGGTGATCGATGAACACCCGGACCATGCCGGACCGCGGCCAGTTCAAGGTGTTGAAGACGGCCAGGGTGGGGACCTCGGCGCGCGGCAGGAAACCCTGCACCAGCCCGAAGGCTTCC
>CAIWJG010000693.1 GCA_903912925.1 uncultured Verrucomicrobia subdivision 3 bacterium | reverse complement strand
GAAACCCTGAAGCTCAACCGCGAGGAAACCAAAGCCGGGGCAAAGCATCTGGGCGTCTCCGAACTGGTCTTCCTTGATTTTGAAACCGATACCCTCGGCGACGTCCCCATCGGCAAACTCCGCGAGCGTTTTGTTTACTTGTTCCGCAAATACCAGCCTTTTGCCGTGATGGGTTTTGACCCCTACGACCGCTACGAAAGCAATCTTGACCATGTAAGAATCGCGCAAGCCACCGAGGAGGCTTATTGGGTGAGCTGCTTTGACCTGCACTATCCCGAGCATTTCCGGGAAGGCCTGAAACCGTTCTCGGTTTGCGAGCGCTGGTATTTCGGCCGCAACCTGATGGAACCCAACCAGATTGAGGATGTCACCGACCATATCCAGCCGCGGGTCGAGGCGCTGCTGTGCCACAAAACCGCAATGAGGAACCTGCTCAACCAGTACAAGCTGCAGCTTGAAACCTGGGGCAAGCGCGTGCCGCTTATCGAGTTCAGCCTGAATACCGATATGCGCCCGCTGCTGGAGGGCTTCATCAAGGAATCCGCCAAAGCCGAGGCACAGGCGCACAAGCTGCCCGACGGATGCATGGCCGAATCCTACCGGCTGGTCCGGTTTGGCCCCCTTGAAGGCCTATTCCAGATGATGGCCGAGCCGGTTCCAGGCAAAGCGGAGCCGCCCAAACGCTCCGGCCTGGATACGCAGGGGAAGAAGTAGCCAAGGGGAAAGGCTAAAGGCTGAATGCTGAATGCTAAAAAACCCCTGGGCAGACGCATAATCGCCACGCTCGGGTTCGGCTATTTTGTCAATAGCGCGCAGGAGCTTTCCATCTCGCTCAGTTTCCCGGCCATCAGGCAGCTCGCCACGCCTGCGCTGCCCCTCTCCGCGCTGGCGATCATTGACGGGGTAAGGATTATCATCCAGACGTTCCTCACCCCCTTCTGGGGTGTGGCCGCCGATCGCTTCTCCCGCAAGCAGGTGCTGGTCGCCGGCGTGGGTCTTTGGGGTGGCCTGACCATCCTTTGCGGTTTCGCCACTTCCTATCACCAGCTTTTTCTCTTCTGGGTGCTTTGCTGCGTGGGTTTGGGAGCACTGGTGCCCGCCGGCTTTTCCATGCTCTCGGACGTTTATGGACCGCAGGAGCGCGGCAAGGCTATCGGCATACTTAATGCCATAGGCATGCTCGGCATCTTCGCGGTAGCGCTAGGTTCAGGCGCGCTCATCCAGGTCAACCCGACCGGCGGCTGGCGCGTGGTCTTTTTCGCCATCGGCGGCTTAAGCATTCTTTCCGGACTGATTATGGCGGTCTTCATAAAAGAGCCTGCCCGGGGCAGCGCCGAGCCGGAACTGGAGTTCGTGATGACCGATTTGGCGGCGGCGAAGTTCAGATTCAAGCTGGCGGACATCAAGCAGGTGTTGAGCAGCGTCTCAATCTGGGCCGCTTTCTTGCAGGGATGTTTTGCACTCGCAGGGCTTTACCTCCTGATGAGGTATTTCACAAGCTGGCTCACCGAACATGTCCACCTTCCGCAGTCAACCGCAGACAACCTGTTCGCCGTGGTCATAGTCGGACTTGTGATCGGAAGCATTGTCGGCGGATTGGCATCCGACTGGGCAGAGAAGAAATTCTCCTCCAAGGGCCGGATCATCACCTCCCAGTTTTCGCTGCTTATCCTGCTCCCCGCCATGCTCGGCTTTATCTTCATCGCAAAGACTGTGGCAGAAATCGTGGTGTGTGCCTTTATCATCGCCTTCTTTGTTGACTGGACGCGCCGGAGCTGCCTCCAGCCCATGATCCAGAACATCATGCCGCCGGAACTGCGCGGAACCGCGCTGGCGCTGGCCGAGTTCTTCATGGGCGCCGGCTCGCAGTTACTGGGCATGGGCTACGGTAAATTCGCGGACAGCCACGGCCTGCCCGATACCTTTCTGTATTTCGGGTGCGGCTCCTGGCTAGCCGCCTTCCTCGTCGCCTTCCCGCTCTATCTCACCTATCCGAGGGAATATCACAAGTTGAGGCAGCAGATGGCGCAGCGGAGGGATTTGCTGGCGAACAACCGGAAAGGCTAAAGGCTGAAGGCTGAAGGCTAAATCATGGGCGCGGGGGTGCGCAGCTTAGATTTTTCGGAGCGCGGACATTCTTGTCCCATGCCGCTAGGATTTGAGGCTCGGTCTCACGCCTGCCAAAGACGTTTTGGACGGCAGCGTCAGTCCGGCGGCCCAGTTCCCCCTCACCCCAGCCCTCTCCCCGGAGGAGAGGGAGCTACGCTGGCCGCGCTACGAACCTGCGGACGCGCACGATATGCGAGAGTCGGGCTGGGCATCTCCCTCTCCCTTGGGGAGAGGGCCGGGGTGAGGGGGAACTGAGCTCACGCCGTTTCCACAGTGCCAG
>CAIWJG010000692.1 GCA_903912925.1 uncultured Verrucomicrobia subdivision 3 bacterium | reverse complement strand
CGTTTGCTCCCTCTCCTCCTTTGGAGGAGAGGGTTGGGGAGAGGAGGCCGTTTGTCTCACCTTGAGCGCGACTTGGAATAAGCATCCTGGCATCACCTGGCGGGCCCCGGATTGTCCGTGTGCCCATCCAACCATTTCACTAACTCGTCCAACAGAGCCTCCCGCTCCGGCTCGTTGAAAACCTCGTGGAAAAGGCCCTCGCAGAGCCGCAGGGTTTTGTCGGCAGAGGAGGCCCGACTATAAAGTCGCTTGCTGCCATCCACCGCCGCGAGCCGGTCCGAGGTGCCATGAAAAATCAGCAGCGGCACTCGAACCTCCTCCATACGAGCGTCCACCTCCGTGACGGCTTTGATAACCGCCGCGCCGGTCCCGAGAGGTATGCCCCCGTGGTGAACCAAAGGGTCCTGCGCG
Organism: uncultured Verrucomicrobia subdivision 3 bacterium; assembly: GCA_903912925.1. GTDB lineage: Bacteria > Verrucomicrobiota > Verrucomicrobiia > Limisphaerales > UBA8199 > PALSA-1440. The sequence continues at coordinate 19,159 of CAIWJG010000692.1, read as the reverse complement.
TAGGCATTGACGACGACGGGACTACGAGAAACCGCGGTGGTATCCAACGCCTTGGTGATGGTGAGCGTGGGCAATAGCCGACCCATGATGCGAGCCAGCTTAATCGCGGGCTTTGAAATGCCCTGACCAAACTCGAGGAACGGGCCTGACAGGACGAGGCCCGCAATCGCCGGGCGCTCAGCGATCACGAAGAGCGTCGCGATCAACCCTCCCAGGCTGTGGCCCAGCAAGAACACTGGCTTTCCGGGAGCCTCTCTAGCAGCCTGCGACAACAGGCTCCGCACATCAGCCAGGTATTCGTCGAAGTGGCGGATGAAGACTCGCCTGCCGGGCGAACGTCCGTGCCCGCGCAAATCAATCGCTGCGACAAGATAACCGGAGCGAGCCAGCGCATTGCCCAGATGGACGTATCGCCCACTATGCTCGCAGCCGCCATGGACAAGGCAGACGATGGCCTTGGGCGCGCCAGATGGTTTCCACCATTGCGCATACAAGCGCACGCCATCGCTGGCTCCTACCCAATCTTCCTGATGGTTCAGACCGGACTTGTTCATGTTGAATGTGTGCCAGGCATCGCAGCCGACGAATGCGATCGGCTGAACCCCTGGCCGACGCTAGACACACTCTGGCACTCCAGCCTGCCTCTGCAAGCAGAACTTTGCGGCAGGCGCCGAACCGTCGAACCTGTCCGCCACCGTCGTCAGCTAATCCGGACATTGCCTTCAGGCGGCGGCCCGGCTACGCTCGGCGCATGGGCACGCTCTATTACGGCGACAATCTCGACATCCTGCGGCGGTATATCAAAGACGAGACGGTGGACCTGAGCTATCTGGACCCACCGTTCAATTCGGCGCAGAACTATAACGCGTTCTTCCACGAGAGGGATGGCACAGATGCGGCAAGCCAAATCCGGGCCTTCAAGGATACATGGCACTGGGACATTGAGGTCAAAAGGGCTTTCGACACCGTGGTTGACAATTCGAGCGAGCGCGTGCGCAAGGTGATGCTGGCCTTCTACGAGTTCCTGGGGGGCAACGACATGATGGCGTACATCACGATGATGGCTCCGCGCTTGGTGGAACTGCGCCGCGTGCTCAAGCCCACGGGCTCCCTGTACCTGCACTGCGACCCCACTGCTTCGCACTACCTCAAGCTGCTGCTGGATGCGGTGTTTGGGCACAACAACTTTCGCAACGAGATAGTTTGGAAGCGTGTCACGTCGCACAGTGATGCCAAGCGCTGGTCACCAATCACGGACAGCATCTTCTACTACAGCAAGACGGATACATTTACTTGGAATCCGCAGTATACGGGGCATGACGAGGATTACGTCGCTGACAAATACCGATTTGACGACCACGACGGCAGGGGCGCATATCGTCTCGGGGACATGACAAGCCCGAACCCGCGACCCAACATGATGTACGACTGGAAGGGCCACAATTCGCCTATGAAGGGCTGGCGGTTTTCCAAGGAGACGATGCAGGAACTTGATGCGGATGGCAGGATTTGTTATCCCGACAGTAAGGACAAACGCCCCCAGCTAAAACGGTATCTGGAGGAAATGTCGGGCCACTTGATTGGCAGCCTCTGGGCTGATATCCACCCCATCAACTCCCAAGCGACTGAACGGCTAGGCTACCCGACACAAAAGCCAGTCGCGCTGCTAGAACGTGTCATCCTCGCGAGCAGCCCGCCGAAGGGGTTGGTCCTCGATCCATTCTGCGGTTGTGGCACGGCGATTGACGCGTCGGAGAAACACGGGCGCGAGTGGATTGGTATAGACATCACGCAGCTTGCGACGTCGCTTATCAAGAACCGGTTGCGGTCCACGTACGGTGACAAGATCGAGATCATTACCATCGGCGAGCCGACGACGCCCAACGAAGCGTCCGTGCTGGCCGAGCAGGACAAGTATCAGTTTCAGTGGTGGGCATTGGGCCTGGTGGGTGCGCGGCCGGTGGAGCAGAAGAAAGGGGCGGACCACGGGATTGACGGGAAGATTATTTTTCGCGATGACCTGAAGGCGGCCAAGCCGGAGCAAATCATCATCCAGGTCAAAGGGGGTAAGACTGGGGTCAAGGATGTGCGCGATTTGCGCGGGGTGTTGGAGCGGGAGCAGGCGGCGATGGGGGTGCTGATTTCCCTCCAGCCGCCGACCGGGCCGATGGAAGCGGAGGCGGCGAGCGCCGGGTTCTACGCGCACAAGATGAACGGGCACCAGTATCCGCGGTTGCAATTGCGGACGGTGAAGGAGCTGATGGAGGGCAAGGGGATAGAGCGTCCGTCAAACGTGGCCGCGGTGGATGAGACGTTTAAGAAGGCGCCGGAGTCCAAGAAGAAACACGGACAGCAGAAGGAGTTTGGGCTATGAGGCCGCACCGCTTTCTTGAACCGTCCCTGTGCGCGATGGAAACAGAAGCAAGTTTGTTTGATTTTCCGACGCCTTGAGGACACCCCGCAAACGCACCAACGCGGGAAGGCGTGGAAAGTAATCACCAGCTTGAACGCTCTGAACATGACGCGGGCTTGCATGCATACTCTCAGCCAACTTCTCAGCCAACTCTTCTTGTATCAGCTTTCGCCGCGCCGGTTCGTGGTCTCTTCCCGGGGCGGGGCCTGCGGCAATAAAAGTTGGCATAATGACAAGAAATGGTTAGCTTCGTTGCGCTTATTCATCATGATAGCGAGCATGGGTATTCGGGGAATCAGGATGGCAGGCCTTGCGCAATCACCCGCTTTAGGTTGCACTGGAGGCGCTTCGCTGACCCCAAATTCATCGCGCTCAGGAGGCATACTAAATGAAAACAAATCACACCACCTTGCTATCAGCCGCAGCATCATTATTGGTTGGGGGGATGCTCGTCGCTTCAGGTTACACCTCAGCCGGCCAACAACAGCCTGACTCGGCCGTTGCGATAGTCGCTGACGCGCTAGAACTACCCTTTGTGCCCGCAGACCAGCGACCAGTTTTCGGAACTTACTGGGAAGTCCGAAGCTCCCTTCCCTGCGTGACGGCCCCGCTACCCTTCCCGCCATTCGATCAGAGCCTGCCCGTGTATGCAATTGACTCGGACCACCTGTTCCTGGTGGATGAGACGGCCGGACAAGTGCTTTCTCCGCTGCCGCCGGAATATGGCAGCGCTCTGAGCGCTGCGGACGCCGCTGCGATTCTCCAGACGCAAGTGGCTGAGTTGCAGGACTTCGTTGCCCAGACTCAGGCAAGGCAATTGACCGCCCAATCGAGTCCGAGCCGGAGCATGGCAATGTTGGAAGAGGACGACCCGCCTATGGAGGAGGGGTATATCTTCGGCCCCAGCGATTTGTGGCTGCAAATCGTGTCAGGCCCAGTGACGAACGCGACGGCGGACCTAGTAATCCATCCTCCCTGGAACGACACAAACCTCACGCATGATTTGTATTACACGGAAAGTCTTGAGTCGCCGGTTGTGTGGCAATTTATGATGCGCTGTGCCTATACGAACGCCGTGGTAACGGATTTATGCGCGGCACAGGGATTCTTCCGGCTGGGGCCGACGACCAATGGGAATTTGACCCTCAGCACCAACGCCACAGCGCAGGAACTCGCACAACAATTGGTGCCGCCTTGGGTAACGGTAACAAACGTGAGCTACACGGGCGCAATCGAGGCGCGCGGGACATTTTCAGGCGGCAACGGCTGCGGCTTGCCGCTGGAAAGCGGAGTGATTCTTGCTACTGGAGACATCGCCAACGCCCTCGGGCCGAATAACCAGCACAACGCATGGACCAAGTTCTACACAAATAACTACAATGGGGACATCGATTTGGATAATCTTACCGGCGGCGATCCGACATACGACGCCGCCGTGCTGGAGTTTGACATAATTTCGACCAACGCTTTTACGCTGGGATTCCAATACATCTTTGCCTCCGAGGAATACCCGGAATGGATAGGTCCTTTTAATGACCCAATGGCGGTCTTTGTGAGCACGAACGTTGCCGGTACAAACTGGATCAACTCCATTACCAACGACATTGCGCTGGTGCCGGGAACCACCAATCTTGCAGTGAGCGTCAACAGCATCAACGGAGGTTGCGTTGCCGACGTGCATGGCTCCTACACTTTTCCATTCAATCCACATTGTTACGTGGACAATGCTGACCCAGATTTCGTAGCCGTGCCCCCGTATCAGGTATCCGCCCCGGTATTCAATGTTCAGTATGACGGCATGACCGTGCTGCTCAGCGCGCAAGCGCAGATCTCAGCCGGCATCACGAATCATGTCAAAATCGCCATCGCAGATTACGGTGATGCTATTTATGATTCAGCAGTATTCATCAAAGCCTGGACTCCATGTCCTTAACACTCGCAAACAAGAAAGAATCTATAATATTATGAAGAGAATAACCTTTGTTGCCGCAGTTCTGGGAGCGCAACTGCTCCTGGCCCGGGTAGCACCAGCACAAGGCACGACTTATATTTCCAATCTGGGACAGACCCCGGTAGGCAGCGGGGCGGTAGGAAATGATTCTTGGATTGCTCAACAATTTACCACGGGAACCAATTCTACTGGCTATGCTTTGAACTCGGTCCAATTGCTCATGGATCCGGCGCTCGGAAGCCCTAATGGCTTTAGTGCCTCAATTTATTCCTGTCCGCGGAATGGCGCTCCCGGAATCGAGCTGGGAAGCTTGGATGGCACCGACCCGGCGGCTGGTGGTATTTTTTCCTATGATGCCTCCGGCCTCGTACTTTCACCCGGGACCTCTTACGCAATTGTCCTTACTGCCACGACACCCATAGCACAGGGCGCCTACGAGTGGAGTGCCAACGATAGCTTCGGGCGCATTACAGTGGCTCCCGGTGACCCGTGGACGATTCCAGATGCGTTTTACAGCTCGGCCGACGGTTCAAGTTGGACTGCCCACGGTCGCGGAAATATCTTTCAATTTGCCATAGATGGCGCAGCGGTTCCCGAACCGGGCTTCTCAAGCTTGCTCGCTTTGGGTGGCTTGTGGCTCCTTTGGCATCGCCGAGCAAGTGCTCGCTATTGACGAAAGGGTCAAAACGGGCTTCGTTAAGCCGGGTCTAACAGCCCACCCTGCCTCGCCTCTCTACCGTCAACCGATCCACAGCGCAGCGTAGTCAGGACAAAGTGTTCACACCATGGTGAGAATGTAGTGTGCGCCTCACCTACCGCGAGCGCTAATGACGTAAAGCACTCGATTCCAAGACATTACGCAATAAACGTCAGGTACTCGCCGGGCCTGCACCGTCCCTCCCCTGTCTATGCACGCGGCAGGCAAGTGCATCACAAACCACATTGCTAATCTCGTAAGCATCGCAATATCAGTGCCTTGTGCAGCCCATGTCAGACCGCCCCCGGATCAGTGCCGGACCAGCCTGCATTCTGCCTACTTCATTCATGGGGCGGCGCCCAGACCAACACCTTACCGCCCCCATACCGCCTGGCTTGCTGCAAAGCGCCCCGGCGAGTCCAAGTTCAGCGCGGCAGGCCTACCTGACGACAGGTGGTGCCCAAGAGGCCCGAACGCATAAGCCAAACCGGTTGTGGCAGCCACGGAGCCTCGCCACAGATGAATTTGATCTTCCCGGGGGCGCCTTCCGCCTCCGCCAGGCCTAATAATTCAACCCAGGCTTGCGGCCAACGCGCGTAAGACAGCTTTCCTGCTGCCAGCGCTCGCCCAGCCGGGCCGGCTTATTCCTCGCCGACCCCGACGGTCACGCCGTCCAGGGGCGCGCCGTCCGGGGCGCGAACACGGCAGCAGGCCGACCACTCACCGCCGCCTTGTATCACCTTGAGCAACAGCCGGTTTACCCCGCGGCTCAGCGTGACCTTGACCTTGTCGTCCCCGGGGGTAAGGGGCCGGATGACGTTGCTGGCATCCACGACCTTGCCATTGAGCCAGACCTTCACGCCGTCGTCGCTGCCGATTTCAAGCTGAGCTGGCTGGTCGCGCTCGGAGGTGATTTGCGTCTTGAGATAAGCCACTCGCTCATCGCCCGCCATAGTCTTGTTCAGGTCAACCAAGCCGGTCTTGCTCACGGTCCCCTGCCCGGCTGGGCGCCAATCCGCCTTTGATCCCGCCTTCTCGGGCTCAAACTCGATATCAAACAGCTCCTTCCAGGTCTTGCCCTCCGACTTGAAGGGGCCTGAAACCATCCAGGCCAGGATGGACCCGTCGGCTGTCTGGCCTGCGTTCTGCAAGCTCTTGATCGCGTCATCAGCCTTCTTGCGCAAATCTTCCTGGTCGGTCATCCCTTTGAGTTCCTGCAAGGCAGCCACCGCGCGGGTGTAGTTCACTGTGCCCAGCTCCCTCGCCACTCGAATGGCCGCCGGGATCGCCTCGTTCTTCAGGGCGGCGTCCTGGCCACACCCTTTGAGCAGGTCCAGTGACCCGAAGGAAGGCATCTCCGCCAACCCGGAGACAGCCTGCCGCTTTTCCTCCGGGCGGCGCGCCACTTCAAGCACACTACGGTAAGCGGACAAGCGCTCGGCCATAGGTACTTCTTCCATAGCCGCGAGCCGCAGGCAGCCGTCGCGCAACGCGACAATCGCGTCGGCGGAGTCCGGAGCGCGGCGCGCCACCTCTACCAAGTGCGGCACCGCCGTCGCATCGGGCCAGCCCACCAGGGCACGGAAAGCGGCCTGACGGACTTCGGCGTCGCTGTCGCCCATAGCCTTGACTACTGCGGTCAGCGGTGCGGCACCGGCGGTGTAGCCCAGCAGGCGCAACAAAGCGGCCCGTGCAGGCGGCTGCTGCGCTTGGCCGAGCGCGGCGAGGACAACTTCCGCCGCGGCGGTCTTGTCCTGAGCGCGAGTGCAGATAGCCCGGCCAGCTTCTTCGCACGCAGTTCGAAGCTGGGCGTTCTGCGTGCCGACGATCGTGGCCGTGAGCGCCGCCAGTTGCGCGCTCTGGCCCATGACGCCCAGCGCCTTGGCAGCCTCGACCGCCAGCCCGGCGTCCGTGCCGCCTACCAGTCGCACCAGCGTGGGCAAGGCCGCCGCCGTATGTCGGCTGGCCAGCACGCCCAGCACCGTGGCGCGGTCGGTCGCGTCGGGCGACCCGATCAGGCCAATCAGCACGTCATCCACGCCCGGTTTGCCGAGGCGGTCCAGAGTCTTGTGCGCGGCTTCTCCTACAGGGCCCGGCGCGGTGCCCGCCAATCGCACCAGCATGGGCACATCGGCCGCTTCGCCGTGCCGGCCCAGGCAAACGATTGCCGCCGCCTGGACGGCTGGGTCGGCCCCCTTCTCGACCAGGCTAAGCACAGCCGGCCGCGCCGCCACGTCCGGCAAGTCCGACAGCACCCCCAGCAGGATCAGTTGACCGGAAGACTTCATGGAGGGGAGCGCCGAGGCCACGGCGCTCTGCAAGGCCGCGTCCGTGGACATCGCGTAAGCGACCGCGGTGGCTTCGCGCATGGCGGCGTCTTCGCCCTGCACCATCTCGGTCACCAGCTTGACTGCCTCAGCCTGCGCCAGCGCCTCGATCAGTCCTTTCAAGGCCGCGATCCGGATGAACTGAGGCTGCGCGGGTTGCATCAGGTCGCGGTAGATGGAGGCGGCCTGAGGATTCGCGCCGGCATTCCTGAGATGCCAGGCAGCGGTGATGCGCGCGCGAGCCTGGGCGCGGGACAACGCAGGGGCAACCTGAAGTCCGGCCAGCGTCTGGGCTGCCGACTCGGTGCCAATCGCCCCCAGCGCCAGGAGGGCCGCGCTGGCCACCACGGGATCATCATCTTTGGCGGCACCGGCCAGGGCGCTCACCGCTTCCGGGTCGCGCCGGACGCCGATCGAACCGATCAAGCCCGCCAGCAGCCGTCCGTGTACTTTGGGCAGCGCGTCTCTCAGGGCGGCGCCGGCCGCGGGAGAGGCCATAGGTTCGAGCGCCATCCGGGCCAGATGCGACAGATCGTCATCCGTCAGCAACGGGGCCACAGCGGGAACGCAGTCCGGCGACCCTACCACGGCCAGCCAGCGGCAGATGTAGCGCTTGGCGTCCTTGGGTGTCTCGGGCGCCTTCAGCACCGTCAGGAGCTTCGTCTCGATGACCTTGTATTCTGCAGGTGAGGATTTGCGGATCTGCTCCTCAATCGTTGCCAGGGGCACACGGCTCTCACCGAACTTGAACTTCGCGAGCCCTTCGTAGGGATCGCCGGACGCCGGCTGGCCGGACACGGGGAGGGAGCCCAACGCCAAGCCGAGAATGGCAACTAGAGCAAATGCCTTCATGGTCTTGTGCCTGGAGAGCCTCCAAAACCCCTCAACCGGTATCAGGGCCATCAACCAACCCCTCTCCTGCCTTCGGCACCCTCTCCCCCTCTGAGGGGGAGAGGGAAAGGGAGAGGAGGCCGTCTGGATCACATCGAGGTTCATAGAGCGAGTGGGTGTGGAGTCTGGGTTAATCAGGTTCATACGATGCTCCAGGGACCGCGCTTGGCACGGCCAAGCAAAGCGGTGGCTGAGGAATCACCGATGACCTCTTCCGTCTCCGGGTTCCAGCGGAACTTCCTTCCCAGGCTCATGGCGATCACGCACAGGTGCCCCACACTGGCGGAGCGATGGGCCACCTCAGCCGGCGTGATAGTCAGCCGCCGCGACTTCACGCAGTCGAGAAAGTTGCTGATGTGATTGGTCGAATGATAGAGGTTGATCTCCCCGGGCTGAATCTTGTCCTTCACCAGGCTCTTGGGCGAGGTTTCGAACCCGCCGCGGTCCACCCAAACCCAGCCGTCGGTCCCGATCCATTTGGCGCCCATGCGATGCTGGCCTTCCGCGTTCTGGAGAATCATCTTCGCACCGTTGGCATAAGTGCATTCGATCCGGTAGCGCGTCGCAGCATCCCAGATGCCGGTCTTGGGGAACTCAGCGTAAATAGGGTTGACCTCCACGGGGCCGGTGTATTCGGTGCCCAGTCCCCATTGCGCGATGTCGCCATGATGGCCGATCCAGTCCATGAGTTGGCCGCCGCCGTAATCCATCTGCCAGCGCCAGTTCCAGTGCGTGCGGTCCTTCGAATAAGGCGCCCAGGGCGAGGGCCCGCACCAGAAGTCGTAGTCAAGCTGCGGCGGCGGATCGGTGAAGGGAGCGTCGCCGCCGGGGCCGCCCGTGGGCAGGCCGACTTCCACCGTATGCACCTTGCCGATTCGCCCATTGCGCACCAACTCGCAGGCGAAGCGGAAATCCCCCGAGGACCGCTGCCACGAGCCGGTCTGCCAGACGCGCCCGTACTGGGCCACAGCCGTAACCATAGCCCGGCCCTCCCTCAGATCATGGCTGAAAGGCTTCTCCCCATAAACATCCTTACCCGCCCGAAGGGACGCAATGGCGGTAATGGCGTGCCAATGGTCAGGCGTGGCCATCGAAACCACATCAATGTCGTCCCGGGCCACCAGCTCGCGAAAATCCTTGTAGCCGGCGCAGTCCTGGTTGTTGTACTGCGTGTTGACCCGCTTGCAGGCGCTCTCACAAGCATTGCGGTCCACATCGTTAATCGCCAGCACCTGGCAGCGCGGATCGCCCAGGAACCCACCCAGATTGCCGTTGCCCATGCCGCCCAGCCCGATACACCCGACCGTGATGCGGTTGCTCGGTGCCGGACGCCCGGCAGCTCCCAGCACCGAGGATGGCACCATCGAGGGCAGGCCGGCGACTGCCCCCAACAGCGCAGCACTCCGCAGAAAGCGGCGGCGGCTGAAGGAATTCTGCGGGCAAGGAATCGCGTGCCGTTCCGGTAAACTGGATGAGCAATGGACTGACATAAGCCGAACATACCGGGGCCGTCCCCCGCGCACAAACTTTCCTTCAACAGCCGGCAGCGCCTGCTCAACAAGGATCTAGCAAGAAGCAACCAAAAGAGCCAGAACTCGGCAGTTCTCATTTTGGCTGGTCTGGGATGTTTGGCATCCACCCATTAGCATGTGCGAGGCCGCATGCGATCATCCGCCATCCGTCCCATCCGTCCCATTCGTCCCATGATGAGAATTGCTGGTCAAGACTAGTGGAACAATCGAGCAACAATCGAGCAACAATCGAGCAACAATCGAGGAACAATCGAGAACCTCCCGCGCCTCCCGGGCTCCTATTGCGCCTTGCCCTCTGCAGCGAGGGGCGCGCTGAGCATACGGCGCTCCTGCCCCGGGCCTGCCTGGAGCAATATAGATGATTTGAAGCATTGCTACCCCGCCAGGTCCCGAATAATCTCGCACCAACGAACAACCTGAATGTCTGATGAAAATGGCTTCGCCATTGATGTCTAGGATTCCCTGTGCGGGAGGAGGTATTTCTCGCCAGGCTGGTGCATTCGGCGGCAAGCCATCGGAGCCTGATTGGAAAGATCTTAATTGCTATGAGAACACTGATTGAGCCTGGAGAAGTTCTGAAATCGGAAGGCCGCGGTCCCGGTCGGTCCCGGAGCAGCCGCCGTTCCGTCGCACCGCGAGGGTTCACGCTGATCGAACTGCTGGTGGTCATTGCCATCATTGCTATTCTTGCCTCCCTGCTGCTGCCGGCTTTGACCAGAGCCAAACTCAAGGCGACCATGGTCACCTGCCTGAGCAATCATAAACAACTGGGACTCGCCTGGACTCTCTACGCGGATGACAACCAGGACGTGCTGGTCTGTTTCAATAATGCGGATAGTTTGAACCCGGCAGGCGTCAGCCAGCGTCCTTGGCGTTATCAGCCCCCCGACTCTCCGGCCCCCAGTTTGCCGGTGGTGCCGCCTAAACCCGCTGGGATGGGCGCCAAGCCCTACGCCATCCTCTGTATGCAGGAGTGCGTGAAGCAAGGCGCCCTGGGGCAGTATATCAAGACCGCCGACGTCATTCATTGTCCCTCGGACACGCGCGCCTTGCGGCAGGTCGGTAGCGGGTTTGCCTACGGCAGCGTTGCCGGCATGACCGGGCTCAACGGCCAACCGTGGGATCAGCACCCCGCGGCGAAAGAGATCCTCGCGAGTCGAAACCAATTGATGCGTCCGAGCGAAACTATCCTCTGGGTGGAGGAGAACGATCCTCGGGGCGAGAACTGGGGAACGTGGGTAATCAATGTCGCCGGGACCCTGGCCAACGACTGGGCGGGCAGCACCTTCTTAGACTCACCGGCGGTGTTTCACCTCAGCTCCAGCACGTTTAGCTGGGCCGATGGCCATGCGACGGGGCGCAAATGGCAGGACGCCGCCACGATCGCCTACGCCGGCGACAGCGATTTCTCCGGCAGCAAGTACGGTACTGCCCCCTCCGCGGCGCAGACCCCACGGGACATCGCCTTCATTAAACACGCCTACGCCTTCACTCTCAACCCGTAAGCGGGTTTGGGGAGGACGGTCAGTAACCGAATTGCGGTGCGCCGGTGGTGGCCAGGGTGTAGCCGGTTCGCTGGAGATACCACGCGAAGTCGTTCTTGCCAGCGGCGTCAAAGGCCTTGTTGGCGGGATCGCTGAACTGGACGTTGTACACGGACGTAGCGCTCTTCCACTTCTTGACCTCCGAATGCCCGTCTGCGAAGGAGAATCCGCATGCGCCGTTGTGATACGAAGCGGGAACGTCCTGCCAGGACGTCGCGGTCGGGTTATTGATGAAGTAGCCATCGTTGATCGAATCCGGCTGCTCGTCCAGTGTCAGCCACGTTCCTGCTGGCCGGGGCACTTGGGTTGTCTTGAGAAACTGCCGGTATTCCTGGAAGCCCCAGTTGACGCCACGCACCGTGGGATCTGCGCCGGGATCGCCGCTCGTGCTGAACCGCCCGAAGATGGAATTCATGGAGAGGCTGCGATTGCGCCGAATAAAACCAGCTCTCGCCTGGACCGGGCTAAGATAATTGTCCGCCGGGCATTTATACACGCCCACGGCCCCGGCGGTGTAAGATCCCAGGACACCATTGACCACCCACGCTGTGTTGGTGATGCTGATCAGGTCCACGCTCGCACCCACATCCCAGGACATGACGTTGTTGACCCAGTTATCAAACGCCTTGTTGTTGATGGCGGCGATAGTCTCGGCGACCCCGTAGTTGTTGGCGACCTTCTCGCTATAGTCACCCGTGTACCCGAGCCAGGCCAGGGCAAGCTGCTTCGTGTTGCTCAAGCAGACAATCCCTTGGCCCTTGGCTTTGGCCTTGCTCAGCGCCGGCAGCAGCAGGGAAGCCAGAATGGCAATAATGGCAATGACCACCAGCAGTTCGATTAAGGTGAAACCTGAGGCAGCAATCCTACCCTTATTTGCTTTGGCCCTGGGGGAATCAGCATTCATACCGGCAACCCGCGGTTCATACCGGGCATTGGCTACACGTGCGGCTCGCATTGACCTGAGGGTGCCAGCTCGGCCGGCGCTTGCAAGTAAATCGCAAGTAAATCGCGGCTTGCCCTCCGCGGGCTTGATGTGCGCATCTTAGATTTTTCGGAGCGCGGACATTCTTGTCCGCCGGTGGACTTGCGGGTGTCGCGGGTTGGCCATCACGCAAAGGCGGACAAGAATGTCCGCGCTCCAGTCGCCCGTGCCAACAACGTTGGAAAAATCTAAGCTGCGCACGGGCTTGATCGTTAGTAGTATCTCGACTTGTATTTAACCGCCGGTGGACAAAGCGATTCAACTGCCCGTCCGCCGCCAATCCTGCTCTGCATTTTTATGAAACGAATCACACTGACCGCCTGGTGGCTGGCCGTTGCCTTGCTGGCCGTAAACACCCTCAAGGCAGAGGGTTATCGCACTACCCTGGGAACGGCTCCCGATGATTTCCCCGTCGTGGTGGTTTCCGGAACACCCTATGAGATGGGTTTGGCCTTGGGCACCCTGATGAAGCCGGAAATTCAGGTCTTTGCCCCGCAGTTCCTGGCGGCCGCGCAGGAAGCAAAAAAAGATGCCTGCAGCTCTGCCAAGCTCGATGAGGCCTGGCACACTATGGAGCCGTTCATGAGCGAGCGGTTTAAGGAGGAATTGCGCGGGCTGGCCGAAGGCTGCGGGATACCTTTGGTGAACATGCAACGGGTACACATGGTTGCCGTGGTGAGTGAATACTCATGCAGCGGCGTGGCCCTCTGGGGCTCGGCTACGCGCAACGGCCATCTCTACCAGATTCGCAACCTGGACTATTCCGTGGGCGCCCATCTCCAGGATTTCCCCTGTGTGGTGATCTACGTTCCCAAAGAAGGCATTGCTCACCTCAATCCCTCTTTCGCCGGCAGCATCGGCTGCCACACTGGGATGAACGCCGAAGGCATCACCCTTACCGAGATCGGCGATTCTCCCGGAAGGGATAAACCCTACGACCTCCACGGCCTTCACTTCATGATGATGTTCCGCGACATCCTCTATTCCGCCAAGTCGCTCGATCAGGCTGTCCAGATGATCCAGGACACCAAGCGCATCAAGAAGTACCACTTTGTCGTCGGTGACGGAAAGATACCCGCTGCGGTCAAAATGAAAGCCTGGGCGCCCAACCTCCTCATCTGGAAGGACAATGATCCCAAAGACGAAATGGCCCCGCATGTCTTTCCGAACGTGGTCTATCATGCAGAAGGGCGCACGCCAACCGCGCGCGCTCATATCTCCCAGTACATCCACGGCGGGTATGACGCTGACGCCGTCATCCAATTGTCTAAAGCGATCGGGACCCTGGGCGGCAACCTGATGAACGCCGTGTACGATGGCACTTCTCAGGAGGCCTGGCTCAGCTACGCCGAGAAGAACGAGTGTGCGTATCGTCGCCCTTGTGTGCATGTGAACCTCAAGGATTTCATCCCCTACAACTCCGCCAATCCCAAGGTAAAGGTGGAGAAGACTGTTCCTTAAGCACCGGGATTGTCAGGCTGGAGGGAGAATCGTGGGCGTGTTTCACGCCCTCATCACCACTGCCGCCAATGCCAGCGCACCCTCCACCGCACTCCCGGCCGATGCCGGCAGGTACGGTACCTCCTCATGGATGGTTGCCACCGCGTTTGCCCCAGCCTGATGCAGGGCTTGTTCCCTGCTCACACTGGCCGGTGAACTGGCACACCCGCACAGGATGACCAACGCTCAAGCTCACTGGCGCGAATGAAGCGCAGCGGAATCCCCGTCCAGTGCAGCGTCTTGTTCGGCTGCATGCATAAATGGGCACGATGTTTCATCCTGTCGGCCACCCTCGCATCCTGACGATCACTTCTTCCCGGCCAGATGCTCTTCCATGTCGCGAGTAATGGGCATATAGAGGCATTGGGGGCCGAGCATCAAGCCCGGCGGGCGTTCGAGAACCGTGTGGACGACGTAGTCAACGGTCGGGAAGCAGTCTCTTTCCGCGCCGGGCTTGCCGTACACGTCCGCAGCCGCTGCCGGGGCGACAACATACTTCTCCCATCCCCCCCGGTCACTCTGGAATCGCTGCAGGAAAGCCGCGTAGTCGGACAGCCCCGTCACCGTCAATCGCAGTATTGGCATGTATCCGTTGGTGGATAGTTCCTGAAAGCTGTCTTGCGGCACTGCGAACTTGCTTAGCTCCTGCCTGCCCGGGACGGGCAATCGCTGCCACAGGGCTCGCCCAAAAAACGGCCTGCAGAGCACCGGTCCTGATGAGCTCCCGCCCACCGAAGCCACAACGAGGGCAACATCGAAGAACTTGGCGATCGCGGTTACAAGTCTTCCGAAAGCAGTCATCTCCAGACTGTTGAAGTGGCGCGCGAGTTGCAGCCTAAGCATCGGGAGGTCTTCGGCATGCGTTGTCCTGCATACACCTAAGTGTTGAAAGGCGAGAACAATCACTTCCATTTCGGCAAAGTTCACCTTGTAGTCTAGTTTCGCACAAGTGACAATACCACGAAAGCCAATGGGTTCGGCCATCAGGCCAGATAGAAACCCAATGTCCTCTCTTATGTGCCCTTGATCGTCAAAAAGGTGGACCGTATTCCGCTTGGCTACGATGAACTCAAAGAAGCACCACCCTCGATTCTTGTAGTCGACATAACCTTCGGACAGAATAAGAACTTTGTCAGCGTGTTGAGAGAGGCGTCGCAGCGCATCCAAATCCCGGTGAAAAAAAGCGTCCTCTTGAGCGGTCCGCGGTCGTTGAAGCATGGAGCTGTAGTCGTAGAAGACCAGAGCATCTCTGAAGCTCTTGTCTGCCTCGCCGAGAGTCTTGAGCCGTCTTTGAAGCTCGCGAAGTTGTGTTCCATCGGGGTCCGGATGCTCAGGAGTGATCCACCGGTGAGATACGAAGACAAGCTTCGCCGAAGACGCCACGTCCTTGTTGGGCCTCCTCCGAATCTGTTCTGGAAAAGCGTCTTCCAAGAGGAGTTCGTTCAGGTAGACGAGGTCTTCACCATCTGGTGCTCGCTCAAGTAGGGCGAGGGTCGCTTTCGACAAGCTGACCGAAGAGAAGAGGTCCTTTCGGTAGATCAGCCCGCCCTGAATGATGCCATTCAGCACTTCCACCAAGGTACCAGAGAGTGGCCCAAAGTCTGGCATGAAGTCGGTTGACAAGGCTTGGTTGAGAGCGTCTATCGATTGATCGAGAGCACGTCGAATCAACCCCATATCCCCGCGTGCCACAGTGAAGCCCGGATGAATTTCAATGACCGGCTTTGAGGCAATGTTCCGAAGGAACTGGGATAGCGGATTCGATTCTTCGCATAACCTTTCCAGAAGAGATTCTGGATCTATGATATCGCCCACGGTGAACAAGCAAGGCTCTATCGTCCAGTCAACATATTCCGCAGCATGGAGTGCTCTGGATTCCTTAAGAATCCTCCAAGACATTATGGAATCAGCCTTAATCAGTCTCATGTTAGAGTATTAGCAGATTGATATGGAAGGTCAAGAACAAGCGCCCAAATTACTCGATCAGGTGCGCCAGGTCCTGCGGCTCCACCACTACTCGATCCACACCGAGCGGTCGTATCTCGATTGGATTAAGCGCTACGTCCGTTTTCATCGCATGCGCTGCCGGGAGGACCTGGCGGACGGGGAAAGGAAGATCGAGGCCTTCCTCACCGACTTGGCCGTGCGGGGGAAGGTCGCAGCCTCGACCCAAAACCAGGCCATGAATGCGCTGGTATTCCTTTACCGTAAAGTGCTGGACAGGCCTTTGGATGAGGTGATTGATGCCGTGCGGGCCGAGCGGAAGATCAATGTGCCGGTGGTGCTGACGCGCGAGGAGGTCTCCCGGGTTATCGCGGTCATGGAAGGCGTGCCCGAAAAGCCGGTGACGATGGTTGAGCCGGATGGTGTAGGTGCTTTGGAGCCAGGCCATGCCGGCGACCAGGTTAGCATTGGGCGTCTCCATTACCACGTGGTAATGATTGCGCATCAAGCCATACGCATGAACCTGCCAGCCAGCCTTCTGGCCTGCCTCGGCCAGCGTCTTGAGGAAGTCCTGTCGGTCCCACGTCATCAAGGTAGATGCTTTCGCAGCGATCCCCACAGCTCATCACAGGGTGCCTCACACCTGGATATTCTACCCTCAGCTTGCGCGGCAGGAGGCTATTCCAAAGGCCCTCTGGCCCCGGTCGTCAACTCCCAAAAGCAAATCCGCGAACCATGCTATGGGTTGGCCCCTTTACGATTTCCGATTTTGCAGTTTGCCTCAGGCCAAAACCAAACCGTGCGGGGTGAAGGGCTGGAAATCCGCCGCGTTAATGGTCGCCAGTTTCGCGCGGCATCGAATGGCCACCGCCGCAATCATGCAGTCGGCCAGCGAACGGGAACGGCGTCCGGTCTGGTTAAACAGCCGGGCGGCCAGAACCGCGTCGGGTTCGGTGAAGATTTCCGGAACGGGAAACATCAAACGCGCCAGCGTTTCGCCGGCCGGGCCCAGCGGGCCGCAGAGATACTCCGCCCAGGCAACGGCGCTGATGCCAAACGAATCATTGGCGGCGGTCCATTGCTGAAATTTTGTGTGCGCTGGCGAGCCGGCCTTCGTCGCTTGAATCAGAAAGTTGGTGTCGAAATGAATCATGTCTTACCGGCGGGCGTCGCGGACGGTGGCCATCCAGGCTGCCACTTTTTGATCATCCAGATGCAGGTGTTTTTGCAGGGCTTCGAGCGCTTCGAGCGGGGTCCGTTTTGGCGGCACGCTGGTGTTCCCGCCGGCAGCGGGCAGGATGGTGAGCAGTCCTTTGCCGCTTGCAGGCAACTGATCCGGCTCGGACGGAATAACGCGACCGTGGTCAATCTCCACTTCCAACGTGAGATAACTCATGGGAACAATTTAGCGGTATTGGCGGGGATGGCGAATTAAATTAGAGACAATCCCCGCCGGGTGCCCTCACCCGGCGTTCCCATATCGTCCATAATGGAAGAATTGCTCAACCGAAGAAGCGTATTCTTGCAATTGGATTACGAATAGCGTAATGTAATCGCACAAGTGCAGAGGCTTACAGAGCGTGTTTTTGAGTTGGCACCGCCGGTCGGACTGTTCGACGAAACGGTCATCAGCAACCTGTTTCCCGACAGCAGTGCGGGCGCCAGAGCTCTGTTGGTGTACCGGGCCAGCCAGGCAGGCGAAATCCTGCGCCTGAGACCCGGGCTGTTTGTGCTGGCACCGCCTTATCGGAAGACGGAACCGCATCCGTTTGTGGCGGCCGCCTGCCTGCACGCGCCTTCCCACGTCAGCTTGGAATCCGCACTGGCGCATCACGGTCTGATCCCCGAGGCGGTCTATCAGGTCAGCAGCGTCACGGTCGCGCGCAGCCGGGAGTTTCACACCCCGGTGGGCGTGTTCAGCTTCCGCCGCGTCCCGGCGCTGGCTCCGCGTGCAGGCGTCGAAGCCGTGGCGGTTGCCCGAAACATCTGGGCGTTCATCGCGTCGCCCCTCCGCGCCATCGCCGATGCGGTCTATCTCAACAAGGAGATCACCTGGAGGCGTGACGGGCTGTCCTATCTGACCGAGTCGCTCCGCATCGAAGAGGACGACCTGCGGAAACTCTCGTTTGAGGCGCTGGACGAAATACTGGCGAGTCTCCGCAGCCGGAGGGTGCGAGTTTACCTGCAAGCCCTGAAAGGAGCGGTCAGCCATGTTGGATAAGGTGTTGAGCGCGAAACTGCGCGAGTATGCACCAGCAAACGCGGTGGAGCAGGATAACGTGCTGCAGGAAATGATGCAGCACTATGTACTGGCCAGCCTTTCGCGGGCGGGTCTGTTTGCGGATGCCATCTTCCACGGCGGCACCTGCCTGCGCATTGTCAATGGCATCAACCGGTTGTCGGAGGATTTGGATTTCCTGCTCAAGCAACCTGACCTGAACTTCCGCTGGCAGCGCTATCTGGAAGCGATAACAAAAGACTGCGCACAGGAAGGCATTACCTTTGAGGTGCAGGACCAGGCCGAGGCCGCATCGGCTGTTCGAAAGGCTTTTCTGAAGACCGATTTCATCGGGAAGATTCTGACGCTGGACTTGCCCTACGAGCGGTATCAGGCCCGCAAGCTCCGCATCAAGCTTGAGATTGACACCAATCCTCGCACTGGATCGGCCTTCACCACCAGTTACATCACGTTCCCCGTGACGGCACCGCTGACGACTCAGACGCTTGAGTCAAGCTTCGCGTTGAAGCTGCATGCGCTGCTCTGTCGCTCCTATGTCAAGGGGCGCGACTGGTATGATTTTGTGTGGTACATCGCACGAAGGGTAAGCCCCACTCTCGAGTTACTACAAAACGCCCTGCACCAGCAGGGACCCTGGGCCGGACAAGCGTTCGCAGTGACGACTGACTGGGTGCAGAAGAACCTGGAGGCGACCATCCGGCGCATTGACTGGGATGTGGCCCGGAACGATGTCCAGCGCTTTCTGCCCCTGCGAGAACAGGATGGGTTGCGCCTGTGGGGTCCGGATTTCTTCCTCCACCACGCTGCCCGTATGAGTAAACCTGAAAACAACAGTTGAAACCACCGAATCTCGTATGTATAGCAATATCAGCGCTTTGTGCAACCCACGTCAGACCTCCCCCAGACCCTTCTTCTGCATTCTGCATTCTGCCTTCTTCATTCACGGGCCGCTTCCCTCCGTGCCAATCGGTGCAATCCGTGTCTCCTGGGAGCGCCATGTGCGCATCGCAGAGTTTTCTGTGGCTGTAACGGTGGTTGATCATGTGGGGGTTCGCTTCCCGCAAAGCTGGGGTCTGATGGAGGCGATTTCCGAGGCATGCGGCATTTCGGTTTGAGGGCTAAAGTAATCTCACTTAGTG
>CAIWJG010000691.1 GCA_903912925.1 uncultured Verrucomicrobia subdivision 3 bacterium | reverse complement strand
TGGGGTTGACCAAAGGTCGGGGTAAGTTGGAAAAAACGGGGCAACCAGCGCTCCCCGTAAAATGGGTTTTTGTTTATCCCCTGTGCGCGGATTTTATTGCCCGGCTCAACGGCTAGCAAACGTGTTCACCGAATATTTACGTTTTGCGGGGCTTGTCTGGGAGCAATTCCTGGCGGCGTTGGGCTTTATGTTCCCAGTTGAGGCCCGGGCTGATAGGGTTATGTCGTTTACTGTGTACCTTGAGCGATTACTGCCGGAGAATGTGCGCCACCTGGCGCCGGTTGAGCAGGTGTTCTCCGGCGGTCCGCAACAGCTCCGTCGCTGGACGCTGCTAAACGCGGGCGCGGCGGCGACGGCGCAGTTGCGTTGTTTGGCGCTGGTCAGCCTGGGCCGGTGGCAAATGTCCCGGCTGGCGGAGCGGGTGCTGCCCCTGCTCGCGGCCGAGCCGGATCGGCCGGTGCAGGTGGAATTTGTATTGATCCGGCACGCGCCGCAGGAGCGCGGCCCTTACAGCCCGTCGCGGCATCATCAGGGCTGGCGCCTCCTGCCGGGAGGGAAATGGGAAGCGCTGGCGCGTCAGGCGCTGCGCTGCCAGGCCCTTGGCGCCTGGCCACGAGCGATGGAGTCTGGCCGATCCCAGTCGGGGCGGCTGTTGCTGGGGTATGGACGCTCCATCCGGGTGGGCGCGGACGGCTTTAGCCTCCATCCTGATCAGCGGTGGAGACGATGCACCGGCCTGTTCGAGGCGGAGTCCAGAGTGACGGACCCGGTCGCGTTCCTGAAGCGGCTGCACCATAAGAGCCAATACCTGGCCGGGCGCGCCCGGGCAGTGCTGGACCGGTTGAAGGACGGCTTGAGCGACTGGCTCGGCTGGGACGTGGCGCAGAGCCTGGAGCGGGGGGAACTCGAGGGCCAATGGAAGTCCACCCCGCGAGCGCGTCAGGTTCCGGTGATGGTGGCGCTCGACATCGCGCGCCATGCGTTCGATGCCGCTGGCCGTCTCGAGGAGGCCGATCCGCTGCGTCAGCCCGGGGTGGTGCTGTTCGAGCGGATGGGAGCTTGGTGCCCAACCGGGAAACAGGGAGTCTTCGTCCACTTGCTGGATGGCTGGTTTCCCAACCTCCAATTCATCCTGGCCCTGGACCCAGCCGGCCGACGCCGTTTCCCACGATGTCTGCTGCGGCAGTGGCTGCCCATCCCCGAACCGCAGCCGCGTCCGGCGCGGGCCGCGGCCCGCCGGTTGCCCCGCGGAGCAGTGCTGCTGGTGGACCTGGACAGCCGCCTTCCGAACCTGGCCTTGATGAAGCTCAGCCGTCACTTCAAGGCGCAGGGCCGCGTCGTGCGCTTGTGTCGCGGGGTCAATTCGATGCCACCGGCCGAGACCGTGCTGGCCAGTTGCGTCTTCAATACGCCCGTTTCGGCACGGCGCGTCGAGGGGTTGCGGCGGTATTATGGGTCGGCGTTGCAGCTCGGCGGTTCGGGGGTGGACCTGCGTCTGCGCCTGGAGCCGGAGATCGAGGCGCTGCCCCCAGACTATTCCCTCTACCCGGAACTGGGCGACCGGGCACTGGGCTTCCTGACGCGCGGCTGTCCGTTTCATTGTCCGTTTTGCGTGGTGCCCTTAAAGGAGGGCTCGCCTCGCCAGGTGAGCGACCTGGACGCACTGCTGCAAGGGCGCCGGAAGCTGATCCTGCTCGATGACAACCTGCTGGCACATCCTGACGCGCTGACGCTGATCGAGGACCTGGTGAGGCGCGGCGTGGCCGTGAACTTCAACCAGACACTGGACTTGCGGCTATTGACCCCCGAGGCGGCGGCGTTACTGCGGCGAATGGACTGCGCCAATTCCGCCTTCACCCGGCGCAACTTGTATTTCAGCCTCAACGACACCCGCCATCTCGAGCTGATGCGCGAGCGCTACGCCCTGCTGCAGGCGCGCCATAGGGACAACGTGGCGTTTGTGTGCATGTATGGCTTCAACACCACGCTGGCGGAGGATGTGGCGCGGTTTCGGTTTCTGCGTTCCTTGCCGGGCGCCTACGTGTTTGTGCAGCGCTACCTGCCCGTGCTGGGCGGTCCCCTGCCGGCCCCCCGCCGCCTGTTCGACGACCGGGCGGACGGGTTGCTGCAGGAGCTGGTCCGGATTGTCTTCCGTCAGAACATGAAGAGCATGGAGACCTACTATCGTTGGCTGGCGATCCAATACGCGGCGCAATGCGGTCGCATCCATGCCGAGCTGATCGAAACGTTGTTCCGCTATAACGGTCGTCCGCGCATGGGCCGATTCGTGGCTCGGCTGGAAGCCTTACGGGGAAAAGCTGAAAAGTGAAACGTGAAACGTGAAACGTGAAACGTGAAACGTGAAGAAAGAGGATGTGAGCATGGGTCGGGTTTCAGCATTTGCCCGTAGCAGGGTCACTGAAGGGGATTGACCTGACAGTCCCATTAACGCCTGAATAAGCCATGAACCGGACTGCGAAACAATTTGAAGGGCTGCTCACCCGTTTCTTTGAGACCCTGCTTCACGACAATCCCACGTTCTCCACGATTACTGCCGGGCTGCGCGACGGCGAGGGGAAGTTGGGCCGCCTGACTTTGGATTACCAGGAGAAGCGCGAGCGGGAGCGGCAATCCACTCTGCGCGCCCTGGAAGGCATTTCCCCGCGCGAGTTGTCGAGCGAGCAGCAGCTTGACCGGCTGGCTCTGCGCAGCCTCCTGCTCAAGGAATGCGAGGACTACACGCGCGGCCGGCACACGCTGGAACCGATTGCGCCCGATCAACTGCTCAACATCCTGCTGCACGAGCTGCAACGCGGGGACGACGAGCCGCGGCGGGCGGCGCGCAACCTGCGCTCGCTGCTCCGCCAAGCGCCGGACTTTCTGGACGAGGCCGCACCGGTAGTCCGCCGGCCTGAGCCGGTCTGGCTGCGGGTGATGGAGCAAACGGTCGCCGGCGGCATGGCGCTGCTGGAGGGCGTTCGACAATTCCTACGGAACGCGGACCCCGAGCCGGGCGATGAGGCGCTGATCTGCGCCACGGGGAGCGCCATGCAGCGATACCGAGCGCAGGTGAAGCGGCGCCGTCCGGCGCCAGCGGGCTCCTTCGCCATTGGCGCCGCGGCCTTGCAGCGCCGCGTGCGGGACGAACTTGGCCTCGACTGCACGCTCGGCCAGGTGGAAGCGTTGGCCTTGGGCGAAACGGAGCGCCTCGGGGGGCTTCTCCAGGCCGCTTGCGCGCGTTTTGGCCGGAACCGTTCGGCGGACCAGATTATCGCCCAGGCCCGGGCCAACTGGCGCCCCGCCGAACCGCTGCTGGAGATCTATCAGAAGGAAACCCGGCGCATTGCGGCAGGCTTCCGCGCAGCTCGTGCCGTGTCCTTTCCGCAGGGCGACGTGCTCCAGGTCAAGCCGGTGCCCGAATTCCTGCGCGCGGTGATCCCCACAGCCGCCTATCAGGCTCCTCCCGCGTTCATGAAGGCGCAGCGCGGCGTCTTCTGGGTGAACGATCTGAGCCTGACCAAGCAGTCCGCCACCGAGAAGCTGGCGGAGCAGCAGCAGCATTTCGGCTTGCCGCTCACCTGCGCCCACGAGGCTTATCCGGGCCACCACCTGCAATTCGTCACTGCCAATCAACACCCGCGCCAGTGGCGGCGGCTCTTTGCCCATGCGGTGTTTTACGAGGGCTGGACGCTCTGGTGCGAGCAGATGATGGTGGACCTGCGAATTGACCGTTCCCCGTGGCTGCCGGTGCAGCAACTGCACGACGCGCTGTGGCGCTGCCATCGCATCCTGGTGGATCTGCGCTTGCAAACCGGCCGATACAGCCACCAGCAAGCCGTCGGGCATTTGCAGCGGCATTTAGGCTTCACCCGTGCCCGGGCGACTGCCGATGTGAATTGGTACACCGCCCAGCCCGCAGTGCCGATGTGCTACTGGCTGGGCCGGCTGGAAAACGAACGCCTCCGCCAGCGCCTGATGGTCGGCCGCGGCTGGCCCTTGAAGAAGTTCAACGATTGGCTCCTGAGCTTCGGCACTATCCCGCAGGGGTGGATTGAGAAGTATGGTTTGGACTGAGGGCTGGAATCCGCTTCCGGCATGTGGCTAGTGGGTAAACGCGCGGAGGGGGAAATCCGAAACCCGAAAACCGAGGCCCGAAAGAAGGCCGAAATCCGAAATCCGATAACGCCAATCGTGGGCGGTTGAGCAGTGTCTTCCCAGGCGTTCAGGCCGTCAGGCCCCACCGCTGAGGATGCCTCTGTTCCTGCAGTGGTTTGGGCGCGGGCCGCTTCGGGCTTCGGATTTCGGCCTTCTTTCGGGTTTCGGGTTTCGGCTTTGTCCGCCCGATTCCACCGGCATCATCGAGAAACCTAGAATCCAGTTTGCAAACCAATGGTTTGAGGTATCTTCCGCGCATGGATCTATTGCCATTTGCTGCTTTGACCGCGCATAAGCCCCGACGCTTTGTGCCGCAGGGGATTGACCTGGGAGACTGGAACAGCATCGCGCCGCTCTTCGACCAACTCGAAGCCCGCGCCGCCGCGTGCGCCTCTGCCGCTGAACTGGAACGTTGGCTGCTGGACTGGAGTGAGCTGAATGCCGCCATCGACGAAGAGTCTGCCAAGCGCTACATCGCCATGACCTGCCACACAGACAACGCCGAGGCGGAAAAGGCCTACCTGCATTTCATCGAGCACGTGGACCCGCAACTCAAGCCGCGCCAGTTCAAGCTCGCCCAGACCTACGCACAGCACCCGCTCTGCGAGCAGTTACCCAAACTACGCTACCAGGTCTTCGACCGCGACACGCGGGTCCAGGTCGAGTTGTTCCGCGAGGAGAACGTGCCGTTGGAAACCGAGGAGGCCAAGCTGGGCCAGCAGTTTCAGAAGTTGACCGGCTCCCTGACCGTTCAGTTCCGGGGAGAAGAGAAAACGCTCATTCAGATGGGCCGCTATCTCGAAGAGCCCGACCGCCCGCTGCGTCAGGAAGCGTGGGAGCTCATTGCCAACCGGCGGCTGCAAGAAGCTGGGAAGTTCGAGGAGAGCTTCGACCAGCTCACCCGGCTCCGTGAGCAAATCGCCAGGAATGCCGGCTTCGCCAACTACCGCGATTATGCCTTCCGCAAGATGGGCCGGTTCGACTACACGCCGGAGGACTGCGTGGCGTTTCACCAGGCCGTTGAGCAGGAGATCATGCCTGTGCTGCGCGAGCTGCAAGCCGAGCGCAAGCGCCAACTCGGCGTGGAGCCGCTGCGGCCCTGGGATTTGGCGGCCGACCCGCTGAGCCGGCCACCGCTGCGACCATTCGATCAGGTGGACCAGATGGTCTCACGCACGCAGGAGGTTTTCGAGCATCTCGACCGTGAGCTGGCAGCCGGTTTTCAGCGGATGCAGAACCTGCGGTTGCTCGATCTGGCCAACCGCAAGGGCAAAGCGCCGGGCGGCTACCAGTCCACGCTCTCCGAGGCGCGGGTGCCGTTCATCTTCATGAATGCCGTCGGCCTGCAGCGGGACGTGGAAACCATCCTGCACGAAGCCGGCCATGCCTTTCACGCGCTGGCCACGCGCGACGAGGATTTGCTCGCTTATCGCAACGCGCCGATCGAGTTCTGCGAGGTGGCTTCGATGAGCATGGAGCTGCTGGGCAACGAGTTCCTCGAAAAGTTCTACGCCGTGCCTGAGGCCAACCGAGCGCGGTGTACGCATTTGGAAGGGATTATTAACATCCTGCCGTGGATCGCCACGGTGGACGCCTTCCAGCACTGGATTTACACGCACCCAGGCCATACGCGGGCGGAGCGGACCGAGGCGTGGCTGAAACTGATGGACCAGTTCGGCGGGGACGCGGACTGGTGCGGGTACGAAGCCGCGCGGGCCAATCTTTGGCACCGTCAGTTGCATATCTTCCTCCATCCCTTCTACTACATCGAATACGGCATCGCCCAACTCGGTGCCTTGCAGGTCTGGGCCAACTCGAAACGTGACAAAGCCCAAGCGTTGACTGATTACAAGCGCGCGCTGGCACTGGGCGGCTCGCGACCGCTGCCCGAGCTGTTCGCCGCGGCCGGCTGCAAGTTCGAGTTCAGCCGGAAGACGATGGCCCCGCTGGTGGCGCTCGTGCGCGAGGAGCTGGGGAAACTGAAGGTGTCAGCGTGAAACGTGAAACGTGAAGTTAGAGCCGACTGACGTCGGCTGCTACAATCAGCAGCAGCACATGTGAAACGTGAAACGTCAAGAAAGGCTGATTTGCTGGTCCCTTTCACGTTTCACGTTTCACGTTTCACGTTCCACGTTCCACGTCTCATTCTCCAATGAAAGTCCTGGTCACAGGGGCAACTGGGTTTGTGGGGCGGGAGATTGTCCGGCAGCTTAGGGCTGCGGGGCACACGATTCGCATTCTGGCCCGCAACCCTCGCTCGCCTGCGGCGCAGGAGGCTGTTTCACGCTGGGGAGTGGAGGCGTATTCCGGTGATGTGTTGGAGGCGGCTTCGCTGGAGGGAGCCTTGGCGGGCGTGGAGGCGGTGATCCATCTGGTCGGGATTATTAGCGAGCTTGGCAACAGCACCTTCGAGAACGTGCATGTGGGCGGCACGCGGAACCTGGTGGCCGCGGCGCAGCAGGCAGGCGTCAGGCGATTTGTCCACATGAGCGCGCTGGGCAGCCGGCCCAAAGCGGCCTCGCGTTATCACCAATCCAAATGGGCCGCCGAAGAGCTGGTTAGACAGAGCGGACTGGAGTTCACGATTTTCCGGCCCTCGCTCATCTACGGACCCCAGGATCAGTTCATCAACCTGTTCGCGCGGATCATCCGCCTCTCTCCGATTGTGCCGTTGCTCGGCAATCCCAGCGCAAGATTCCAGCCTGTGCCCGTCGAGGCAGTTGCGGCCGCTTTCGCAGGATCGCTTGGTGAACCGAAGTCCGTCGGCCAGACTTATGACTTGTGTGGCCCGGAGGCCTTGACGCTCGCGGAGATCGTGGACCGGATTCAGACCGTGCTGGCGAAGAGGCGTTTGAAGCTGCACGTGCCGATCAGCCTTGCGCGCTGCCAGGCCGCCGGCATGGAGTTTGTCTTTCCGTACCTGCTGCGAAAGGCCCCACCGCTCAATCGCGATCAGCTCCAGATGTTGCAGGAGAACAATGTGGGGGATGCCCAGCCCGCCAATGAGCTATTCAGGCTCCAGCCGATCCCGCTAGGGGAAGGGATTGCGGGATACTTGAAACGTGAAACGTGAAACGTGAAGAAAGACGGCGAGCCCGGCCCTTTTCACGTATCACGTATCACGTATCACGATCCCCTTCAGACCTCGATGCCGTAAGCCTTGATCTTGTTATAGAGCGTCTGGCGGCCAATGCCGAGGCGTTTAGCGGTTTCCAGTTTGTTGCCGCCGGTTTCCTTGAGCATTTGGATGATGGCGCTGCGCTCGACTCCTTCCAGGAGAGTAAAATTCGTATCGGGGCCGCCCTCAGTGGCGGCTTTTGCCCGGGTGATGGACAAATCTGTCGCGTCCACCATCTCGCCCTCCGACAACAGCACGGAGCGCTGCACTTCATTCTGCAACTGGCGGATGTTGCCCGGCCAGTCGAACGCGGTTAGCCGCTCCACCGCGGACACGGTAAAGCCTTTGATAACCCGATTGGCCTGGGCCGCGAATCGCTTCAAGAAAGCGTTGGCCAACGGCATGATGTCCTCGCGCCGCTCGCGAAGCGGCGGCAGGTACACCGAAATGGCGCTAATGCGATAAAACAAATCTTCGCGCAGCTTGCCCTGTGCAATCGCCTCGTCCGGCTTGCGATTGGTAGAGGCCACCAGGCGGCAATTGGTTTTGTAGCTGGTCTTGCCCCCGACCGGGCGGACTTCCTGGTCCTGCAGCACGCGCAGGAGTTTGCTCTGCGTGTCGATGGGCATCTCGGAGATCTCGTCCAGCAGCAGCGTGCCGCCTTCCGCCTGGCGGAATAACCCCTCGCGGTCAGAGTGCGCACCCGTGAAGGCCCCTTTCACGGAGCCAAAGAGCTCGCTTTCAATCAGCTCGCGTGGCAGGGCGGCGCAGTTGATTTTGATGATCTTGCCCTTGCTGCGCGGGCTAAAGGCGTGCAGGAGGTCGGCAATCACTTCCTTGCCCGTGCCGCTCTCGCCCGTAATCAGCACCGCGACGTCGCTGGGCGCGATGCGCTCGACGGTGCGGACAACTTCGCGCATGGCGACGCTTTGAAACACCGGCGAAGCGGTGCCGCTCATGGTTTCGAGCGCCCGCCGCAACATGCTGGTTTCTTCAGTCCGCCGCCGGCTGTCCAGCGCGTTACCCACATCCGCCAGGAGTTTCTCGCGATCCCATTGCGTCGATTTCCGAATGAAGTTGAAGGCGCCCCGTTTCGTCGCCTCGACCGCCCAGGACAGCGCCTCCCGTTCATCGGGC
This sequence comes from uncultured Verrucomicrobia subdivision 3 bacterium, assembly GCA_903912925.1. GTDB lineage: Bacteria > Verrucomicrobiota > Verrucomicrobiia > Limisphaerales > UBA8199 > PALSA-1440. Next base: position 3,931 of record CAIWJG010000691.1, on the reverse strand, counting down.
GCTCCGGTCAGGACGATGACCTCGGTCTCCGGCCAGCGCTTCTTGATGGCTGGCAGCAGGTCGAGTCCGTTGCCGTCGGGCAGCTTAACGTCCAGCAACACCAAATCAGGCTGTTCCAGGGCGAACGCCTTTTCCAGCGCTGCCTTGCTGTCCGCCTCGGTGATGATGTTATTATCTTCGAGTTCGCTTCTGAGCAGCTTACGGAAGTCCGCCAGGTCATCTACGATTAGAATCTTGCCCTTCATAAACTATTGTTTGCGACTGAGCAGGCAGGCTTGAGTGAACCCCCGGAATATCGCCCGATGCTCCACATGCCGGTCCGCCAGGCGCTCCGGGTGAAACTGCACGCTCAACAGGAACGGCAGCAACCGCGCCGCGCTCGGCTTCAACTCGAGACCCTCAATGATTCCGTCACTGCTGACAGCGGCCACCCTGAAAGGCGCGGCAACCCGTGCGATAGCCTGATGATGGGTGCTATTCACACCCAACTTCTGCTTGCCGGTTAGCTTGGCCAGTAACGATCCCCTTGTCAACCGCGCTTCGTGAACAACTTCAAAGCACCGGTCCATCTGGTGGTGATTGATCGCCCGGGGCCGCTGACGCGAAATGTCCGCCACCAGGGTGCCGCCCAGGGCCACATTCAGCAATTGGTGCCCCCGGCAAATTGCCAGCAGTGGCCGGCGTTGCCTGAATACCTCGTCAATCAGGATCAGCTCGCGTAAATCGCGCACCCCGCCGTCGGGCGTTACCGTCACCGTGCGGCGCAGCTTCGGAGGCAGCCCCTTGCCATAAAGGCGCGGCTCCACGTCCTCCCCACCGGTGAGCAAAACACCGTCGCACCGACTGATGCAATCGGCGATCAGTTCGCGCGAGACGGTGGCCGGCAAGACGAGTGGCAGCGCCCCGGAGTCCAACAGCGCCTGCTCATAGGTTGCCGAAACGCTAACAGAGAGATCTCCGAATTCAGCGCCCCGCTTCTCGATGTTCGGAGAAATCAATATCAGCGGCCGCTTGGTCATAGGGAAAGGCTAAAGGCTAAAGGCTGAATGCTGAATTGCGGATTGGCATGGGTTTGATTTTAGCCTTTAGCATTTAGCCTTCAGCCTTTCCCCATGACTACCCGGCCCATAATTTAGCATTCAGCATTCAGCCTTTCCCTGGAAATCGCTCGCGGATCGAATTCTTAACGCACGCCTCCTCCTCGGGTCGAAGCAGGCGTCGGTTGATACGGCGCTGGACCGCGTCGAGCAGTTCGAGCCAGTCCTCCAGTGGCGGCTCGACGATGGCCTGCCACTGGTCGTAGCGATGTTCCCGCGCAAAGAAACGCCAGTCGCGGCCTACGTGGCGGGCATAGACCTGAAGCCGGGCACCCTCCGCGGTGGTTCGTTTCCAACTAATTTCGGCTTTGGCCATAGGGAAGGGCTAAAGGCTGAATGCTGAATTGCGGATTGGCATGGGTTTGATTTTAGCCTTCAGCCTTCAGCCTTCTTGACGCAGGTCCACACTGGCCACGGCCATAGCCGCGATGCCTTCCTCCCGGCCCAGGAATCCCAGACGCTCGTTGGTCGTGGCCTTGATCCCCACCAGCTTAATATTCAGCCCGAGCGCTTCGGCAATGTTGATCTTCATCGCGTGAACGTACGGGAAAATCTTGGGTGCCTGGGCGATCAGCGTGGCATCCACATTGATGATCTTGCCCTCGCGGAATTCGACCAGCCGCGCCGCCTCGTTCAAGAAAAGGCGGCTCCGCGCGCCCTTCCAGCGCGGGTCGGTATTAGGAAAGAAATGGCCAATGTCCGCCTCCCCCATCGCGCCTAGAATCGCATCGCAGATCGCGTGCATTAGCACGTCGGCATCCGAATGCCCGTCCAGCCCCTTGGGGTGCGGAATCTCCACGCCACCCAGGATGAGTTTGCGGCCCTCGACCAGAGCATGCACATCGTAACCGATGCCAACATGAACCATGCCGGGGATTATAGGGCCACGCCCCCGCGCAACCAAGGAATATTACCGCGGAATATTACCGCGGGTTGCGAGGAGCCGAACTCCACCGGGTAGGATCGGGCTTGGTTCTTCCATCGTAGCATCGAACGTGAGTTCGATCACTATTTCCGGTGAGCGGTGCGATCGGAAAATCAACGCGAGGGAAGAAGAAGGGCTTGCCCGATGCGTCTGGGTTCGAATGTTTGGACCTATTCGAAGAGCAGATTGTGGCCAGCCTCCGGGAAATCCGGCGGCTGATTGTGTCCGCCCCCACGGGCTGCCGAGCCCCGGGGGAGGGACGAAACCCGAAATTCGAAGGAAATCCGAAGCCCGAAATCCGAAATGGTCCAGCCGCCCGCACGCCCTTCGGGTTTCTGACGAATGGCGTTGAACGTCCGGGGCAGGTCGGGGAGTTGCCTCGTGGACTCAGGACTGCACCAACTGCTGCACCAGGTTTCGCTCGCGGTCGTAGATGTTCACCCGCAGCGGCATGTGGCCCGGGAGTGAATGGGTGGCGCAGCCCAGGCACGGGTCGTAGGCGCGGAAGGCCATCTCGACCTTATTGAGCAGGCCCTCGGTGACGTGGCCGCCTTTGATCAAGCCCTTGGCCGCTTTTTCTACGCTCATGGCAATGCGAGCGGCGTTGTTCCCGGTGGCCACGACCATGTTGGCCTTGCGGATCAGGCCGTTCTCGTCGGTCTCGTAATGGTGGAAGAGTGTGCCGCGCGGGGCTTCGATCACGCCCATGCCGATCTTCGGCACGCTGGTCGGAATCCGGCGCACATCGGGGCTGGTGATCTCGGGATCATTGACGAGCTGCTCCATGCGCTCGGCGGCATACACCATTTCTATGACGCGCGCCCAATGGTTGGCCAGTGTATGATGGACGGGCTTGCCGCCCAATGTCTTGTAGAACTCCTCGTAGGCGGCCTGGGCCTTTGGCGTCGCCATGCCATCGGCGACATTCAGGCGCGCTAGCGGTGCGACGGAGTAGATGCTGGTATCGGGGCCTTCGACGAAACCCTTCCAGCCACGCGGCTTGAGATAGGTGAACTTCATGTAGCTCCACGGCTCGGTATGCTCGGCTACGTAATCGAGATACTGCTGCCCGGTGAACTTGCAGACTTCCTTGCCGTCGCAGTCCACGACACGGAGTTTGCCGTCGTAGAAGTTGACCTTGTTCTGCTCGTCCACCATTCCCATATAGCAGGTCTTGTGGGTGAAGGCGTCCGAAGTGATCATCTTCACGTAGTCCGGGTTGGCGAGGACGATCTGCTTGAACACGCCGAGCGTCCAGAGGGCGAATTCGAGGCCGTCCTGGGCCAGTTGCTTGAACCTGGGCAGGTCTTCGGCCTTGAGCGCCTTGCTGACGCCGCCGGGCAGCCCGAGGACGGGATGGACGACTTTGCCGCCAAAGTAGGCGATGAGCTCGCGGAGTCGTTTGCGGCTGTTAATGACCTTCTTGCCGGCTTCGAGGCCGACTCGGCCGATGACGCCTATGATGTTGCGCTGCTCGGGCGGGGCTTCGGGCCCGACGATGAAGTCGGGGCCGCCCAGCACGAAGACATGCAGGGCATGGTCTTCGAGCATGAAGGTGTTATAGACCAGCTCACGAATCTTGCGGCCCGCTGAGGTAGGCTCGACTTGATAGAGGGCATCCAGGGCCTTGGTCGAGGCCATGTGATGGGCGGTCGGGCAGACGCCGCAGATGCGGCTGGTGATCTGCGGCATGTCCTCCGCCGGGCGACCGATGGAGAACACCTCGAAGCCTCTGAGTTCGGGCACCTGCAGGTAGGCGCGTTCGACGTCGCCTTTGTCATCGAGGAAGATGTCAATCTTGCCGTGGCCTTCGAGGCGGGTGATGGGATCTATGGTGAAACGGCGCCGACCGTCCTGGTAGGCGGCGTTGGCGCGGAGGTTGCCTTGGTCGAAAGCTTGTTGGGTGGCG
>CAIWJG010000690.1 GCA_903912925.1 uncultured Verrucomicrobia subdivision 3 bacterium | reverse complement strand
GGGCTTGGGCAGCAGGCCAAGAGATTAGAGACTCCTTACGTCGTCTCCTACAATGACTTCTTTTCCTTTCCATCTCCATTTCCTTGGGATTACGCTGTCAGGAAATGAACGAGCGATTTGAATACCCGCTGGCCGCTGAAACTTGGCCTGGGCGATTATTCCGTTCCTACAAAAAGGCAAAGCATGTTATCCTTTTACATCCTTGACGGAAAAAGTGCTGAGCGGTGGCAAACCCTGGCTAAGCAGTGCCAGCGCATCCTGGAGGAGCAACAGATCACGCCGGAAAGTCCGGGAACCATCCTGAGAGATGTTGCGACCCTGATCGAGTTTGTTGGTTCGGGCGGCATCGCAACCAAGGGGCGCAATGCCAACTTGCCGATAGACTGCCTCCCGGAACTGAACCGCAGAACAAGCTATCCTATCGAGCCAGGGCTGAAGCGCGCTCTGCTGCAGGATTATCCGAACTTGGCCGGAACATTCATTCTGCTCCGGGTGATGGATACGATCCAGGCGCGAGGCAATCGCCTGGTGGTGTGGCCCGCGGCGTTGGAATTCTGGCGGGGGCTGAACCCCACCGAGCAGTATTTCGCCTTACTCGAGGCGCTCTTGTTCCAGGCTCAAACCTCTGTCTTGGGGGGCGAGATCAGACGTCAGGAGGCCCAGGAGCTCAGGACGACGGTCATCTTTCTGGGCCAACTAAGCGACCGCTGGCGCAATTTCGACCACTACGAGTCCGCGCGGGATCTGGGGGTGCGTGGCCAAATTCCACCCTGGTACCTGTTCCTGCTGCAGCAGTTTGGGCTCGTTGAAATCCGTCCGGTACCGTTAGCGGAACAGAAGCTGCGGGATTGGGGTGGACGCGGTTGGCTGGTCGGCGGGGCCCGTCTCACGCCTTGGGGAACCGCGATGACCTGGGCCCTGCTGGAGTTCTGGAAAGCGAGCGAGCGTGAGGACGAGGATGCCGACATCTCGGAAGACCCTCCTGAAGCTGATCTGGAAGAATCGCCGGACGACCTCAGTGGAGCGGAGCAGTTCGGAGTTCTTCAGCCCCACTTCCAGCCCTGCTTCCCGGAGTGGCGGACTATTTTCGTGCGCCCGAAGCGCGAGGTCAGGTGCGGAACCCACATCTTCAAGGTCATCCTCACCGGCTGGCGTGGAGGGGGTGGCGGCATCTGGCGACGGCTCGCCGTGGCGCCAAACACTACGTTGGATGAACTCGCAGGAGCAATCCTCCAAGCGTTCGCGTTGGATAGCGATCACCTTTACGACTTCCGCTACCGCGACCAGCGAGGCAATAGCCGGATCTATAATCACCCCTACACCGACGAAGGGCCATTCGCGACGGAAATCACCGTGGCCGAGACGGAACTGGCGCGCCGAGCTGAAATGGAATTCAGGTTCGACTACGGAGACAACTGGGAGTTCAAGGTGCGTCTGGAGGAAATTGTTACCGGCCCGTACCCGTCGGGGCCGGACTTAGTTGAATCAGCCGGCACACCACCGAAGCAGTATCCTCAAACCGATTTCTGACCCAGATGCTCTTTGCCGCCTGGTATCCAAATTAAGTTGTGTTCTCAGGCTAATGCAATCTTTCGCTGGGCCGGGTCCCTTTGCGGTCAGGCGCAGCGCGCGCCGGATGGCCTGCCGTCGTAGTAGGCCCAGCGGCGGTAATACTCGTATTCTTTCTTCGATGCGCACCGCTGCCCCAACTCGGCCATCTCACTCGGAGAGAGCGGTTTGAAAGTGGCCGCGACCCGGGCGTTCTTCTGAAGCCACGCCATGGAGTCGATGCCCGACACCACCGTGGTCACCGGCAGGCTGAGCGCGTAGCGCAGGCATTCCTCGGAGGTGACCAACCCGTCCTTAATGGGCTTGGCGTTGCCGCCCAGAGTCTTCATCGCGAGCGGCGCGAGTCCTTGCTTGCACGCTTCCGGCAGCACGAGCTTCTGGAACCCGTCTTCGCGTGCGTCGAATACCGACATGGGCATCTGCACCGAGTCGAAAGGGTAATGATGCGCCAGCACGCGCAGGTGGACCTTCGGGTGGGCGTGTCCCGTGAACCCGCAGTAGCGAATCTTGCCCTGCTTTTTGGCTTGCTCGATGGTTTCGAGTACGCCGCCGGGGATGAAGATCGAGTCCGCCTCAGTGTCGGTCAGAATCTGGTGTACTTGCCAAAGATCGAGGTGATCCGTCTTCAGGCGCCGCAGGGAATCCTCCAACATGGCCAGAGCCTTCTCCTTGGTTTCCTGTCCCTTGTTATGGGTGCAGACTTTGGTCATCAGGAACACCTGGTCACGCTTCCCTTGCAGCGCGGTCCCCATCCATTCTTCCGCGCGGCCATTCGCGTACTCCCAGGCATTATCGAAGAAGGTAACGCCCATATCAATCGCGGCGTGGGCGATGCGAGTGGCCTCCTCAAGGGATTCCGCCTTGGCCAGTGTAGCGCCCCCGAGAGCGAGGGAAGACACCATCTCGGCATGGCGGCCGAACTTGCGTTTCGGGACCGGCCCAATGGCCGGAGTGTCGGCGGCAAGAACTGCCGGGGCATTGCCGGCAAAGACCACCCCTGCGCCCGCAGTGCTCAGTGCCTTCAGGAAGCTGCGGCGATGCTGCTGTTGAGGCTTGTTTGGCATGATGAGACACTATAGCGCAATCGAGTTGCCAGGCCAAAACCAATTGTTCTCGCTGCCGCCCTGCGGGGAGCAAGGCCCGCCGTTGTCAACGTCGCCAGCCTTCGTTAGGTTCTGCATTTCTGAGCACACCGAGACATCTCATGCGGTTGCGGCTGGCGGCGCGGATCCTTTGCGCGGCCACCCTCTCGTTCTGCCTCCCCGGCGGCGCGAGCGCGCGGGAGGCAGATTGGGTGCGAGCCGGACTGAACACGAACCAGCCGCTTTGGGGCGTGCGCGGCGGTTTGCTCTGGGCGCTCCCGCCGGGGGGATTCCGATCGCCCAGCGGACCACGCGGGCTCATCCGGGTCGGCTATCCCATTGCTACCAACGGCGGCTACGAGTTGGTGAACTTCATTGCGGTGGAGCCCATAGTGCATGGCCGGAGAGGATTCAGTGAGCTGGAGCTGAGCGCGCTCGATCACACCAGCGGCAAGCGCTTATGGGCCGTCGGCGAAACCAACCTCGGCCCTGCGGTCCCGCAACCGACCCTAACGCCGGGACGGCTCTTCCAGCCCTCTCCTGGTGTGGAACAACTAGACGTCAGCGTGCAGGTTGAGCCATTGGACAACGGCGCGCGAGTGCGCTTGGTAGTGTCGCAACGCAGCGACGCGCCGGATGAAATCCAACTTGCCGTGCACGCCGACCCCGGTAGCGCCCCGATTGAGTACTGCATCCTGACTGCCACGATGGGGAACCTGGCCCGTACGCGTCTCCTGTGGCTCAAGGACGAAGTCGCCAGCAGTCTGCGGCTTTATCCGAAGCACAAAGGGGAGGGCTTCGCGCCGCACCACATTTATCCGCTCGACCACTTGGCGCGCAGCATCAAAGAGGACGTGCTGGTGGCGGTGACCACCGACGAGGACGATCCGGCATCCGTCTATCCGTTTCCGGACCGGCAGCTTTGGCATTACGGCGGCAGCAAGGTGACCCAGTATTGGAAGAAACCGCGGGGCACGGCGCGGGACGATTTGCACGTCGCCGTCAACGCGCGTTCCACCTACTGGCAATCCCGCCAGCCCATACCTGGCGGGGTGGCCTTCGAGAACTTTGAGCTGCGCGAGCGCTTTCATGAAGGCCAGGTCTTCAGTTTCGGGATCACCCGCAAGACACCAGCGCAACTTGGCTTGGGCGGGCATCCGTAGGCATCTGGAATAGCGGAGAGAACGGCCCGCACCGGCATTCCCACGGCATTACCCTGGACCTACCGTGGTGCCGCTCCGGTAACACACTGGTACCGGAGCTTGTATGTGGGTAGGCCGTTCTCTACTAATGAGTGCTAATTATGGCACTATATGCTCGTCGTTTCCTGCTGGTTGTCACGCTTTGCCTCCTTGCGCTGTCCTCTGGCGCCGCCCCACGGGCTGAGCATGTATTCATCATCAGTCTGGATGGGGGCAAGCCGGCAGCGATAGAGCAGAGCCAGATGCCGGTGCTGGGACGGTTGGTGGCCGAGGGCGCGCACACCTGGACCGCCACCACCATTTTCCCCAGCATCACCCTTCCCAGCCACACCTCGATGCTCACCGGCGTCGGCCCCGACACACACCACATTCTTTGGAACGGGTGGGTGCCTTCCAAGGGGGTCGTCGGCGTCCCCACCGTCTTTTCCGAAGCCAAGAAGGCAGGCTTTTCGACCGCGATGTTCGTGGGCAAAGAGAAGTTCCGCCACCTGCTGCTCACCAACTCGGTGGACGAGTTCAACTATGGTCGCTCAGACGCCATCCTGGTCGTCAAGAGCGACGGCGACGGAGGTGAAGTCAAGCGCGAGGGGACGGTTCTGGCGGATCGGGTTGCCCGGCAGGCCGCTACTTATATCGTGGAGCACAAGCCCAACCTGTGCTTCATCCACTTCGCCGACGCCGACTCCGCAGGGCACAGGTCCGGTTGGGGTTCCCCGCAACAGCTCGAAACCTTCGCCAAGTCTGATGCAGCGCTGGACGTAGTCCTGAAGGCCATTAGCCAGGCGGGCATCGCGGACCAAAGCGTGGTGATTGTCACCGCCGACCATGGGGGCCACGGACATACCCACGGATCGAAGAATCCCGAGGACATGGAGATTCCCTGGGTCGCCTGGGGCAAAGGCGTGAAGCGGGGCTTTACCATCACGGTGCCGGTGAGCACATGCGATACTGCAGCCACCGCCCTGTGGCTGCTGAATGTGCCCTGTGCTACCAAGATGGAGGGTGCCCCGGTCACCAGCGCCTTTCAGTAGAACGCTATATCGAGCTCGCTTTTCAGCGTGCCCGGCAGCTCAAATGGGATGAGGGTCGAGCGCAGAATGATCCACTGACCTTCAGTCTGCAGCAGACCATGCTGGACATGCGTTCTGAAATCTGGGTGGCTGATTGACTCAATCAACCCCAAGTAGTAGTGTCTGAGGAGCGTGAATTCATGTGTCAAAACCACAATCTGCGGGATGCGCTTGAGTCAATCAGCCACCCGGATTCTGAAATGTAACACTTTAGAGGCGCAGGTTGTGGACTTCAATCGCATGTGGAAAACGCTGAAATCGAACGTGAAAACCCCGCGAGAACTCATCGCGCTGCTCCCGGAGGATGGCGGTGGCGATCGGCAGTAATCAAAGGGCACAAAACAACCAACGGAGAAAGAAAAACTATGAAAAGAATTACTATCATAACGGGTGCGCTGCTGCTGGGCTTGTTCGCGGTTCCGTGCCAAGCCGGGTCCGATGAATTCGCCCCGCGCAGCGATGGCTTCATTCGCGACTGGCTGCTGCTGGCCCCCATCCAGTTGGCTGCGGATGCCGACGGCGCGGAGGCGATCGAGAAGAATCAAATCCCCGACGAAGGGCTGCAGAAGCCGAAAGCGGGAGACAAAGTCACCGTGCGCGGCAAGGAGTTGACCTGGAAGAAAGCAAAAGCAGCGGATTACTTTCTGGACCTGAACGCGATTTGTAATGCGGAGACCGAGAAGACAGTTGGCTACGCCGTGACTTACGTTCGAGCCGAAGAGGAACGGAAGAACTTACGGTTGAAAATGGGCAGCAACGACGAGGGGAAAGTCTTTCTCAACGGGAAGCTGCTGCTGAAAGCCACCGAAGGCCGGGCTTTGGACCAGGATTCGGACACCGCTCGCGACGTTACGCTGAATAAGGGGATCAACGTGGTGGTATTCAAGATTGTCAACGAAGGGGGGAGTGATTGGCAGGGCTGTTTGCGTTTTACCGACGCGAGCGACAAGGCCGTCACCAACCTGGTTATTCGGCTGGAGCCATAGCATCGCTCCCGCCGTGCCGTGGCTGGCTACGCCGCGATTTACTACGGTGGGGGTTCCGGCGCTCGGCAGCAATTAGGACCGCTACTCCACACTCAAAGAAGTATTTAATTGCCAAGGAACTAATCTTTTCGGCAGAATACGCGCGACGAATTAGACGTCTAAAGATTAATTATGAACAAAGCAATATTGATGACGATGGCCGCCTGCGCGGCGATGCTGGTTTCCGTCTCCGCAGCGGACGTGAAAGAGAACTGGGAAAAGAGCTGCGCCAAGTGCCACGGCCCCGACGGGAAGGGTGACACGAAAATGGGCAAGAAGCTGGAGATCAAGGATTTTACCGATGCCAAGTACCAGGACTCCCTGAAGGATGAAGCGATGCTCAAGGCGATCAAGGAAGGCGTGAAGGACGGGGAAAAGACCCGCATGAAAGCGGTGGAAGGTCTGAGCGATGAAGAGATGAAGGCCCTGGTCGCCTATGTCCGGAAGTTCAAAAAATAGATTCCGGGGCGCGGGTGGTTTAATGTTTTGCTGCTGCGTTCAATCAAGCGCAGCAGAATACGTCCGAGACAACAGAGCTAAACAATAACAAAACAAAAGCTATGAAGAAAATAATCATAATCAGTCTGGCGCTCCTGGTTGCGGGGGCTGCTTCCGTCCGCGCGGCGGACGCAAAAGAGAACTGGGAAAAGAACTGCTCCAAGTGCCATGGCACGGATGGCAAGGGCAAGACCAAGATGGGCGAGAAACTTCAGGTTAAGGACTATACGGAGGCCAAGGTCCAGGAGGAACTGAAGGACGACAAGATGACCAAGGCCATCAAGGATGGGGTGAAGGACGGGGATAAGACCAAGATGAAGGGCTTCGGCGACGCGCTGAGCGACGACGAGATCAAAGCACTGGTGAAGTTCATCCGCGACTTCAAGAAGTAGCACGGGGCACGGCGTGCTTACAGGGGAGCTGTGGCCAGCTCCCCTTCTTTCTAATCAGAAGGACAAAATAAGTTGATAAATCGACAACCGAAGGGAAGCGGCGCCGGGGCTGGCAATTAGATTGTCTGGCCTATTGTTGCACGAAACATGATACTGCCAGCCACCAGGAAAGAATAGCCCGGCCTATGCGTCGCTTATTCATAATGCCCCCTCAACTGTTCCGGATCTTCCTGCTGGCGGTCGGAATTGTGGCGGCCTATTTAATCGCCCGCTACTTCCTCACCCCGCCGTCGTTCGGAGAGTATGGGGGGTGGTATCGGGGTGCGGCGCTGGCGGAACTGGCAACTCGGGACCGGGTTTACGCCGGCAAGAAGGCCTGTGAGGAGTGCCATGGAGATGAGTATGCGAAGCTGACGAAGCACGAGCACAAGAGTCTGGCCTGCGAATCCTGCCATGGCCCGGGCGAGGCGCACGGCATCGACCCCCGGAAGGATAACATAGACCGGAGCAGCTACGCGGCCTGCATCCGCTGCCACGAGGCCAACCCGTCGCGGCCGAAGTGGCACAAACAAATCGTGAGCAAGAACCACTACACCGGGTCCAAGTGCACGGAATGCCATCTGCCGCACAGCCCGTCGGAGGTCCCATGAAGAATAATGTTTCCCGGCGCAGCGTGCTCGGCAAGATCACCGCGGCGGTGGCCGGCGTGCTGGCCGCTCCCGTAGCAAAGGCGGCCAAGACCGTCACCGAGAAGGTCTTGGTTACCACAGAGGCCCCGAAGAACTACGACCCCTCCAAACACAGGTGGGCCATGGCCATTGATGCCAGCCGATGCATCGGCTGCGGGTTTTGCGCTGAGGCCTGTAAGAAAGAGAATCATGTGCCCGAGGGCCCTTATTTTCGGACTTGGGTGGAACGGTATATCATTACCAAACCCGCGCCGGACTCGGGTGCGGCGCGCGGCGAGACGCTAGTGGATTGTCCGAATGGCGGCATGCACGGGTATCCGGAGCCGTCGGTGCCGAAGGAGGAGATCCAGCATTCCTTCTTCGTGCCCAAGCTCTGCAACCTTTGTAAACATTCGCCTTGCACTCAAGTGTGCCCCGTTGGCGCGACCTTTGACGCCCCGGACGGCGCGGTGCTCATTGATCCCAAGTACTGCATTGGTTGCGGCTTCTGCATCCAGGCCTGCCCTTACGGCTGCCGGTTCTTGAGTCCGGTGACGAAAACGGCAGAGAAATGCACGCTGTGCTACCATCGCATCACGCGAGGGCTCAAGCCGGCGTGTGTGGAGGTTTGTCCCACACAAGCCCGGATTTTTGGCGACATGAAGAATCCGGTGCCGGACGATCCGCTCCAGAAGTTTTACCAGAACAACCTGTTGGTGTCGCTCAAGCCGCACCTGGGCACCGAACCGCGCATGCTCTACGCGGGCATTGACAAGGAGGTCAGGTAATATGACCAATGAAGTGGCCAACGCAGTGACTAATATTGTCGAGGTGGTGATGCCGCATTTCGAGGGGTATGCCTATCCCAACGAGGCGACGCAGCAACCGCTGTGGAGCGTGCTGATTGTGCTCTACCCGTACATAACGGGGCTGGTGGCGGGGGCGTTCATTATGGCGTCACTGGTGCGCGTCTTCAACGTGAAGGCGCTGGAGCCGGTTTACCGGCTCTCGCTGCTGACCGCCTTTGCATTTCTGCTGTGCGCGCCGCTGCCGCTGCTGTTTCACCTGGGGCATCCTGAGCGGTGCTACGAGGTGATGATGACGCCCCACCTGACTTCGCCGATGGCGATTTTCGGGTTTGTCTATGCCTGGTATCTGATGGCGGTGCTGCTGCTGGAGTTGTGGTTCGATTACCGGCGGGACTTCGTTGTGTGGTCCGAGACTACGCCGGGCTTCCAGGGCCTGCTATATCGCCTGTTTACGGTCGGGGTGATGGATGAGTCGGACGAGGCTGCCCAACTGGACCATAAGTATGGCCACATCCTGTCCATCGTGGGCATCCCGTCGGCCTTTCTGCTGCACGGCTATGTGGGTTTCATCTTCGGGTCGGTCAAAGCCAATCCGTGGTGGGGCAACGTGCTGATGCCGATTATCTTTATCATGTCGGCGATGGTTTCGGGGATCGCGCTGTGCGTGTTCAACTACATGGTGCTGACCTGGATTCGGCGCAAGAAGGTGGATATGCGATGCCTGGATGTGATGGGCATGTACCTGTTTTACGCGTTGGTGCTGGATGCGGCCATCGAGGCGCTGGACTGGATTCATCGCATTTATTCGGCGGAGGAGGGCTTCCAGGTGATGCAGTACATGGCGAGGGAAAAGCTCTTTTACACGCTCAGTCTCGGCCAGGTGACGTGCGGCACGCTGATCCCGCTGATCCTGCTGGGCTTGTTACAGTTGATCCGGCGGCGGGTGCCGGAGCTACAGCGGCGGCGGATGTATTTTGCGAGTGCGATGTTGATCCTGATCGGGGTGTTGGCCATGCGCTGGAACGTGGTAATCGGCGGCCAGCTTTTCTCGAAGAGCCTGCGGGGCATCATGGGCTACAAGATGGAATTCGCGGGGCTCGAGGGCTGGCTCATGGGCGGGGTGCTGCTCTGCCTGCCGTTTGTCATATTGACCGTGATGGTGAAGCTGTTCCTTTCAGAACGGCTGCCGACGGACGGCCATGTGCCGCACCGTGATTGAATGAATAACACTGGGAGGACAGGCATCGTACTGGTGGTTCTGGCGGCGGCGTTTCTGGCGCTGGCGCTGAAGTTCGCGGCTCCGGTCGGACCGAGTTCGGCAATGTCCGCCCAGATCTCTTTGGTCGAGACCCAATTCCTCGACACCGCCACAATTCGCAAGTCCTACGCCGAGCTGATTCGCACGAAGGCTGATCTCTCAGACTTTGATTGCTACGCCTGCCACGAAAAGGGCAAACCTCCGGTTCTGCGGTTTGATGCGCATCAAATCATCGTCGTTCCAAAGGAACATGAGGATGTCGTGATGGGGCACGGGTCGCATAACCGGAACAACAATTGCTTTAACTGCCACGACGAGCAGAACCTGGAACTGCTGCAGACCCGCGATGGGCGCCAGGTCAAACTGGCGGAGAGCCCGGCGCTTTGTGGCAGTTGCCACGGGCCGACCTATCGGGACTGGGAAGCCGGAGCCCATGGCCGCACTGGCGGCTACTGGAACCGAGCAGCCGGTCCGATAAAGCGGCAGATCTGCGTGGACTGCCATAATCCTCATCGTCCAAAGATTCCACCGCGCAAACCAGCCCCTGGGCCGCACCTCCTCCACCCGGTGGCGGATGTTCCCACCGAGGGCTTTCACTGATATGTCGAACTCAACCTCCAGTCCCGCCGAGGGCAACCCACCGTCCTCCGACGGTTTGAGCCGGCGGAGTTTTCTGCGCAGTTCGGCGGTGGTGGTTTCCGGCCTGGCAGCATTGGCTGCTAGCCTTTCCCCGCTGCGCCATTTAAACGACTTCCCATCCGTAGAACAGTTCCTGCAGAAGTACTACAAGGAGCTGACGCCGGAGGAGATGAAGAAAGTGCTGACGCGCATCGAGGACGAGGTGGAGCGACAATATGGGCTGCGCCCGCATGTGAGCGACCTTAAGCCGAAGAATGGCGTGGAGTTCGTCTATGCGCTGAACCTGACGCGCTGCATCGGCTGCCGCAAGTGTGTGCATGCTTGCGTGGGCGAGAATAACCAGTCGCGGACGCCGGAGATCCAGTATATCCGCGTGGTGCGTCTTCCCCACGGTTCGCTGGACTTGGAGAAGGCGGAGCACAATTACAGCCCGGAGCAGGTCCCCGAAAAGGGATACTTTTACATGCCGGTACAGTGCCAGCAGTGCAAGAACCCGCCGTGCGTAAAGGTCTGCCCGGTGCATGCGACCTGGCAGGAGACCGACGGCATCACGGTGGTTGATTACAACTGGTGCATCGGTTGCCGGTATTGTGAAGCCGCCTGTCCCTACTGGGCCCGACGTTTTAACTTCACCAGCCCCGCAATTCCCAAAGAGCGGCTCAATTTAAACATGGCCTACTTAGGCAACCGCCCGAGGCGCCAAGGGGTGATGGAGAAATGCCACTTCTGCGTGCAGCGCACGCGCGCGGGCCGTTATCCCGCTTGCCTGGAGGTCTGCCCGGTAGGGGCGCGGAAGTTCGGCGATATCCTGGACCCGGAGAGCGAGGTGTCTCACATCTTCCGCACCAAACGAGTGTTTATCCAATTGAAAGAGGAAATGGGCACGTCGCCCAGGTTCTTTTACTACTTTGACGTATGAGGCAGGCCATGCGGAACTACTTGGTGTTTTTGTGGCGCTGTGGTCGCTTGGCCTTTGTGGGTGACTGGCGTTATTACGCCTGGGTGGGGGTGCTCTCATTGTTTTGCCTGCTGGGAATCAACGCTTACGCGAAGCAGTTTGCCTACGGGTTGGTCGTCACCGGCATGAGCGACCAAGTGTCCTGGGGTGTCTATATTGCCAACTTCACCTTCCTGGTCGGCGTCGCGGCGGCGGCGGTGATGATGGTGATACCGGTTTATATCTACAACAATGAGGAACTCCATGACCTGGTGATCTTCGGCGAATTGCTCGCCGTGGCGGCCATCCTCATGTGTCTGGCCTTCGTCACGGTGGACCTCGGGCGGCCCGACCGCTTCTGGCACCTGATCCCCGGCCTCGGCCAATTCAACTTTCCGGCGTCTATGCTGAGTTGGGATGTCCTCGTGCTGAACGGCTATCTCCTGCTCAACGTCCATATTTGCGGCTATCTGCTCTATTGCCGTTATCGTGGCCGGCCGCCGGCCAAGTGGTTTTACATACCCTTTGTCTTCATCGCCATCGTCTGGGCCGTCTCGATCCACACCGTCACCGCCTTCCTTTATGTTGGCCTGGGGGGACGGCCATTCTGGAATTCGGCTATCGTCGGGCCACGCTTCCTCGCCTCGGCGTTCACCGCCGGTCCGGCGTTGATCATCCTGGCGATGCAGGTGGTCCGCCGAGTAACGTCTTTCGCACCCCGGGGCGACGCCTCGTGGCTGCGCGGCGAGATGGGCGGGGGGGCACGATTGAAGAGCCGGGCCGCCACTCTCGGCGATTTGGATCTGCTTGCCCGTCACCTGGCGGAAATGGCCACCGTTACCAAAGAGGTTCGTCAGAGCATCCTGGCCGGCGCTACGGTGCTGGAAGCGAAGGTGGGTGAGGTGGTGCTGCGCCAGGGGGAGACTGAGAAGGACACCTTCTTTGTCCTGAAGGGGCGGGTGGTTGTCAGACGGGAGGAGGGAGGACGTTTCCGGATTACGCGCAGCCTTGGGCTGGGAGAACAGTTCGGCGAGATCTCTGCCCTGGCTGGAACACCGCGCACGGGCACGGCCGTCGCCGAAGAGCCCGCCCTAATCCTTTGCCTGCCGGTCGGCTCCTTGCGCAAGCTCATGACCGCACCCAAGATGAACAAAGTCATCCGGTCGCGAATGTCCGAGCGGCTCCTGATCACGGACCGCGCCCTGATGACCCTGCGCAGCATCGTGCAGGTCTCCATGCTGATTAACGTCTTCCTCCTGGCGAACGAGGTGTTCAAAGAATTCTATTCCGGCAACCTACACGTGGCTTCCTCCAAGTACCTGTTTCTCGGCCTGCACGGCCATCACGCGTTGGTCCCCTGGATCTGGACCGCCATTGCGTTCAACCTGGTGGCCATGGTGTTGCTGGTGCTGCCGGTAAGCCGCAGCCTCAAATGGCTCAATGTCACCTGTGTGCTGTGCATCGTCGGCATTTGGATCGAGAAGGGGATGGGGTTGGTCATTCCCGGATTCATCCCCACACCGCTGGGCGAAATGGTCGAGTACAGCCCTTCGCTTAACGAGGCGCTGGTTTGTTTCGGCATTTGGGCGTTTGGCTTGCTCTGCTACACGATCTTCCTCCGGATGGCCGTGCCGATTCTTCAGGGCCGGCTCTCGAAGGCCAATGAAGGACAACCTAAGTTTGGCGCCAGCGGAGCCAGCTAGCGGTTCGCATTCTAATCATGAGTTGCGACTGCACTAGCGTTGCCCCGCCCATCCCGCACGACGCCCGACAGTCGCTCAACCTGGCGGCTGCGGCGACGGGGACGGGGATTTATGAGAAATACGGTCCACTGATAGGCTGGGACCAACTCCGGCAGATTTTGGAGGACCGGACCTGCACGCGCTACCCGTGTGAGATCGTGTTTGACGCAGGCCCCTTGGAGCCAGGCGAATTTGCGCATCCAGTCGAAAAGGGGGATCGCCCCGAAGATGGATTCAGCATGTATGTCCATCCGTTGTTCATGACGCAACTGGAAAAGGTGCCGCTGCTGGTGCTCTATCAACTGGTCGTGGTCAATTATGGCGCGTTCGCCGCGGCCGAGGATGCCGAGACTTTCGGCGCTGCGGCGCTAGGGCTCAGCCAAGACGAGTATTACCAAATCCTGTGCGGGCTGGCGGACGAGTTGCAGGTAAAGACCGTCCCCGGTTGAGCAAGAAATGTTTGGCCTTTGACAAGAATGGAAATGCCCTTGTAAAGTTAATTGCGACAATTCGGAATACCAATGCGGGCCGATTCTGGAAAATCGGCAGCGCGGCAAAACCAGTGAGATGAGATTGACACATATTATGAAAAGAATACTAGCGCTGAGCGTTGCAATCATGGCGGTCTCGGCTCTTTCCGCGAGTGCGGCTGACGCCAAGGCCAACTACGAGAAGGACTGTGCCAAGTGCCACGGAGGCGACGGCAAGGGTGAAACCAAGATGGGCAAGAAGTACAATGCCAAAGACTACACCGATGCCAAGGTGCAGGAAGAACTCAAGGACGAGGCAGCCATCAAGGCCATCAAGGAAGGCTACAAGGACAAAGAGGGCAAGCAGGTGATGAAACCCTCCGAAAGTCTGTCGGATGACGAGATCAAAGCCCTCGTCGCCTACATGCGGAAGTTCAAGAAGTAGGCGTCACTCCCGACGGCGCGCCAGGCGCTGCCGGGATTCAAATCCCTTTGCGGATTAACCCCGCGTCCTGGACCGCTTCCCCGCCCTGCGCGGGGAACCTCGGGGCGCGGGGTGGTAATTGAATCGAAGCAACCTGAAATCACTATCCTCAGACCGGTAATAAACAATAACTGCCCGCCATGAATTCCGAACCCGCAGCCACACCACCACCCGTGCGACGATCCACCGTGTTTCGGAATTGGCTGAGCCTGACGGGGCTCGTGATAGTCATCGGCAGCCTGTTTTCATTTTTCTTCCTGCTGTTGCTGGATGCGCTGGCCCATTTTGCGAATCCCTACGTCGGCATCCTGACCTACCTGGTGGCGCCTGGCTTCCTGATGATCGGGTTGCTCGTGGCCCTTCTGGGCGCCTTCCTGCGGCATCGCCAGATCATCAGGACCTCGGGCCCCCTGCCTCCACTGCGGATTGACCTCACCCGGCCACGCGACCGGCGGCTCTTCGGCTTCTTTCTTGCCGGTGGCGTGTTGTTTCTTTTAGTCGCCGCGCTGGGCTCCTACCAGACTTACCATTTCACCGAGTCGGTCAACTTTTGCGGCCAGGCCTGCCACGGGGTGATGAAGCCCGAATATGTCACCTACCTGCACTCGCCCCACGCGAAGGTTCCCTGCGCGGAATGCCATATCGGCAAAGGCGCTAACTGGTACGTCCGCTCCAAGCTCTCGGGCACCTATCAGGTCTATGCCACCCTGGCCGACAAATACCCGCGCCCGATTCCCACGCCCGTCAAGAACCTGCGACCGGCCCAGGAAACCTGCGAGGAATGCCACTGGCCCCAGAAATTCGTCGGCAACCTCGAACGCAGCTACAACTACTTCCTCAGTGACGAGACCAATACGCCCTTCACCGTGCGCATGCTCATGAATGTGGGCGGTGGTGATCCCACCCATGGCCCGGTCGGCGGCATTCACTGGCACATGAACGTCGGCAACAAAGTCGAATACCTTGCCAGCGATGAAGCGCGGCAAAAGATCCCTTACGTCCGTGTTACTGAGCTCGCCCAGGGGGTCGTTACCGAGTTCCGCACTCCCAAGTTCACCAACACCGTGGACGAAGCCTCCCTGCGCACGATGGACTGCATGGATTGCCATAACCGCCCGGCGCACCGTTACCAGACCCCCAACACGGCGGTGAACCTCGCGATGTTCCTGGGTAAGATTGACCGCGGACTGCCCCTGGTCAAATCCAACGCGCTTCATGTCCTGACGCAGTCCTACACCAACGATACGCAGGCGCTCCAAACCATTGCGACGACCTTGTCCCAGCGTTATCCGAACGACCCGCGCATTCGGTCTGCGATTGGCGCGGTACAGGAAATCTACACAAATAATTTCTTCCCCGAGATGAAGGCCAGTTGGAAGACGTATCCGGACAACATCGGCCACAAAGACTGGCCGGGTTGTTTCCGCTGCCACGACGGCTTGCACAAGACGGCCGACGGCAAGCGGTCAATCAAAGCCAATGACTGCAACGCCTGCCACACCATCCTGACACAGGGCAGCGGCGCCGAGCTGGATCAGCTCAGCCCCAAGGGGCAGAAATTCAAACACCCGGGCGACGAGGTCGAAGGAGGCTGCAATGATTGCCACACCGGCGGACTCTAAGGCACAACTTCACCCTCCAATGCTTATGCGCATCGCCCTACTGCTAAGACCGCGGGATAGACGGCACCGAGCCACCCCTCACCCCAGCCCTCTCCCCTTCGGAAGGAGAGCGGGAGTAGCCTCGGCAGCTTTGGGCGTAGTGCATGCTGTGGCCTCCTCAGTAATTCTGCTGGCCTGTGGCTGGCTTGGTTCGCTGCCCGCTTTGGCTGCGGACAAGAGTCCCAACAGCGCCTGCCTGGAGTGCCATTCGGACAAGACGCTCACCAAGACCAACGCTGCCGGCAAGGAGGTCTCTTTGTTCGTGGACCTAGCCAAGCTAAAGGGCGCCATCCACAAGACCAATCTCTGCACCGACTGCCACGCAGATATTACCTCCAAGCATCCGGACGATAATGTTCCGGTGCAGCCGCCCAGTTGCCTCAAGTGCCACGACAAGGAAACCAAGGACTACGCCACCAGTATCCACGGCGTGAGCCACAAACTGGGCGCTAGCGGCGCCGCCAGTTGCTGGGATTGCCACGGCTCGCACAACATCCTTCCGGCCAAGCAGACCGACTCCCCCGTCTTCAAACTGAATCTGCCCGGAACCTGCGCCAAATGCCACAGTAACCCCGGGCTGACACAGGAATACCAGATGAAGTTGCCGCAGGCGGCGGCGCAGTACATGGACAGCATCCACGGGCGAGCCTTGCTCAAGATGGGCCTCATCGTCGCCCCTTCCTGCAATGACTGCCACGGCGTTCATGACATCAAACGGGGCGTGGACCGCGAATCGCCGATCAACCACGTTGCCGTAGCCAAAACCTGCGGCAAATGCCATGTCGGCATCGAAGAGATTTACGACAAGAGCATCCACGGCCAACTCCTCGCCAAGGGCGACAAGCGTGGACCGGTCTGCACCGATTGTCACAGTGCCCATGAAGTCGAGACCCCCAAGAATGGCCACTTCAAGATGGCCAGCGACCAGCGCTGCGGCAAATGCCACCAGGATCGGCTGGAGCATTATCGCGACACCTACCACGGGAAAGCCATGGCCCTGGGCAAGCCCAACGTCGCCTCGGAGGTCGCCGCCTGCTACGACTGCCACGGCCATCACGACGTGCTGCCGCCCTCAAACCCGGCCTCACGCCTGTCTAAGGCTAACATTCTGGGCACCTGCCAGCAATGCCATCCCACTGCCAAGATCGGCTTTACGGAATACAAACCCCACGCCAACCCGCTCGACGGCAAGAATTATCCGCTGCTCCACGTGGTCTTTCTCGGCATGACCGGCCTGCTGATCGGCGTCTTTAGCTTCTTCGGTCTGCATACCCTCGTCTGGCTCGTGCGAGCGTTCTACCTTTACCTGCACGACTCGAAGAAATTCCGCGAAGCCAAAGTGAAAACCCAGACGGACGACGAGTGGTTCACCCGCTTCCTGCCGTTTGAGCGTTTCCTCCATTTCCTGGTGGTTACCAGCTTCCTGCTGCTCGTCATCACCGGTATGCCGCTCAAGTTCTACTATACCGACTGGGCCAGGGTGATCTTCCGCATCATCGGCGGCGCGGAGACCGCCCGCGCCTTGCACCGCCTCGGCGCGGTTGTGACGTTCTTCTATTTTGGCCTGCACGTCATGTCCCTGGTAGGCCGATCCTGGCGCGGTCGGGCCAAGCTTCGCGACCCGCAAACGGGCAAGCTGAGCCTTAAGCGGCTCTGGCAGGTGCTGTTTGGACCGGACTCCATGATTCCCACCTGGCAGGATTGGCGCGATTTCGTGGCGCACAATAAATGGTTCTTCGGCAAGGGCCCCAAGCCGCAGTTCGACCGCTGGACCTACTGGGAGAAGTTTGATTACTTCTCCGTGTTCTGGGGCGTTGCCATCATCGGCGCCTCCGGGTTGGTGATGTGGTTCCCCACGTTCTTCACCCGCTTTCTGCCCGGCTGGATCATCAATATCGCCATGATCGTTCATTCGGATGAAGCCCTGCTTGCGGCAGGCTTCATCTTCTCCATCCATTTCTTCAACACGCACTTCCGCATTGAGAAGTTCCCGATGGACACGGTTATCTTCTCAGGCCGCGTGTCCAAGAACGAACTGCTCCATGAGCGTCGCCACTGGTACGACCGCCTGGTGAGCGAGGGGCGGATCGAGGAACATCGCGTGCGCGACGAGTGGCTCCGCTGGAAGAACATCGCCCGGGCGTTTGGCTATTTCTTCTTCGGATTGGGCGTGCTCCTGCTTTTGCTAATCATTTACGCGATGGTCACTCGCCTGGCACATGCCGGCTGAACCTATGGATGTTAATCGACATATCGTAGTCCTATGGGCCGCAACATTTCTTGCCTTTAATGGGCTGCTGTCGGCCGCGTCCGCTGCCGAACCGATCAAGAACAGCGCCTGCCTGGAGTGCCACGGAGATAAGACGCTCACCAAGACCAATGCCGCCGGCAAGGAGGTTTCCCTGTTTGTCGATCTGGCCAAGCTCGCCGCTTCCGTCCACAAGACTAACACCTGCGCGAGTTGCCACGCGGACATCACGAGCCAGCACCCCGACGACAACGTCCCGACGCAGCCGGCCAATTGCAGAGCGTGCCATGTGAAACAGTCGGCGAGCTACGGCGCCAGCGTTCATGGCCTTGCCTTGGCCAAGGGGCAGAAAGGCTCGGCGAACTGCAGCGACTGCCACGACGGGCACACCATTCTGCCGCCTACGTCGCCGGCTTCGCCGCTCCATTTCTCCCGGCTGGCCGAGACCTGCGGCGCGTGCCACGAACAGGCGACCAAGGATGTGGAAGAAAGCGTACATGGCAAAGCCGTAGCCGCCGGTCAGCGCGACGCGCCTACCTGCACCGATTGCCACTCCGAGCACAAGATCGAGGCGCTCAAGAACAGCTCGGCGATGAAGATATCCGTTGAGGTCTGCAGCCGCTGCCACGCCTCGGAGCGAATGAACACCAAGTATAACCTGCCGCCGGACCGCGTGAAGACGTTCTTTGACAGCTACCACGGTCTGGCCGCGCAGTATGGTTCGACGCTGGCAGCCAACTGCGCGAGCTGCCACGGCGTCCACAAGATTCTGCCCTCCACCGACCCGCGCTCAAGCATTTACCAAACCAATCTGGTGGTCACGTGCGGGAAGTGTCATCCGGGCGCGACGGATAACTTCGCACAAAGCAAGGTGCATGTGGACGCCGCGGCCACCAGCGGCGGAGCCGGCGTGGGCGAGCAAATCAACCGCTGGGTGCGCCGGATCTACCTGGTGCTGATCGTCGGCACTATCGGGTTCATGCTGGTACACAACCTCCTGTTGTTCGGGAAGAAGGTCCGCGCCCGTTACCGTGCTGCCGACCTCACCGTCTTGCGGATGAGCCTTTCCCAGCGGATACAGCATATTATATTGGTCGTAAGTTTCATTGACTTGGCCGTGTCGGGCTTCCTGCTCAAGTTTCCGGATTTTTGGATCGTCAAGGTCACCGGATCGCATGAGATGTTCCGGCGCTGGAATCACCGGGTCGCGGGGGTGGTGCTGCTGGTGGCCGGAGCTTATCATCTGTTCTATCTGCTCAAAACCCGGGAGGGACGGCAGCTCTTGAAAGACTTCCTGCCCGCCTGGAAAGACATCAAAGACGTGGTGGATAGCGCCAAGTATTTGACCGGACTGAGCCCAATTAAAGCCAAGATTGGCCGCTTCGGCTACGCGGAGAAGATGGAGTATTGGGCGGTGGTGTGGGGCACGATCATCATGGGGGTGACCGGTCTGATGATCTGGTTCAAGATGGATGTCACCAGGTTCCTGCCGCGCTGGGCGGTGGATGTCTGCACCACGATCCATTACTACGAGGCCATTCTGGCCTGCCTGGCGATCATAGTGTGGCACTTCTACCATGTCATCTTCGACCCGGACGTCTATCCGCTCAACTGGGCTTGCTGGAACGGCAAAGTTACCAAGCACTGGCAGGAGGATGAGCATCCGCTTGAGGAGATCGCCCATGCTGAGTGCGCAGCTACTCCAGCAACCGCGGCCCCAGCGCGCGGGAAGCCGCAAGGGAAGAAGCCGGCCTGAAATCCGAAGGCCGAGATCCGAAACCCGAAGGCAGGCCGAAGTCCGAAATCCGAATCCGCTGTGATCTGATGGGCTGCTGCCAGCAGCTCTAGATTCCCTTTAGCCTTTAGCCTTCAGCCTTCAGGTGCACATTAGGGCCATGATGACAATTCGAAGAGCCAATGAACGGGGCCACGCCGAGCACGGGTGGCTGGACACTTATCACACCTTCAGCTTCGCCGATTATTATGACCCGCAATGGATGGGCTTCCGCAGCCTGCGCGTTATCAACGACGACCGGGTCATGCCGGGCCAGGGTTTCGGCGAACACCCGCACCGGGACATGGAGATCATCACGTACATCCTGAGCGGCGCGCTGGAGCACAAGGATTCCATGGGCAACGGCCGCGTCATCAAGACCGGCGATGTGCAATACATGGCTGCCGGCACCGGCGTGCAGCACAGCGAATTCAATCCGTCGAATGACGAGGCGGTGCGGCTGCTGCAAATCTGGATTCAGTCCGATCGCAAGGGCGTGACGCCGCGCTACGCGGAGAAGTCATTTGCCAAGGCGCCCAGCGGCGTATTGCACCTCGTCGCGAGCAAAACGGGGCGCACCGGCTCCATCGCCATTCACCAGGATGCCGATCTGTGGCTGGCGAAGCTCAGCCCCGGCGACCGCGTCGCGCATAAACTGGCCTCCGGGCGAAACGCTTGGGTACATGTGGCCACCGGCGAAGTGACGCTGAATGGCCAGGCGCTCAGTGGTGGTGATGCCGCCGCGTTGAGCGAGGAAACCGCACTGGAACTCAGCGCGACCAAGCCGGCGCAAGTGCTCCTGTTCGATCTCAACTAAGTCATGACCTCCAAGACTCCCCTACGCCCAATGGATTCGAGGGTCCGGATTGGGCACGTGCATTTGAAGGTGGCTGACCTGGAACGGTCGCTCGCCTTCTATCGCGACGTGCTCGGCTTCGAAATCACCCAACGCTTCGGCGCGCAAGCAGCCTTTCTCTCCGCGGGTGGCTACCATCATCATCTCGGCCTGAACACCTGGGAAAGCGCTGGGGGTCAGCCACCGCCGCCCGGCACGACGGGTTTGTATCATGTCGCTATCCTGTATCCAACACGAGCCGAGCTGGCTGCCGTCGCGCGGCGGGTCCAGAAGGCCGGCATCCCGCTCGAAGGCGCGGCAGACCACGGTGTCAGCGAAGCAATCTATCTCCACGACCCCGACCACAACGGTGTGGAGATCTATTGGGACCGGCCGCAGGAACAGTGGCCGCGCGCGGCTGATGGCAGCCTCGCTATGTTCACGCGCCATCTGGATTTGGGTGGCTTGCTGGCGGAGTAGTCCGGTACAGGGAAAAGGCGGCCCGGCTTTTACACCGGGCCGCCCCCAACCCAACCATGAAAAGAGAAGGGCAACACCTGTTGGTCGCGGCACCACCCCACTCAGGATGATGTAGGTAAGCAACCTACGTTCCCCTCGATCGCAGGAAGCGTGCCACGCAGGACTGAGAAATGTTAATGCTGTAGCCCATGGACCCTATTAAATCGGGCGCTACCTTACGGCACCGGAGTGTGCCTGCCCCCGGGCGCAGCAACGTCAGCAAGTAGCGGAGGTTTGGAATATCCCGGCGGGCCGGGAAGTCCGACTTGGCTGCTCGCGGGGACGGGCGCACTCCGGCGACCAGGCAAGTTTTGGCAGGGGCGGTCTCTGTCTGTTTTCTGGACTGTGACTGATCTGAGAACACGTAATGAGACAGAAGGCTGACCCGGGAGGGTGAGCCTGCTCGTGAGCTCAAACCTTTCAGCGGACCTGTCGAAATCAGGGCTCGCGAGGACGCTCGCCCTGCCGTAGAAGAGAACAGGCATGAGATACAGAAGAACACGGTTGCAGGGGAGCGTGACGGCGCTGGCCATTAGCGCACTGGCAAACCAATTTGCCCCCGCTGCCAACGTCGGCACCGACAGGCCTAACATCGTCATCATCCTGGCCGATGATCTTGGCTTCGGGGACACGGGTTGCTATGGCGCGACTAAGATCTCGACGCCGAATGTGGATCGTCTCGCGCGCGATGGCCTCCGCTTCCGGGACGCGCACTCCACCTCCGCCACCTGCACACCGGCGCGTTACGCGCTGCTGACCGGCGAGTATCCCTGGCGCAAGAAGGGGACGGGCATCCTGCCCGGCGACGCGGAGCTGATTATCCAGCCGGGCCGTACCACCATCGCGTCCCTGCTACAACGGGCAGGCTACCGGACTGGCGTGGTCGGCAAGTGGCATCTCGGACTGGGCGGCAAAGGGGGCCCCGACTGGAATGGCGAGATCAAGCCCGGCCCGCGGGAAATTGGCTTTGACTACTCCTTCCTCATGCCCGCCACCGGCGACCGGGTGCCGTGCGTCTATGTCGAGAACCAGCGCGTGGTCGGCCTCGATCTGAACGACCCGATTAAGGTCAGTTACGGCGAGCCCATCGGCAACGAGCCTACCGGTAAGGAGCATCCGGAGCTGCTCAAGCTCCATCCCAGCCACGGCCATGACCAAACGATCATCAACGGCATCAGCCGGATCGGCTACATGACCGGGGGCAAGGCGGCGCGCTGGGTGGACGAAGACATGGCCGACACCTTCACCCGGAAGGCCGTCACCTTTATCGAGCAGAACAAGGACCGGCCGTTCTTCCTCTATTTTGCCACCCACGACCCGCATGTGCCCCGGGCGCCGCACCCGCGATTTGTCGGCAAGAGCGGCTGTGGTGTGCGTGGTGACGTAATCGTGCAGTTCGACTGGTGCGCGGGCGAAATCCTCAACACGCTCGACCGCTTGCACCTCAGCAGTAATACGCTGGTGATACTTTCCAGTGACAACGGCCCAGTTGTAGATGACGGCTACCGGGACGGGGCGGTCGAGAACCTGAACGGCCACCGCCCCGCCGGGCCCTTGCGTGGGGGCAAGTACAGCATCTTCGAGGGCGGCACGCGCGTGCCATTCATCATTCGCTGGCCGCAGCGCATCAAGCCCGGCGTATCGGATGCGCTCGTCGGCCACATTGATTTCCTCGCCTCCTTCGCCGCGCTCACGGGGCAGACGTTGGCCGCTGGCGATGGGCCAGACAGCCGCAACGTGTTGCCGGCCCTGCTGGGTCTGTCGCAGAGTGGCCGCGATCAATTCGTTGAGCATGCTAACGTGTTGGCCATGCGGGATGGCGCCTGGAAATACATCGAACCGCCCCCTGGCACCAGGCGCAACGCCGCCACCAACGCCGAACCGGGCACTGAGCTTGGTGGCCAACTCTATGACCTTGCTGACGACCTTGGTGAGACGAACGACCTTATCCGGGCGCAGCCTGATCGCAGCCGGCAATTGCTCGAACAACTAAAGGCGGCGCGGCAACTAGGCCGCTTGAAACCCTGACTGGCTCAAGGCCCGCTAGGTCAGGCCCCACGATCGAGGTTCATATGATAGCGCTCCTGGATTCCCAAGCGCGATACCAGGAGCTGCCAAACTCAGCGGGTTGCCTTTCCTGCTCACTTCACGCTCGGCACCAGGCGGAAGGAGAGCACCGGCTTTCCCGCCTTGCCGAATTCGCCGGTGACTCGGATCGTGGCGCTCTCAAGGCCATTCGTGCTGAGGCCAGTCAGGCGCAGCGCCAACTCCTTCCGCTCGCCTTGCGCGACAGCCACATCGTTGGGCAACTCGGCGCCCCACGGCGCAGGTGTCGCCGACTCGGTGGGCTGGAGCGACACCGACGTGCTCAGCCGCCCGCGCGCGGGTTTCGGGCTGAAGTTATAGAGGCAGATCGGCACGGAGGCCGATGGGCCGGTGGGGATTTTGTAAGCTGACTTGCCCAGGACGATGCTTTCCTCGGGCAGCAAGACCTGCAAGACCAGGGACGAGGGTGTGCCCGCCGGCCTCTCCGGGGCTTTGGGCGGTGGGACCAATTGGAGCTGCGTCCCGGCCGGAAGCACGGCGAAGAGCGGCGCACCGCCCAGCTTGAGCACGCGGCCCTCCGTCGCACGTGCGCGCCCCAGATGATCGAAGCAGGCCCGCGGGGGCTTGGGCAACTCCAGTTCCGCCTCGCTCTTGGACCACGCGACCAGCACATCCGCGCGCCCGCCGTCAGGTCGCGCGCGGAATAGATAGGCCCGAATCGAATCATTGGTAGCCTTGACTTGCCCCAGCGGCCGGGCGTCCGCCAGCAGCCGGCCGGCGGCGGCCAAAGCCAAGTACCCTGGCCGCGGCGTCAGGTTCGGACGCAGCAGGCCGAACTGGGTCTGGTGCTCGACATAATGCGGCAGTATGAAATAAAATACCGCCTCCGCGCCTTCATGAATGGTGCAGGCGTAGGTCATTACGACTCGCTCGCTTTGCACGCGCAGATCCTCATCCGTGGGTTCCTGCAACTTCTGATCCCCATGCCATTTCACCGTCACGCTGCACTCGGTCGCCCAGAGCGGCTTCCCGGCTGAGACCGCCCGGAAGTCCGCGTAAAGCCTGGGATACCTGTCAAAGCCATCGTAATGGTGCAGGTTGAACGTGTCGAAGTAAGGCCAGGCCGCATTCTCGTTCAGGTCGCGCAGGGTGGCCGAACGATGCACGGCGAAAACATTCAGGCACGCAATGACCTTCGGATTGCCCGCCTTCAGGCCGAGATACGCCGCCTTCTGGAAGGAGGCCATCTCGCTGCCGGTGTGGCCGCCGAAGTCCGGAATATCCGCCTCATTCCACGGCTCGAACGCTACCACCTCTCCCCGCCAGCGCTGTGCCAGGGCGCGATGGAAGTTGTAGCTGTCGCGCAAATCCAGCGGGAAGCGCTTGCCCGCCGGGTTCGCCCAGCCCGGCGATTGATGCCCGACCTGCAGCACCTGCAAGCCGGCGGCGGCCTGGATCTCCGCCGACCAGTCGTAACGGTTGGTGGCAGCGAACACCCCTTTCTGAGGTTCCAACTCCGGCCAGCTCAGCCGGTCCCGCACACGGTTCACCCCGGCCAGCGCACACAGGTTGGCTACATCGGGCATTTTGTCCTTCGAGTAAAACCAGGCCATAGCCACGTCAATGCCGATGGGCGAAGTCAGCGGCGTGGGCGCGTGCAACCTTTCCAGCACGCCGACCGAGAGACGGTTAGTGACCTGTCCTGCGCTCCGCTGGAGTTCGTAGTAACCCACCGGCAGGCGCCCCAGCTCGACCGGCCCGGCTGTGACCCAGCCTTCAGCCACGCTTCGCCCCTCGTAATCCACCGCGCGCCAGGTATCGCCGTCCCCCGCGGGCGGCGCGGGCACGCTCACGGCTTCGCCAGCCAGAAAGATACTGCCCGGGTGAGATGGCAGCGGATGGGGAACGGTGCGATTAGCGGCGCCAGCCTGGCTCACGCAACCGGCCCAAACCAACATCCCCAGCCCTGCGGCGATATATGGCGGTTTCATGCAAGCGATTGCCTACCACAGAACTCTAAGGCATAACAATTCAATACAGAACATCGAACATCGAACATCCAACATCCAACATCCAATCGCGCCGTTGTCCCGAAGCCCACCGACGAGGCCAACCGTTGCATTCTGGGGCAGGTAACGCCAAAAACGCTCCAGAAAGCACTATATGTGGTGTTCATCGGAAGCGGTTAACCACTACAGGTAGTATGCCTTGGCTGGTCCCAATTTCCTTTCCCAGAAGCGCGCCTCGCAGGGAAGACCGGACTAAATACTGCCAAGACCGAAGGATAGACGACACCGAGCAACCCCTCACCCCAGCCCGCTGAACCTCGGAAACATCCAACATCCAACATCGAACACCCAACATCCAATCCCAAGGGGAGAGGGAGCAGCCGCGGCAGCTTTGGGTGCAGCGTATGCTGCGGACTTTTCAGTAAGGTCTGACGCCTTGCCGCGCCGAAGCCACGCGAAGGCGGGTCCGATTTCAGCTTTCAGCATGTCAGCGTTTCAGAATTTCAGCTTTCACCCCCGCGCCAGCAATTCTCATTATGGGCAAAAGGCAGGGGAAACCGTTGAAACGGTTGGACCGCAGCGGGGGCGTGGTTCACCCAACTGAAG
>CAIWJG010000689.1 GCA_903912925.1 uncultured Verrucomicrobia subdivision 3 bacterium | reverse complement strand
CCGGGTGCCCTCACCCGGCGGGGGGTGACATGGCCATAATGAGACTTGGAATAGCTGTTGGCACACAATATCCCCTTGCGCTTTTGCTGTTCTTCTTCATATTACTTGTAGCGACCAGTGTGGTTCGGACCTTTTCCGTTCCCGCGACTTAGTCCCTGGCCGCTCCTTTTTTTGTTTGCTCCTGCAACCAGGACAGAACGTCCCCGAGCGGTTCCGCTCCGCGGTGGACCAGGGGTTTTACCCACGGAATGCAATGTTGGTCCAGAGCTTTGATCGGGAGGCCGGCCTTCTGCTCTTCCATGCGGCGCAGGCAAAAGGCGCACAGATCGCAGAGCTGCAACAACAGGCTCTTGTCGGAATCAATGAAGAAGCCCTTCTCAATGATTTGACTCAAGCGCAAGGTGCCCTGATCGAAACGAAGCAAGCGGATGGCGTTTTCGATGTGCCGCATCACGTCTTTGTTTTCATCCGAAATCAGGATCCCCAGGGGCGGGCCGGAAAGAGAGCGCAGATAGTCGTTAATGACCTGTGCGACCAGGGGAAAGGCGGCGACGTGAGGATTGATGATAATTCCAGTTCCAAAAGTGTCCAACAACCATCGCGCAAAGCGCTTCTTGACGATGGCCCGGTGGATCACTTTCAACTCATGCTTCTCCGCAATGGCCATCCACGATTTATAGAAGTCAAGGCGGTGTTGAATCGGGAAGCTGCGGAAAAAGCCGCGAGGATTGATCAGCTCACTGGCATGGACTTCAAAATCGCCGGGGCGCGGGGAGGGAAAGAAACGGTCTATCTCTGCCTGAAGAGCAGTTTCCAGGCGCTGCCATTTTTCTTCGGGCACCAGGAGCGCGGCCAGGACAAAGACCGGCTGCTGGGTTTCCTGCAAGTTGTTGCCCGTATTGCCAGACTCATCCAGGTAGATCAGGTACATGGGATCATTGTTCCTCCGGGTGCAGCTAAGCCGAGCGAGCAAATAATTTGCGGCTCGTGGGTCTGCTCCTCCTCGTGGACGATGCAGAGGCGGTCGTCGTCGCGCAGGGCAATGACAAGCTCGGCGAGTTTGTCATCCGAGATGCCGGAGCGAAGCTGGCGATTGAGCGTGTCGGTGGCAGATTGGCGCAAGGGGAACCGATAGATGTCCTCGATAGACTTGGCCAGTTGGGGCGTGTCGAACAGCGTGCCTTTGATTTGCTCGACGTGGCGTTTGAGCCTCTCATAAGCGGGTTGTCGCGGCTCGGTTCCTTAGGACTCCTTCTGCCCCGACGTCCCCTGTTTGACCCAGTCGCCAATCTCCGACGCCAGGAATCTCCACAGGCGACCAACTTTGTGGGCGGGCATTCGCTTGTGCTCGGTCAATTTGCAGACCGTGTCGCGATTGTCGCCCAGATGGGCGGCAATTTCCTGGACCGACAACCAGCGCTCTTGCATAAAGGTTTTCCCAGTTTTACCGCCTCGGAGTCATTCCCGGTACGGCGTGCCTTCGGGCAGCACTGTAGGGGGTCTGTCCGATAGCGCCAGAGAAAAACGGCCAGCGGCAAAGGGGCGCAGCCCGGCGGGGCCGGAAATCCGAAATCCAACAAGTGTCAGTCCTCACTATTGACACTTCCAGCGTCTGTTGATAAGGGTTTGGCATGTCGCGCAAGCTGCGCATTCAGTATCCTGGGGCCATGTACCACGTCATGAACCGCGGGGATCAGCGCGAGGATATCTTCCGCGACGGCGACGACCGCGAGAAGTTCCTGTGCACGGTGGGCGAGGCTTGCGCCAAACCGTAGATTGGTCTCGGCAGATACGCCTCGGTGAGGCGGGAGTTGATGAGATTGCGTGGGGTGAAATTGGGAGTGACTGACGCAGAAATGGGCCTGCTGGGCGGCAGGAGCGGGTGCTTGTCGTGGGCACCGTGGTCGGCGCGCAGCGTTCTTGCCGCCTCAGGCGTGACGCCGCGGCGTGAGCGGGCGCGCGTCGGGTGGGTTGGGTTCCTACTGTCGGTCTTCCACCGCGGCCTGGACTTGGACCAGCTCAGACTGGAGGTCAGCGGACAGTTTCATGATGCGCAGGAGGACGATCTGGAGGAGTGGGTCGGTGGCGGCCTTGTATGCGGCGCCGAGGTCCGAGCGAAGCAGTTCGGCCGTTTGGGCAGCTTTGGTTATCTCCTCTACTGCGACGGCGAGGCTGGGAGCGGTCTTGTTTGGGGGCGGTGGAGGTTGCGGTTTTGCTTTCATAGGGTGAGGGTGCCCGGCGACTGGCGCTGCGGCAAGTGCGGAGCGATTGTTGTGTCGGGCTTTGTCATTGGGTTATGTGGGCGGGGCGGGGTTGGTGTCTTCGCTCGGTTCGGCGTCTTCGTCTTCGAGTTCTTCGGGGGCCCAGACCAGGTAGTTGCGCTGGAGCCACTCGCGGATGGCGCGCTCCATGCCGATGTCGTAGCCGGCGTCCTTGGAGCTGTTCCACTTGTCTTTGAGGATCTGGTGGCGCTGCTTGAGGAAGAAGGGCCAGAGTTCGGATGCGGCGATGTGCGGGGGGACTTCCGGGGGCGGACATTCGCCGTGGCTGTCCTGGTATTGGTTGAGGATGGGGACGACGAACTTCAAAAACTCGGTGACTTCGGCGGTGAGGTTGACGGGTGGGGCGGGCTGGACTGCGCCCTGGGTGGGGATTGTGAGCGGGCCGCCCTTGGCGATGTCTATCTGGGCGATGACCGCGATGTACCTGCTGCGGCTCAGGCCGACCTCGCTGGCGCGGTCGTCAATGCGGGACAGGAGGTCTTTGGTGATGGAGACCGAAATGGCGGTTTGTTCCGGCGAACGCTCTTTTACGGGATTTGGCATGGCGGATTGGCCTTTTTTTGGGTTTGAGTATGGAGGGAATGTGTATTCCTTAGTATTTCCTCTATAAAATGGGTGTTGACTTGGTTGTCACCTGTTCGTAACATCGCGTGTAGTTGTGCCAAAATGTCGTGTCAGGTCATGTCGCTGTTGTCGTGCCTTTCACCTACGGGAGTGGGCGTCCCGGAGCACAATACCATACGGCCCGGAAAACTCACACTCAAAACGAACGGGACTCCATACCGTGTACTACGGGCAATATACGCGGGTCGTTGGACCATTGGCAAGGGGTTTCTGACGATTGTACCAAGCCCTGAAAACTACCCTAAGAGCGCATGAAAGAGAGAAAGAATATTGATGGACCTGATGATGGCGATGGCGATGAGTTGGTGGACAAGTTGTACGTGGCGGGATGTTTCGGCATTTCAATTGGAATGGTGGACCAACTGAGAAGGGACAAGAAGCTGCGCGCAATTAAAATTGGCAGGAAGGTGCGTTTCGAGCGCACGGAGTTGAAGCGCTACCTGAAGAGTGAGCAGGAAGGCGGCGACGGCGCTGGTGCGGCCGTCGTGAAGAACGGTGGGAACGGTACTAAGCCGGCCGGCGGCAGGGGCGGGCGCAGGCAGCGGAGCGGCGCCCGGTAGCTGCGTGGCGCGGTGGGGTGCTGCGCGGTTCTGTTTGGGGGCCCTCTCTCCGGGGCGGCGGAGAGAGGGCCGGAAGCTTGGACGGGGGGTGGCGGGGCAAGGTGTTGGTGAGGTGCGGTTGCGGTTTTGGTGAATCTGTGTGGAGGTATGCAAGTGGCTTCGTTGGCTTTTTCTAACCATCCTTTGTTGTCAGAGTGAGTGTCATGGTGACACTCCCTGTGTCGAGCTGACACAGGGAAGGGAAAGGAGTTTTTCACAAGATTGCGATTGGGCGGCGTGGCGCCCCCAGGGGCCGGATGGGTCGTGTTATTCCTTTCGCATGCGCACGAGTGCAACCACGGCGAGGACCTTGCGGCCGGCCAGCACGCGGCCCGCCGCCAGGCGGGGCGCGGCGCCGGGCTCCGTCGAGAGTCTGGATGAGCTGAAGGCGCGGGGCGTGGCGGCAGGCCATGTCAACGGATGAGAGAAACCTTCCCAACCAAGCTGCTGCTGCGGGTTCTCCAGGCGACGCCGGAGGAACTAGCCGCGATTGAGCGCGTTCTCGGGGGGCACGTCTTTCCTGACCGGCAATCGAGTACGCGGCCGGTTGCACTGCTCGCGGCGCTTCGCCTGGATCAACGTCGCTACGCCCTCGAGAAAGGCCAAGATGCCTGGGCACTTACCTACGACGGCGCACCGTCTGCGTTCGATGACAGAGCTGGCATGGATTTCGTGAACTACTACCTCAAGCATCCCGGCGAGCCTATCCACCCCCTGGACCTGCTCGCCAGGGTCCAGGGCGAGGCACCGGTCCAGCAGCGTTCCGCCGCATTCGACGATGCGGAGGCAACCAGGAAACACCTGCGTGAGCTAGAGCGGCTCAGGGCCGTCATAGAGAGCGACGAAGCACCCCCGGCTGAGAGGCAGGGCGCTGAGGAAATGCTGACCGAGATGGAGGAATCTGCCGCTGACATACACCACCGCACCATGGACGGGGCTGTCAAGGCATCGAGGAGCGTTCGACAGGCGATCCGGCGCGTCTGCTTGTCGCTCGCCCAGGCCCAGGATGACCAACACCGTCCGCACCCGGTTCTCACCGCATTCGCCGCCCACCTCCAGAAACATCTCCTTGGCCCCTCTCAGCCCGGCTCAGTGCCGGCGGGTCACCTGGTCTATGAGCCTCCCGAGGGCGTCATCTGGTCCTAGCCAGGGGGCTGGGGGCAGTTCTGCCAGCTTCACCCGGTGAAGCCGGCGCTTCACCGGGTGAAGCCCTATACGGGTTGAAGGCAATTGCCTCAGGCGAGTGGCACGGCGCCACCAGCCAAACACAGCGAGCAAGTTATGAAAACAAGACCACTGATTACTGACCACAGCCAACGAGACGAGCACCAGTATGCCCTGTGCCGGCGGCTGGGCTTCTGGGAAGTGACCTTTGAAGGCCGGCACGCGACCTTCCAACACGAGTCAGGCGCTCCCTATGTCGCCCGGCTTTTGCTGCATCCGCCACCGAAGCCGATTCACGCGCTGGCCCTGGCACTGGATGCGAGGACCCTCTTCCGGCCGACTCCCACAGCGGCAGAGGTCATTCAGCAGCGGTTGCTTGGGCTGGAGGAGGCCGGGACCGTCCGGAGCTTGCGCCGCCGGGAGCGGGAACTTGAGGCCGTGCTCGACGACGATGAGGAAAAGGAGCCGCTCAAGGCTGAGGCGCTGGGTGAGCTGGAGGCGATTTACGATTTCATGCGCAAGCACCCCTGGCGCAGCCGGGACTGCGTCCAGAAGTGCGCCCGGGTCCTGGGCCTGTCCATCAGGTGTCTGCACGCCCGCCTCGCCGCGGCAGTGGACGCCGAGGGTAAACCGGACCCCGTGTTGCAGACGTTTGCCCGGCATCTTAACGAACACCTGCTGATTCCCTCGGACGGGGGCGGCATCCAAGGCAGGTTTCGGGTGGGCGCCGCTCTCCCCGGGTGGTTCACCTACGAGCCACCGCCCGGCGTCGTATGGGAAGGCAGAAGGATGAATGCAGAATGCAGAATGAAGGAAGAAATCCGAAGGCCAGCCAGCCTCGGTAGTCAGGGGCAGGATGCAGAAAGTCCGAGGCTGGAGGTCCGAAAACCGAGAACCGAAGCCCGAAGGCCGATCTCGGAAGACGGAAGACGGAGGACGGAAGACAGAGGGGCAGCGGCGGTGGGTTACCTCTCCCGGTTCTTGTGCGTTGGGTTCGCGCTCGCGCTGGCGGTGACCGGGTGCGTCGGGCCGCGGCCACTCAAGGGCGGCAGGGCTGTG
This sequence comes from uncultured Verrucomicrobia subdivision 3 bacterium, assembly GCA_903912925.1. GTDB lineage: Bacteria > Verrucomicrobiota > Verrucomicrobiia > Limisphaerales > UBA8199 > PALSA-1440. Next base: position 19,012 of record CAIWJG010000689.1, on the reverse strand, counting down.
ACGACACATAAGCCAGCGGGGGGCATCGAGCAGACCCTGGTGCAAGGCGAGAACCCAAGCCAGGCTACGAAGCAGGACCAGGAGACCGTGAAGGTGCGGAACTACACCGTGCCGGCAGGGTCGCGAATGGAACAATCGTCGGCTACCGCTTTCCATGACTCTCAGTACGGGCGAAACGACCTCCTCTCCCCTTCCCTCTCCTCCTCGAAGGGGGAGAGGGGGCTGAAGGCCGGAGAGGGGGTGCGTCAACCCTCAACCAGCTTGCTAATTAGCGCTCCTATGCCCGTGGTCGAGCGCGAGGAAACTCGATCTCGGACGGAACTGGGAGCGGCGCAGAAGGACACGGCGCGGGAACTGGGAGCCAAGCTTGCCAGCCTCAAGGGCATTGTGTGGGTGGGCGTGGGGCTGTTCGTGTTCGGCCTGGCATCGTTGGTGTGGCCGCCGCTCAAGGTGATCGTCGGCAGCGTGACGACCAGCGCCGCCCTCATGCTCGGCGGTGTGGTCCTAATGGTCCTGCCCAGCATGGTAGTCGGTAATGAACTGCTGATCCTGGGGGGCGTCGGGCTGGGCGTTGGGGCGTGGTTCCTGGCGCATCGGCATGGGGAGTTGAAGGGGATGGTTGGGAGCGGAGGGAACGTGGAGCGTGGAGCGTCGAGCGTGGAGCGTGGAGCGCAGACGGCGGGGAGTAATCAGGCATCAGAAACCAGCAGTCAGGGGCAGGGGGCGAGTGACCAGTGACCGCCAATGGCCAATCGCAAATCGCAAATCGCAAATCATCCATCGCGCACCATGAGTACGAGCATTAACTCCCCAATCCCTGCCACCCATTCCATGTCGAGCGAAGGCACCGTGATCGGGGTAGTCGGAGCGGTGGCCCTTCTCTTGAAGAAGCTGCTCAGCTCCAAGCCTGCCAAGGCCGAGCCGATGGGCCGGGCGGACTTCTACGCGGAGCTGACCGTTCTCAAGGATCATATCCACGCGGGGCACCTGGCGATCCTGGACAAGCTGGACACCAACCACCGGGAACTGCTGGCCGCCCTGGAGCGGCAGGGCAGCCGCATTAACACGCTGGAAAGCGGGCTGGCCCGCGTGGACGAGCGGACGAGGAAATAGCCATGCGACCTACCTGCCGAATAACGGATCGCGGCTGGCCCCAGCCGCAGCAGCCCAGCAACTGCGCAAGGTTTTCTCCAGTATCCCCGGGCTCCCTCGCGTTCGGACCTGCTGCGGCTGGGGACAGCCGCGCTCCGCAGGCAATCAATTTTGGCGCGTGCTATTTGGCTGGCACTGCCGGCCACGCGCGCCGTTTCAACAACAAAACAAAGAAAGAAAGTAAGTTATGAAGATACTAGACATCCCTCAATCAGGTAAACGCGGGCTCTACGTCTCGCAAGGTGGCCGGTACGGGCAGATTAGCCGTGCCCTTGCCATCCCGAGCAATCCGCGCACGGTGCGCCAGACCAATGTTCGCGGCATCCTGAGCCGCGTCGCCGCGGGCTGGCGGGGGCTCCAGGAATCGCAACGGGCGGCCTGGACCGCCGCGGGCAGCGGGGTCAACAGCGCCAGCCGGCTGGGCCAGAGCGGCCCACTCACGGGCCTGCAGTTGTTCAACAAGATCAACTGCACGCTCGCACAGTTCGGCCAGGAGGAGGTGGTCGCGCCGCCGGCGCGTCCGCAGTTCCCCGCCCTGGCGCCGCAGAACCTGGTCATCACCAACACCGCTGGGGTGGTCGCGCTCAAGCTGACCTGCCCGACCAGCCCGGGCGAGAACACCATCGTCCGCGCGTCGAAGCCGCTCAGCCAGGGCTTCGAGAAGTGCACGGACTTGCGGATACTCGGCACGTGCCCTGCCGCGGTAACAGGCTCCGCCGACATCACGAGCCTCTACACGGCTCGGTATGGTGCGCCTGCCGCGGACATGAAGGTATTCGTCCGCGTCAGCCAGATCGTTAACGGCTGGGAAAGCGCGCCCGTGACCTTCGCGGCGATCGTGCCGGCGAGCTGAGCAAGCGCCGGGCGTGCGGGCCGCTGAGTAGTGGCCCGCCCCTGGCTTCAAGGCGGGTGGGTGTCCTCCGGGGCGCCTGCCCGCCTCTTTCGAGGAAGTCCGAAATCCGAAACCCGAAATCCGAAACAAATCCCAATATCGAAAGCAAGGAAAGTAACGTATGAAGCTAAAACACATCTCCCTTACGCAGAAAGATGGTTCGACAGTCGTGTGTGCTGGCCGCTATGGCCTCGTAAGCCGCCGCCGTGTCATTCCGATTAACCCTCGAACCGAACGCCAGTCGGAAGTCCGCCGGCATTTGGCGGAGCAGGCGCGGCGCTTTGGCGACCTTACCGACGCGCAGCGCGAGGCTTGGAACGCGGCCGCCGCCATGTACCAGTCGCAACCCCGGCAAGGCCAAAGCGGTCCGCTGACGGGGCTGCACCTGTTCATCAGGGTCAACTGCAAGCTGGCCCTCTTCGGTCTGGAACCGCTCAACACACCACCGCTGCCGCCGGTGTTCCCGGAACTGGCGCCGCAGGGCCTCGTCATCGCCAACACGGCAGGCGTTATCGCGGTAAAGCTGGTCTGTCCGGCAAACCCGGGTGATAACACGGTGTTGCGGGCGAGCCCGCCGCAATCGGCCGGTGTAGGAACATGCAGGGAATTCCGCATCATCGGCATGTGCCCGGCGCCGGTGGCTGGCTTGGCGGACATCACGGCGCTCTACACTGCTTGCTTCGGCCCGCCGCCGGTGGGTCGGCGAATCTTCCTGCGGGCGAGCACGATGGTGAGCGGGTTCGAGAGCCTGCCCCGTGAGTTCCGCGCCTTGGTGCCCGCGGGGTAAGACCGCACATTATGAGCGGGCTGACCCAGCATACGTCAGCCATAGCAGGGTCTCCAACGCGGTGGCGGGGCGAGGAGGCGAGTTGGGCGAGCGGAATTTGCTGTCGTATTGGCGCAATCCGTCTATCTTTTGCAGGAGTTGATCAGAAGGAAGCATGAGCAAACTACTGCTAATAGACGACGACCGGGACGTGCATTACGCGTTTCAGCGGAGCTTTGACATGCCGGAGATCGAGCTGACCACCGCGCCCAGCGGCGAGGAGGGTTTGCGGATCATCCCGAAGCTGAAGCCCGACCTGGTTCTTCTCGACAACCGGATGGGTACCGGCATGACCGGGCTTGAAACGCTGCGGCGTATCCGCCAGTCCGACTCGAAGCTGCTCGTCATCCTGATGACGGCCTACGGTACTACGCAAACCGCCATCCAAGCGATGAAGCTGGGCGCGTACGACTACCTGCTCAAGCCCTTCGACGTGCCAAAGCTCAAGGAAGTGGTGCTCAACGCCCTCAAGGCCGCCCGCGAAATGCGCGAGGGAACCCGCTACAATTTCGAGCCGGGCGGCCGGCCGCTGCTGCAGCCGGAGGATTTGGAATCGGAAATCGTTGGGCAGAGCGCGCCGATGCGTGAGGTGTTCAAGCTCATCGGGCAGTTTGCCAGCACGGACACCACGGTCCTCATTACCGGTGAAAGCGGCACCGGCAAAGAGTTGGTCGCCAAGGCGATCTGGCAGCACAGCGACCGGAGCAAGGGGCCGTTCGTGGCCATGAACTGCGCCGCCATCCCCGAGCAGTTGCTGGAAAGCGAGCTCTTCGGCCACGAGCGCGGCGCTTTCACCGGCGCGGTGAACCCGCGCGCAGGCAAGTTCGAGCAGTGCAAGGGCGGAGTGATCTTCCTCGACGAGATCGGGGACATGACCCCGCCGACACAGACGAAGATCCTCCGCGTATTGCAGTCGAGGAAGTTCGAGCGGGTAGGTGGGAATGCGTCCATTGACGCGGATGTGCGGGTCATTGCCGCCACCAACAAAGTGCTCGAGCAGGCAGTCGCCGCAGGCGAGTTCCGCGAGGACCTGTTCTACCGGCTGCACGGCGTGCGCATCCACATGCCGCCGTTGCGCGAGCGGAAGGACGACATTCCACTCCTGGTAAAGTATTTCCTGCACAAGTTGGCCGTTAGGGATTCCCTCCCCTCTACCTCTGGGAGAGGGGCTGGGGGTGAGGGTCACGTCCCCGTGTTATCGGCACCGGCAAAATCCATCGCCTCCAGTGCCATGAAGGCGCTGGAACGCTACCATTGGCCGGGGAACGTGCGCGAGCTGGAGAGCCAGCTCCGACGTGTCTGCGTGGTGGCCCAGGGCGACGTGGTGCTGACGAAGGACCTGCCGCCCGAGATCACCGGCGGCGGCGCTGCGACAGGGCCTGTGCTCTCCGCCGAGGCAGTCACGAGCGAGGGCGGGGTGTCGGATCTTTCCGTGGTGGCGCGGCAGTTGTTCCAATGGGCCCGGCGCGATCCCAAGTTGAAGATCATCCCCGCGGTGGAGCGTGAGCTGGTGATCCAGGCGCTCAAGGAGACGGAAGGCAACCAGGTCCACGCCGCCAAACTGCTCGGCATCACGCGCGCCACCCTGCGCAAGCGGGTCGAGAAGCACGGAATCCAACGAGAACTTAAGATTCTGTAGCGGTTTTGGCGGCATGAGCATTCGACGCGGGTTCATTCTATGCTTTTCGCTCCTTGTGCTGGGGCCGTGCTTCGCCGCCGACACGGACCAGGGACCAGCGGCCTCATCTTCGCTCCGTCTGATCAGCCGGAGCCTTACGCCCAATGCGCCGGGCTTTCACAACGCCGTTTACTTGAAGAAGACCGACGCCTCGTTGCGTTCCGGCGATCAGGTTTCCATAGACAAGGGGCACACGTGGAAGAATGAGCCCATGCGGCCAGATTTCGTCTCGGGCCTGCCCCACGGCTATCGGCGTGAGCCGGTCACCTCGGCGCTGGACCCCATCACAGGACGGCTGATCACGATCTTCAACGCGCTGGACACGCCGGGACTGGACCCGAATGCCGTCGAACCCCCGGTCGCGCAGGAAACCTATTATCTGCGTTATAGGGTGTCGGCGGACGACGGCAACCGCTGGCTGTTCGATGAGGCTATCGTGCAGGCGGGCAATTTCACCGCCCAGCACCCCTTTGAAGGGGTCTGGGTCGGCAAGAACGCCATCTACCTCGGTGACCTCGGCTGCATTCCCCTTGTCACGCGTGCGGGCAAGGTCCTCGTCCCGGCACAGACCACGCCGCTCGGGCCGGACGGCAAGTTGTGGAACCCCGGCGGCGGCTGGACTTACACAGATGTCCTGGTGCTGATCGGAACCTGGACCAACGGCCAGCACCTTTCTTGGCGCGCCTCCCAAAGGGTGGTGGGCGACCCCAAACGCAGCACGCGCGGCCTGATCGAGCCGACGCTCGCCGAGTTCCCGGACGGCCGCATCCTCATGGTGATGCGCGGCAGCAATGGGGGCAAAGCCGATCCGCAGCACGAGCTGCCCAGTTACAAGTGGTTCACGGTCTCACGGGACGGAGGCGAGAGCTGGTCGGCGCCCGAGCCTTGGAGTTTCGAGGATGGACAGGCCCTCTTCTCGCCGTCTTCGATGTCCGCGCTGTGCCGGCATTCGAGCGGGCGGTATTTCTGGGCGGGTAACCTTTCCGCGCACAACTGCGATGGGAACTTGCCGCGCTGGCCGCTGGTCGTCGGCGAGGTGGACCCGCGCAGCCTCAAGGTGCTCCATTCCAGCGTGCTGATAGTGGACACCCAACGGCCCGAGGACAAGAATCACGGCCGGCTTGACCTGTCCCACCTCACGCTCATCGAGGATCGGGAAACTAAACAAATCATCCTCACCTATCCCCGGTCCTACAACGCTTACAAATCCAACGAGTGGGCCACGGTTCGACTGGCTTTGAAGTAGCTGTGCATGATGGATATGCCGACCACATCGGTAGAGCGGGAGCGTTCGCGTCAATGACGGCTCTCCCGGAAATGGGCACAAAGGTATCCTGCCGCGCAGGCTGGTTGTTCTTGCCTTTAGGACTGGCAATCGTGGCGCTTTCCACGCGGAACGTGTATACAAAGATGGCGGTGGCGGTGAGCTGTGCCATCATCCTGGCCTGGACCATAGGCCGGGGACACACAAGTCGCCGGGGCTCCTGGTGGGTAGTCGTAGCCTTGTGCTTTTCGGCGGCGGGAGACTGGTTTCTCTTTAACAAGGGCCGCGGGGAAGCCTATTTTCTCGGAGGGATTGCCTCGTTCTTCTGTGCTCACCTGGGCTATCTGGTTTTTGCCTCTCGTCAAGGCCGTTTGGATTGGAGGGTCCTGGGCATCCTGCTGGGTCTATATTTGCTCTACTACGTCTTCTGTTTGCGTCCGGCCATCAAGAGCCTGGAGCTGGCTCTCGCGGTGCTCTTCTACCTGCTGATCTCCTGCGTCGCATTCTCCGCGGCATGGGATATGCGCATGCGACCACTTTTGAAATGGCCGTTTATCGCTGGCATCGGCCTCATCGTCTTCTCGGATACGCTCATCTCCTTCAACGAGTTCCTCCGCTGGAAGCAATGGAACTGGCTGATACTCCCCACTTACTATCTGGCTCAGTTGTGCGTGAGTTGGACGGTGCTGGCCCAGAACCCCAACGACAGGGCCAATTCATGAAGCACAAAGGGCATGGGCGGGGATGGCCTGATACCCGGTTGTTGGCGGGTGGATGGTTGAGCAGCCGGGGACGACACTGCCAAGACCGCGGGAGACACGGATTGCACGGATTTACACGAAAGCCTGGGGTTGCCCGCTAAACACGCTAAAAGACGCTAAAAGGAATTAGAGAGTTCATTTCCCTGCTTGGTTTAGCGTCATTTCGCGTGTTTAGCGGGCAATCTGTTCATCTGACTGCTTTCGGCCCTCGGATTTCGGGCTTCGGATTTCCTTCGGTTTTCGGTCTTCGGGTTTCGGATTCCACCCAACCCCTCACCCCTTGAAAACAAATGCTGAAATGCTGAAACACCGAAACACCGCCCCCAAGCTTTTCCCCCTTTACCCAGACCCAAGATTCTGATCTCATGTGGATCTTCAAATGAAGAAGTGCCTCGTATTGTTGAACGTGTGTCTTCTGGCAAGCTCGACCCGATCCGCTGTGCATGTCTTTGTCCAGGACAGCAACGGCGCAGCGGCGATCAAATACGAATGCACCGCTGGCGAGGTCGTTCGGTCTTTTGCCTTGGATGTATCACTTGATAAGGGGCGGGTCGTCGGCATTACTAATTTCTTCAGAGGCATCAGCAAGGTGGGGGCTCAGGGCTACGGAATTTTTCCAGCCGCATTTCGCGATTACATCACGGTCAGTTCCGGGACAAATGCGAACTGGACCGTCAGCGGCTACACTCCGCTTGCGGTCGTAGCGGACAGCCCGGGCAACACCTTGCCTGGTCTCAATTCCAACGGTGTCACCCTCGAATTGGGCGGTCTTTGGGATGCCGCCACACCCGCAACCTTTCCGCCCGCGGCGGGCACGCTGTGCCTGCTCCAGGTGAGCGAACCCGCCCAGGTATCTGTGGCCGCGAATGCCACCCGCGGAGGAGTGGTTTCGGCTTCTTCCGGCGTCAGCATCACGCCGACATTTGCCGGAGCGCTGGTGATTCCGCCGGGCCATGCGCCAGCAATTACTAATCAACCTGCCAGCTTGACGGTATGTGCGGGTTCACCAGCGGTCTTTCGCGTGGGAGCTACGGGTTGGGGATTGACCTATCAATGGCAGGTGAGCGGCGCTGGAGGGACGGCTTTCACCAATATCAGCGCCACCGCCACCAATGCGAACTACACGAACCTGCTCGCCACGCTGGCCGACGACGGCAATCAATACCAGGTCACCGTCGGTGGTGCCGGCGGTCCGTCGGTTACCTCCGCACCGCCAGCCGTGCTGTCTGTTAACGCGCCAGCCACGGCAAGTGCGGGCAGCAACCAGACGATCTGCGCGGGCAGCAGCACGGCGGGCTTGGGCGGCTCGGTTGGCGGCGGGGCCACAGGCGGCACCTGGTCGTCCTCCGGCACGGGCACTTTCGCGCCGAACGCGACCACCCTGAACGCCACGTATAATCCATCGGCAGCCGATATTGCGGTCGGCACGGTCACGTTGACACTGTCCTCCACCGGCCAGCTTGCGCCTTGCGGCGCAGCCACCGCGCAGGTGGCCCTTATCATCCGTGGACCAGTAGGAATCCAGTTGGCCAAAGAGGTTATTACCATCTCCTTTGCGGGGGGCGAATTGGAAACCGCTCCCGCAGTTGAAGGCCCCTGGACCGGCACCGGAAACCGCAGCGGGACATACACGAACTCGGTGACGGAAGGCCCGGCGAGATTCTATCGGGTTCACTATCCCTAGCCCGCCATGAAAAACAAAGCAAAGATACCATTAATGGGACTTGCGCTTCTGCTGGGTGCGGGCCTGGCTTGGGCGGACACTGGTGATTATCGGGCGTTATCCCTCCCCTCTACCTCTGGGAGAGGGGCTGGGGGTGAGGGTCACGTCCCCGTGTTAGGTTACCTGTATCTCTCTCCCTTGCCCGAGGCGGAATACACAGCGCCACAGACAAGGTTTGTGCTGGTGCGTTTCACGGATGTTTCCCCCTCCGCAGTCACCAACTTGTCGCAGTTCATCCAGGTGACCGGAGCGCAGAGCGGAAGTCACCCGGGGCAGACCCGGATTGCCAGCGACAACCGGACGGTCATCTTTGAGATGTCCTCTACTTTCAGGGCCAACGAATTGGTCACGGTGAGTTTGAACCCGCTGATGCCTTCCGGCACTGTCCAGCCGTATCAATATCAGTTCATGATCTCCGGGCACATGCCGGACCCTCCCGCAGTGACCGCTCGCGGTGACAATCCACCGAATGAAACCAAGGAGAATGCCTTTGACAGCGATCCCAATACCAAATGGGTGGACCTCATGGTTCCCAACGGCAGCACGAATTTCAGTTGGATTCAGTATGCATACCCCGGTATCGAGACCCGATATGTGAACCAGTACGCCATCACCTCGGCTGCTGACTTTCCAGAGCGCGACCCCAAAAACTGGCGTTTCTACGGTGTGGATGCGTCCACCAATCTCGTCCTGCTGGATACCAGAACCAACCAGGTATTCAGCAGCCGGGGACAGACAAACACCTATGCGACTGCGATTACAAACTTCGTTGCCTACCGCGGCTACCGTCTGGAGATAACCAGTGTTAACAATCCGGCCACCGCCAATGCGGTTCAATTGGCTCAACTCACATTCATTCAACCCACTGGCTCCATCCTGCGCCAATACTGGTTGGGCATCTCCGGCACAGCGGTGAGCGCTCTGACCAACAACGTTAATTACCCCAACAACCCCAGTGGCAGTGATCAACTCTCCAGTTTCGAGGCGCCGACGGATTGGGCAGAATACTACGGCACGCGGGTGCGGGGGTATATCACGGCTCCCAACACGGGCAGCTATGTGTTCTGGATTGCGACAGATGACAATGGCGAACTCTGGCTGAGCACCAATGACTCTCCGACCAACAAAAGCAGGATCGCCTACGTCTCCACTTGGGCGAATTCGCGGGAATGGACTCGGGAAAGCAATCAAAAATCCGCTCCGATCAGCCTGGTTGCGGGGCGCAAATACTACGTTGAAGCCCTGCAAAAGGAGGATGGCGGCGGGGATAACCTCGCGGTGGGTTGGGCTAAACCCGGTGAATCCACGTCCGCTCCCTCCGAAGTCATTCCGGGATGGGTGCTCTCGCCTTGGACGAACGGAAGTTCATCCTCTCTGGCAGCCAATACGCCAAAGGTCGGGGATGGTGGGCTGCCCCCGCATCCGCTGACTGCCTCTCTGGCTTCGCCCGGCGTGACCGGGCTCATGCCCAATGGGGTATCCGTCCCCAGCGACTTCCCGCATATCAGCATCACCGTCAATACCAACCCGGATCCGGAGTATATCTTCATTGATAACCGGGGCGGCGGCGGCAAACCCTACAACATCATTTTTGATAACACCGGCTCGCCCGTCTGGTACATGCGGATGCCCGACGAACGGCGGGATATGAAGGTGCAGCATAATGGCGTGTTGACCCTGCTCGCGCGCGACAAAGGGCAGTATTTCTACGGGATGAATACCAACTACCAGAAGATTGCGGAATACTGGACCGTCAACGGTTACTCGGTGGACGAGCACGAACTGCAAGTGCTGGCGGATGGAACGTATTTCCTCATCGGGCTCCACTCCGAAACCGTGGACCTGAGTCGTTACATGTCCGGCGGCAGCACGAGCGTTAGTGTCACCGAGAATTGTATCCAGCAGTTCACCCCGGCAGGCGACTTGATCTTTCAATGGCGGGCATGGGACCACCTCGATGTTGCGGGGCAGCAATATGTCGTTACTACCACGAATCCTGGGGATTTTTCCCACATGAACGCCATTGATGTTGATACCGACGGCAATATTCTAGTCTCCAGTCGCAATCTGAGCGAGATCACCAAGATCAACCGGGATACGGGCGAGGTCATCTGGCGGTTGGGCGGGACGCACAACCAATTCGCCTTTGTCAATGATCCGCTAAGTGGTCCGCGCAACCAGCACGCCGTCCGCAGCATCGGCACCAACCGCTACACGCTCTTTGACAACGGCAACGGGCATAGTCCCCAAATGTCTCGCGCGGTGGAATACCTCCTGGATCCCACCAACATGACCGCCACGGTCGCCTGGCAGTACCCGGCCATACCTACGCCGAGCCTGTTCACGTATTACATGGGCAATTGTCAACGATTGCCCAACGGCAACACCCTCATCAACTGGGTGATCGGTAGCCTGCCCAAGCTCACCGAGGTTCGCCCGGATGGAACCAAGGCGTTCGAGATGAACTGGGTGAATCAATATGAAGCCTACCGCGTCTGGCGCTGCGCCTGGCAGGCCGCCGCCCTGAAGCCCTATCTGATTCTCGAGTCCTATCCCGATAACGTGACGCTGCTTCACAACCAGTTCGGCGACACCAATGTGGTTACCTACCGCATTTACGGCGGCACCTCACCGCAGCCAACCAACCTGCTGGCCGTATCTGGAACGACGCTAACGCATCTCACCAGCCTGACGAATGGACTGCTCTACTACTTCCGCGTCACCGCCGTGAGCAGGAATGGCGTGGAAGGCGGCTATTCCAACGAGGAGAATGTGACCGTAAACATCATCAAACCCGGGCAGAACATGGTCACGAATGGGGGTTTCTCCTCCGGAAAGAACGCCTGGACCTGGACGGTCACCAGTCCTGCGACCGCGGCCTGGACCGTCACCAGCGGCTTCAGCCGTTTCGATATCACCAATGCCGGCAGCGCCACCACCGCGATCCAGTTGCGGCAGGCGGGCATTCCGCTGATCTTGGGGAACAAGTACGTGTTGGAGTTCGACGCCTGGACGAGTGGCGGGACGCGTTACATCGAGGCCAAGCTGCAGAACAGCGCTGCCAGCCTCAACTACAGCGGAACACTAAATCCTTCTCTAACCTCGACCACGAACCACTTCCGCTACGTCCTCACGATGCAGGCGGCGTCAGATTTCACTTCCCAGATGGTTTTCAATCTGGGAGGTTCGACCAAACCCGTCTATCTTGATAACATCATGCTGTTCAACCCGCCGCCGGGCGACTTCAACATGGACGGCCGGGTGGACCTGTTGGATCTGGCGGTGATGACCGGCGAGTGGCTCAAACAACAGCCGAATTTGGTTTCGGATCTAAATGGGGATGGGAAAGTGGACTTCAAGGATCTTGAGATTCTCGGAGAGAACTGGTCTGGCAGCCCCTGACCGGGGTGGACTGGAGAGTCGTGAACTAATTGAAAGAAAGTGATTATATGAACATGAGAAAAGTGGGTCTGGGTTGTTTAACCGCCGTCGCAGTACTGGGTGCTCTCACTAGAGCGAACGCTCAAGTGCCGACGGACTTTCCGCCAATAAACATCGTGTCGAACAGCGTCCCGGACCCGGGCTACCTGTTCGGGAGCCTCAGCGTCAGCAATATCTCCGGCTATTGGTCGAACTACTTTGCCATCCTGGACAACGCCGGCGGTCCCGTCCTCCTCAACAAGACCAACAGCCTGGGCTTGCTGGGCTGCAATGGATTGTTCGTGAGCAGCCAAGGGACCAAAGGGCAGCCCTTCAGGTATTTTTCCAAGGATTCATCGTTCAACGTGATTGCCACCAACCAGGCGGGCAACGGCTATTCGGCGGAGCGTGACATGCGCGTGATGCCTAACGGTCATGCCCTGTTCACGATCGTGGATTCGGCAATCATGGACTTGAGCACGCTCGTCCCGGGCGGGTACCCGGCAGCCAAGATATCGCACAACGTTGTTCAAGAAATAGACGTGGACAACAACGTGGTCTTCCAGTGGAGAATTCTCGACCACGTCCCGATCATCGACTCCTATCAGGATTTGAAGAACCCCGGCAGCTACGCCCATGTGAATAACGTTTGGTTTGACGATCTGGACGGCACCATCATCATCTCCTGCCGCAACACCTGCCAGGTTCTCAAGATCAACCGCACCACCGGCGAGATCATCTGGCGTATGGGGGGCAAGCAGAACGAGTTCACCTTCACCAACGCCATTCCGGAAGGGATGCCGGGCTATGGAGATCCGGCCGAGTTCTCGGTCCAGCACTCGGTCAAGCGGCTCGCCAACGGCAACCTCACCGTCTTCGACAACGGCTACAGCGACCATTCGGCTCCCGAGTGGAACTTCAAGCGACCTTACTCCCGGGCGGCGGAGTACGAGATTGATGAAGTCCATAAGACGGCCAAGCTGGTGTGGCAGTCCCGGCATACCCCCACGGACATCATCACTTACAATGGCGGGGACGTGCTGCGTTTGGCCGGCGGCCATACGATCACCACTTGGGGAAACGACAATAACGCGTCGCCCCGATTGGCGATGACCGAGGCCAATGAGGAAGGTAACCTGGCCACCGACGTGCAACTGCCAGCTTATACAAACGCAAGCGGCGTCGTCACCGGCCTCGTCAGCGGCAGCTTCACCCGCAATGTGTGGCCGCTCGCAAGCACCTACATTAATGTGACCAAACCCGAACTGGCCGAAGGCAACACCTATGCGTTTAGCGATGGCCCCGCCAATACCGGGTTGAGCCTGAAGGTGGACACTCTCGACGGGGACCCGGATGGTTACAACGATGTCACCATGTCGCGGCAACCGTTCGCGCCCGTGCTGCCGCGCTTTATGATCAGGGCCCCGCGCGTGGTTCCGGTTCGCGTGCAGATGACGCAGACCGGGATCGATGCGCTCAGCGGCCAGCTCAGTTTTGACGTCAACAGTTTTGGCCTCAAGGACCCCACCAACACGACGGTGTATTACCGCGTTGATCCCGGCCAAGGTATTTTCGCTGCCGTATTCACCGAATACAACTGGGTCACACATCAACTCCAAGCCCCCTTCAGCGGCTTTGGCGAGTACATCCTCGGGTTCCCCGATGTGGCTGAGGTGATGTATCCGCCGCTCCTGATCACTCCGCTCAATGGGGCCGAGGTCAATCAAACCTTGCCCGTCTCCTTCTTCTGGACTCCGAAGGGGTTCGCGGGCAGCTACGATCTCCAAGTGTCTTCGACGAGCAATTTCACGACGCTGCTGGTGAATCAGACCTTTCTCACTGAGTCCCGCTACACCAATGTGACCGTGGCCGCGGGCACGCCCTACTACTGGCGCGTGCGCACGTGGAATTACGAGGCGAGCGAAGCGGGCGACTGGTCCACCAACTCGTTCACCAGTGTCCCTCCGACGGTTCGCGTGACGGTGCCCAACGGCGGAGAGGCCTGGCGACGCGGATTGTCTTACTACGTTCAGTGGAATGCCAACGTGACCGAGAACATTGCCCTCGACCTCTACAAGGGCGGCGGGCTGGTCAGAACCATCGTCACCAACGCGCCGGGCAACCTCGCCTACAACTGGACGTTCCCCACGTCGCTTGTTCCCGGCAGCGATTATTCCATCCGGATCAGGAGCACGGCCAATGCGGCTCTGTACGACGAGAGTGACGCGCCTTTCAGCATTATTGATGCACCGGTGTTTAACGCCGGCGCGGTGACCCGGCTCGCGAATGGGCAGGTGCAAATTGTCGTCACGGTGCCTGGCGCGGCGCTGGCCACGGTGCTGGGCTCGACGAACCTTTCGGCCTCGGCTTGGCAGGAGCTAAAGACGGTGCCGCTGACCAGCGGCAGCGCGGTGTTCACGGACGACACGGCGACAAACTATCCCGCGCGCTTCTACCGCATCCGTGTGCCGTAAAGTCATTCCCGCACTCTGTGAGCATTTGAATCTGGCACCCATGAAACCCAGGCGAACAATGTTTAACTGTCGCAACCTCTTCCCCGAGGCGCTTCAGCAATCCACCAGCCTGACCCGGATGATCTGCCTGACACCGGCGGCGTGCTTCGCGGCTCTTCGCTCCCCGCTCCCCCGCTCCCACGCTCCACGCTCCCACGCTCCCCGCTTGGTGTCCACCTTTCAGGGTGTCCGCTGCTTCGTGCTCCTGGCGCTTGCGGCGGTTGCCTCGGCCATGACCAACATCAGTTCTCGCGCCGCCGAGCTACCCGCCGCGGAGCTAGTCTTTCAGCGCCATGTCGCGGCCATAGGCGGTGACGCGGCGTTGCGCAAGCCCCACAACATGGTTCTCCGGGGCGAAGCCGACCTGGTATCGCTGAAGGTCAAGGCGCCGATCGAGTTTTTCGTTGAGGCGCCGGATCGGTTTCTCCTTCGGCTCAAGTATCACCACGCGTTCTTCGGAATGATCCGCGTGCCGTTCGTGGGGGTCCGTCAGCCGGAGTGCGGTTACGACGGGACAAACGGGTGGACGATTGATTTCGAGCGCCGGCTCGAGCCGATGTCCAGCATCGCATCGGTGCCCTTTCGCGGGCTGCTTGACAAGTTCACACCGCTTTACTTCAGCCGCGAGTTCCGCCTGACGCGCACACTCGACATTGAGCGTTTCGCCGGGCGCGACTGCTACCGGGTGCTGGTCGTTTTCCCCTCCGGCGAGCATGCGCTCGAATACTACGATACCGTGCGAAGTTTGCTCGTCGGCGCGATCAACCCTTTCACCGACGACGGCGGATCGTTCAACGTCAGCGTGACCTGGTCGGATTATCGTCGCCTGCGCACTGGCCTGAGCGTGCCCTTTCTGACTGACCTTGAGGTATTTGGCGACCACTACCTCCTGAAAGGCAAGGAGGTTCGGACAGATGAAAAGGGCTTTGCCATCCCGGCTTCGAAGTGCAGTGAGGTGGCACCGCTAGTCGCCACGCTGAAGCCGGATCCAAAGCCCGCTCAGGAGATTATCGATCGCTACCTTGGGTTGATAGGAGGTCAGGAAGCGATTCGCAAACACACCTCGATGCACATTTCCGGCCAACTGCGCTTCCCGCGAAACAAAGGTTTCTCCAGTCCAATCGAAATATATTCGGCCAGGACCAATCGTTTCTGCCTCCAGGTCCAACTCGCTGAGGGCCTCCATCGCCAGGGATGCGACGGCCAACGCTATTGGCGGGCGACGGGCACCGAAGTGAAGTTCGCCGCCGGCAAGGACCTCGAACAGTGTCTGGCTATGCGCGACTTCGAGGCGGAGTTGCACGGGCCGGGGTCTTACCGCTCAATGGAAACGCTGGGCACCATTAAGGTGGATGGCAGAACGTGCTATCAGTTACTGTTGGTTCGGAAGAGTGGCGAGGTGTTCGACGAATTCTACGACGCGGAGACTGGGCTGCTGTACCAACGGCGCCGCGCGGACGAAGGCAACGGCGGCAGCCGCGAGTTGCTGGAAACCTACGACGATTATCGCCGCTTCGGCGACCAAATGGTGCCCGTGCGGCAGGTGTTTACGGCCCTCCAATATCGCGAGGAGTTAACCATTTCCAAGGTGGAATGGGACAACGTGCCCGAGACGGTCTTCGAGCCACCATCCGACATCAAGGCTGCCTGGGAGCGAAAAAGCTTAGCCAAAGCCAAGTGAACTAAGGGGCAAATAGGGGCTAATGCTGACAGTGGACCCGAACATCCAACATCACAGCTTTTCCCATCACCGCCATCCGTCCCATCCGTCCCATCCGTCCCATAATTTGGGCAACCATTGGATGTTGGATGTTGGGCGTTGGATGTTGGATGTTCGGGTCCGCTGTCATTTGGCATTGAGCGCGCCGTCCAACGCAACGCTCTGACCTCGCGCAACCTTCATGTCCACCACACGCTCGCCGTGGCGGACGCGCAGGGGGTTCCCGAGGAGCGACTTGATTTCAGCTCGCGTCAGCTTGCCGCCTGCCCAGGTGAGGCCGACCTCGAATCCGCCCCGCGCACGCAGACCTCGCACCGAGCCCTCAGCCCATGCCTTCGGGAGGGCCGGCAGCAGGACGACCTCGCCGCTCTGGCTTTGCAGCAACATCTCGGCGATGCCGGCGGCAGCGCCGAAGTTGCCGTCAATCTGGAACGGCGGATGGGCGTCGAAAAGGTTGGGATACATCCCACCTCCACCCATCGTCCCCTTGTCATTCAGCGGCCGGAGCAGATTCTTTAGGATGAGATAGGCGTGGTCGCCATCGAGAAACCGGGCCCACAGGTTGACCTTCCAGCCCATGCTCCACCCAGTCGCCGCGTCGCCACGGTAGATCAACGACTGGCGCGCAGCCGCGAAAAGCTCCTTGTCTGCAGGCGTGATTTCCGAGCCGGGATAGACCGCCCACAGATGCGACACGTGGCGGTGGATGTTCTTCGGGTCATCCTTGTCTTCGACCCACTCCTGGAGCTGGCCGTATTTGCCGATGCGGTTCGGCGCGATCTCCTGCCGCAAGCCGTCGAGCTTGTCCGCCAGGTCGCGGTCCTGCCCGAGCACGCGAGCCGCCTGGGCGGTGTTAGCGAAGAGGGCGCGTATAATTTGGTGGTCCATCGCCGGTCCCATCACCAACCCGCCCTGCTCCGGCGAATTGGACGGGCCGCTAATGAGTTTGCCGGTGACGGGATCTTTCGAGAGGTAATCCACGAAGAACAACGCCGCCTCTTTCATCACGGGATAGGCACGCTGGTTGAGAAATGCCTGGTCGCCTGTGAAGAGGAAATGCTCCCACAGATGCTGGCACAGCCAGGCGCCGCCGCTGGGCCAAATGCCGTGGTTGCTCTGGTTGATCGGAGCCGTTCCGCGCCAGAGATCCGTGTTGTGATGCAACACCCAGCCGCGCGCGCCGTAATGGGCCTGCGCAGTCTTGCGCCCGGTAACCGCGCAATCCTGGACCATGTCAAACAGCGGCTCGGTACATTCCGAAAGGTTGGCCACTTCCGCCGGCCAATAGTTCATCTCGGTATTGATGTTCACCGTCCATTTGCTGTCCCAGGGCGGCTTGAGCGAGTCGTTCCAGATCCCTTGCAGATTGGCCGGCTGGCCGCCCGCGCGACTGCTGGCAATCAGCAAATACCGGCCATACTGAAACGCGAGCGCCGCCAGGTCGGGATCGTCGCCCGAAGCGAAGCCCTTGATCCGCTGGTCGGTCGGCAACTTCGCGGCTGCCGTCCGGCCCAGGTCGAGCGACACGCGCCGGAACAAGCCTTGGTAATCGGCCAGATGCGCCCGGAGCAGCGTGTCGAAGTCTTTGCTGCCCACGGCAGCCAGCGACGCGTCGTTGCGGACGACCGGGTCCTCGCTGATATCCCCATAGTTCTTGAAACTGGTCGCCGCCGCCAGCACCAGCATCGCGCTGTCGGCGTTCTCGACGGTGATGGCGCGGTCTTTGACCACGACCTTTCCGCCTTTGGCAATGATCTTGAGCCGCGACTCGAACTTCAGGCCGTCAGATTCCACCTGACCTGAGAGCGAGAGCCGGTCGCCCTGACAAACTGCCGCCTGTGCCGACTTGTGCGGGCTGTCCATGGTGGCGGTGAAACTGACGCGCCCGGGCTTGTCCGCCGTGACCCGCCAGACCAGCACTTTGTCCGGGAAGCTGGTGAAGCATTCACGCGTGAAGGTCACGTCGCTGATACGGTAGCTCACTTTGGCGATGGCGGTATTGAGGTCGAGCGCCCGACGATAACCGGTGGCGCCCGCCTGTTCGGGAAAGGCCAGCCGCACATCACCGAAAGGCTGATATGCCTGCTGCCGAATCGGGATGCTCATGAACTCCTTCATGGCGATCTCCTCTGCCTCCCGCTGCCTGGCTCGCGATGCAAACCGCTTCTCGCCAGCTTCCCTCCGCTTATCGTCCTGTTCCAGCCGGCCGGCTTCGAGTTCGAGTTGGCGGCCCTCGTTGAGCAGTTGCCGCAACCGCGGCAGATACTTCACTGCCCCCTCGTGCTGATATTCGTGCGGCTTGCCGGTCCAGAGCGTGCTCTCGTTGAACTGCAATTGCTCGTTGCCGATGCCGCCAAACACCATCGCCCCCAGCCGCCCGTTGCCGATGGGCAGCGCCTCGACCCACCGGCTCGCCGGCTGATCATACCACAGCTCAGGGGTGTCTTCCGCGAGTGCGCGGTCGGTGATGGTGAAAGCCAGCACGGTGAACATCGGCCAGGCCAGAGCGGCGAAGAGTCTTGGTCTCATACGAAGTGCCAAGGCTAAAGGCTGAAGGCTAAAGACTCAATTTATTACGAGCAGTATCCCGGCGATCCCTTCGCTGTCGGGTCCTCGTTCTCTCAGCCCTTCTTGCCGCGCTCCTGACCAGCAATTGCCGTCCGACTCCATTTCATTTAACCGCAGAGAACACAAAGATCGCAAAGAGAATTGAGCAGGGATGACCCATCGGGGGATTGGAAGAACGCTGCCAACTCCTTGCTGCCGTCCCAGTTCTTCTCTGCGTTCTTTGCGTTCTTTGTGGTTAATGCCTTCCGGTTAGAGGTCACCTCCCTCGTTTGCTTTCCGCGTATTTTGGGTATTTCGCGGTGAACCTTTACCCCTTTTGGCTGCGACTTGCCCGACTGTATCAGCGCGGGCTGGATTGCCCCCGAATCTATCTCGATCACCCTAAATTCGGCAGTTGATTTAACCGCAAAGAACGCAAAGATCACAAAGACAGCTAGTTATGCATGGATTGCCTAAGCCTTCCATTCACCCGGCAGGTGAATCAGTTCTTTGGCT
>CAIWJG010000688.1 GCA_903912925.1 uncultured Verrucomicrobia subdivision 3 bacterium | reverse complement strand
GCTGCTCCCTCTCCCCTTCCGAAGGGGAGAGAGGTGAGGAGAGGGAATGCAGAAGGAAGAATGAAGAATGAAGAATGAAGAATGAAGTATGAAAACCGCAGGCTGAACGGGAGCCATTCCCCTTTCTTCCTTCTTCCTTCTGCATTCTCTTATCTGGGTGGCTGATTGACTCAAGCGACCCCAAGCGATAGTGTCTGAAGATCGTGAATTTGTGTATCAAAACCACAATCTGTGGGATGCGCTTGAGACAATCAGCCACCCGGAATTCTTATGCCTGAAGCGGCGGACGTCGCAGCTCCAGGCGCCCTATTATTGGGCGTCTCATTTCGCCGCCCGGCAACCACCGGCATTTCATCCCAATGAAGACCGCATCCCCCATCCTCCCGCTACATGCTGCAGCCCAAGTCATCAAGTTCTTACTTGTGCTCGTGCTCGCCAACGGCTGCTTCGCCGCCACTGCCCGCGCGGACCTCTACAGCACCAACCTCCTGCTCAACCCCGGCGCCGAGCTTGCCAGCGCTTCCACTAATGGCGAGGTCGTTGTGCCGATTGCCAACTGGGCCACTGCAGGCGGGTTCACCGCTGCGCAATACGACAGTGCTTCCGGGGTACTTGCGACCTGCCCCGGCCCGGCGGATCGAGGGACCAACTTCTTCGCCGGTGGCCCCACCAACGCCCTCTCCTCGGCCTGGCAGGATGTCGATGTTTCCAGCGCTGCCGGCAACATTGACTCTCATTCGGTGGTCTGCACGCTGGCCGGTTGGCTCGGCGGCTACAGCAGCACGGACGACAACGCTCGCCTCGCGGCCTATTTCCTCACGATCGGCGGCCAAACCAACGGCAGCCTGAACGTTGGCCCGGTGCTTTCCGGCGACCGGACCAACGTGACCGGCTTCGTCTATCGCCAAGGCACAGCGCGGCTCCCGACCGGCACCCGCGCCATCCGTTGCCAGGTCCTGATGACCCGTTCCGCTGGCAGCTACAACGACGGCTATGCGGACAGCCTCTCCCTCATGCTCAGCAACTCGCCGCCGCCGCCCGTGCTCCTCGGCACCAATCTGCTCGCCAATCCCGGCGCCGAAGCCGGCCCCGGCTCGGTGGATGGCACTGCTGTGGAACCAGTCCCCGGCTGGACCACCACCGGCAACTTCACCGTTGACCAATACGGCGCCGCCGGGGGTGTCTTGACCAACGCAGTCGGAGCTAACTGCGGCAGTAACTACTTCGCGGGGGGATCCGGCGCGACCGCCGCCACCGCGACGCAGGAGCTCGATGTCTCTACCCGCTGGGCGGACATCGACTCGGGAAGTCTCGCCTGCACGATCAGCGGTTGGCTGGGTGGCTGGTTGGATCAGAACGACAATGCCCGGTTCACCGCCTACTTCCTGAGCGCTGGTGGCCAGACCAACGGCAGCGTCGTCATCGGCCCCGTCCTGGCCGCCGACCGGACCAACCAGACCGCCTTCCTGTTCCGACAAGCCGTCACTAACATTCCCCCTGGCACCCGCATCATCCGCAGTGTGCTTTCCATGACCTGGGCCTACGGCAGCTTTAACGACGGGTATGCGGACAATCTCTCCCTGGCCCTCTCCTATTCCAGCGCGGCTCCCCACCTCACCATCGCCATTTCCGGCAACAGCGCCTTGGTTTCCTGGCCCCTCTCCGCGGTTGACTGGACCCTCCAGAGCACACCGAATCTCGCGGCAGGCCCTGCCGTGTGGGCCGAGGTTCTTCGACCCTATCAAACCAATGGGAATACAGTGGCACGCACCGTCTCAGGGGTGTCAACTCAGCCGCGCCAGTTCTTCCGGCTGACTCACCCATAGTTATTCCTTTGGGTCAGTTGTTCAGAAACGCCCGCTCCCGGAGCTTCGGCCAGGAGTCCTTGAGGGGTGAATGCAGAAGGAAGAAGGAAGAATGCAGAAAGAGGAATGGCTCCCGTACAGCCGGCTGTTTTCATTCTGCATTCTACATTCTGCATTCTGCATTTCCACTCCTGGGGCTAGGCACCCTCTCCTTTGGGGAGAGGGTAGGGTGAGGGGGAATTGGGTGCCCCGAGCTGGAAATGGGCTCAGGCTCTCTGAGGCACCACCATGAACATCCAGCTCCACCCTCGGCACCCTCGCCTTTGGGGAGAGGGTAGGGTGAGGGGGAACGGAGCTCACGTCGTTTCCACGGGCTCAGCTCTCTGAGGCACCACCATGAATCCAGCTCCACCCTCGGCCAGCCGCCGACTCCTTATCGGATTCAAAAGGCTCCCCCGCAACATTTTGACTCGACGCGATGCCCCCGGACGGCATAGTAACGCCCGCGACAATGAATCATGAGCCGGTGTAAGACGCACAATTCCTGGCCTGCGTGGCGTCAACCGGCCCGCGGCCCGGAGAGAATCGCTATCCATGCATTTCTACATTTCCTTCCCTAAGCCCCCATTCCTATGAAGTCCCCCTCCTTCAGACCCAGTTCGATCGTGCTGGTCCTCTTATCCCTGTCCATCGGATGGGGTATCCGCGGCAACTACGGACACGAATACGGCGCCATGATTGCGGGCGCACTGGCCGGCATGGCCGTCGCCCTGATGTCCGGACGCGAAGACTGGCGGCGACGGTTGCCTTACTTTGCGTTCTTCGGCGCCCTGGGATGGGGCTTTGGCGGCTCCATCGCCTACATGCATCCGCCGTCTTACACCCAGACCGGCCATCTCCCAACGCAGTTGTATGGCTTCGCCTCAACCTACTTTGAAGCCTTTCTCTGGGCGGCCCTGGGCGGGGCAGGCACCGCCTATGCTGCCACCGAGAGCCGCGAAAAGCTTACCGCCATCTTCCGCCCGCTATGCTGGGTCTTCGGGTTCTGGGCACTCCAGTATGTGCTGCAAGACACGCCCTTCGATTTCCAGCAGCGCTTATTCGCCGCGGCGAGCCCGGACCATACCTGGTTCCGCCAGCGCGATCCCCTATACTGGCTCGACAGCGAATGGCAGGAAGCCGTCTATGCCATGACGGCGCTATGCCTGTTTGATCTCTGGGACCGGCGCTTCAGCAAGTTTGGCCACCTGATTGGGTTCGCAGTTGTAGGTGCCGGCGTAGGTTTTGGGCTCCAGCGGTTCCTCGCGGCCGCCGGTTGGCAGGATGCCGTCGTCGGTGCCCTGGTGCAATCGCAAGGCGACCTCACCCTGCTCGACCCCGCTACCGGCGCGCCAAAGTTCGCAGCGGAACAGTTGCTCACGAACTGGCCGACCATCTTCGGCCAGCACAGCGCGCACCTGGGTTGGGTCTTCGGTGCCGTGGCCGGCCTGTCGCTTTACTTCTACCGCTATGGCGCGTGGCGCTCGGGCTCCGCATTGCTGATCCGCATGGCGGTGTGGAGTATGGTGGTGTTCCTGGTGGGACCGGTGCTCCTGTCCAACTTGCCTTTCTTCGCGCATCACGGAGGGTTTCGGCTCCAACCGCCCCGCGGCGATAGCTGGGCCAATACCGTCGGCTGCATGGTCGGGCTGCTCCTTTACTGCCGGAAGACCGGGCTGAAACCAGTGTCCTTCGTCACCTGGCTTTCGGGAGCGTTCGGCGGGCTGGCTCTCGCGACCGCCCAGTTCATCAAGATACTGTGCGTTTCCCCGGGTAATCCCGTCCTCACGGACAACCCGGTCGTCATCGCCGCGTGGCAGCATTGGCGCAGCGCCAATTGGCACAGCATCATACTCGAGCAGTTCGCCGGCGTCCTCTACGGGCTGGCGATCCTCATCCCCATCGGCATCCTCGCCTCCCGTCTCCCTGTGCGGCGCGACGAACCACGCGTCCGGCCCTGGACGGAGATCTTCGCGGTGGTGTTCATATTCAACATCCTGACCTACATCAATGTCGTTAAGAACATCGAAGACTGGACCGCTGTGCGCAAGATTGCCGTCAGCGGCGGCACCGGCGTGTTCCGCTCGGTCGCCGAGACGCTCAAGGCGCCGCTGTTCGGCAGCATCGAGCTGTCGGCCTGGTCGTGGTTCACCCTGATGTGGATTGCCTTCACGGCCTGTGCCATTTTGGTGCTGGTGCGCCACCGCCGCCACCCTGTCGCCCTCATCCCCTCCACATGGCTGGGCAAAGGCCAACTGCTGTATCTCCTGTTCCTCTGGCTGATCGTCATCGCCAACTTCGCCAAGGCAGTGGTGGCTTTCCACGAGAGCCGCATCGCGACAGAAGGCACCACCATGTTCAACGCGCTGATCTGCACGGTGCTCATCCTCGGCTGGGCGCGCCTAGCAGACACTCCCCCCGCGCTCCGCAAGGCCGACTTTGGGCTGCTCACCCGCAAGGCCCTGGCGCTGACAGCCGTGCTGCTGTTCTCAACCACCATCCTTTACACCACAGGCGTCCGCGCCATCTACGGCAACAAACCCACCGGCTGGGGCGGTGCTAACCTGCGCCTCGGGCCGGACGCCGACTGGCGGATTAAGCCCATCCTCAAAACCAAACCTCACGCCTGAGCCCAAACAATCGAGCACCAATCGAGGAACAATCGAGGAACAATCGAGGGATACACGGGGTGCGCATCTTAGATTCTTCGCAGCGCGGATATTCTTGTCCGCTTCGGGCTTGCCTGGTCCCATTACTCCCATTACTCGCATCACTCCCATTCCCTGTGTCTGACCCGCCAGCTTACTTGACGCTCACGCCGTGCGGGGCACCTTGCGGACCCGGCCGGCGAAGTCATCTATCTCCTCGATCTTCTCGAAGCCGATGTCGAGGACATCCACGCAGCCCAAACCGAGCACGAACCGCGCTGACTCGTCCCGCTTTTCGGGGTCGTTGCGGAGCTGCCCCTCGCCAATGAGCTTCATGCCTACGACGCCCTTGCCGGCGGCGTGAAGCTTCTTGAGCACCGGCACCACCTTGTCCGGCTTGTCGTCCATCCTAATGCCAAAGGGATTAATGCGGGTATGCACGGAATCCACCCAGGGGTCAGCCGCCGCCGCTTCGAGCGCCGCTATAGAATGGCAGGAGACACCGTGGGCGCGAATCATACCCTTCGCCTTGAGCGCCGCCAGCCCGTCCATCTGCGCGCGCCACTCCTCGGTCCACTTCGGCGAGGTGGCGCAGTGCAGCAACACCAGGTCGATGTAGTCGGTGCCGATTTCCTTCAGGAAGCGGCTCACCGTCACGTCAACTGCCGGACGCTCGGTTTCCGGGAGGCTGCCCGGATGCGGCCAGACCTTGGTAATAATCGTGATCTTGTCCCGCGGTATCTCTTTCAGGGCCGGCAGGAGATAAGGATGCGTGCCATAAAGGTCGGCCAGGTCGAAGGTGCGAATGCCCCGGTCATAGCCACCGTGGAACAGCGCTTCCAACTTCTCCTTGCCCATCCGGGTATGATTGGACTGTCGGTTGCCGCCGCTCATGCCGGTGCCCTGGCAGAAACGGCTCATCTTGATTTTGGTCTGGCCGAGGGAGACGGTCTCATAGGGATCGAAGAAGGCGGGTTTCGAGTCCGCGGCCTTTGCCAATGGCAAACCGGCGAGTATCCCGCCCAGACCGAGAGCGGACCGTTTCACAAACTCACGACGTGGGATCTTCATAAGTGCAATCGTTGGTAAGCTGATCGTGGGCGATCAGCATTCATTTGTTGAGGAAACGTAACCATGCCTGAGCCCCGAGCGCAACCGGTTTCGGAAGCCCACTGCCCAAATCCGAAGGCCGAAATCCGAAATCCGAAGGATCAGCCCGCCGTGGTAACTGATTCGGGCTTCGGGCTTCGGCCTTCTTTCGGTCTTCGGCCTTCGGGACTTCGGACTTCTTCCAGCTTCCAGGACCGACGCTGTTCGCCGGAGGTTCACAACCATTGCTTGTCTCGCCCCTCGCACATTGCCACTGTGGACGCCGATGAATCATACGTTGGCACGAACCTGCGCAATCTTAGTCACCTGCGTCAGCCTCTCCGTCCTCGCCGCCTCCGGAAAATCCGAGCGCCTCACGGTGCGAGTAGATGCCTCGTCGGGCGCGCCGCGCTTAATGGTCAACGGTCGCGCGGTCCGCCCGCGCATGTTCTTTGGTGGTCCCGGGGCCGGGATCATCAAGGTCGAGCCGGCTGGGCGTCAGGTGGAATTCGAGTTCATCGCGCAGGACGATGCGCTGGAAATGGGCACCCTCCATTTCCGCTTCGGCCATACCGCAGGCGACATCTTCCTGGACAACATCCGCATCGTGGAGACGGCCTCCGGCAAAGACGTGTCGCCTCTGTCCGACTTCGAGAGCGGGCAGAACTCCTTCTCCAGCCAATGGACCTTCTGGCCTCCCGGCGCGGCCAACACCGTGGGGACAGCGACGGTCGAGCCCGCCGTTGGCGCCTCCCAAACCGCCGGCCTCCACGTTAAGCTCCGCGAGCCGCCCAGCGGGCAGTGGCCTGACTTCCACATCTACCACTTGCCCAAGCTGGCCATCGTGCGCGGCAAACACTACCGCGTAAGCTTCTGGGTGAAGGCTGAGCCCGCGCGCGAACTCACCGTGGCACTCTATCGGCCGGGGGAGCCCTATACGTTTCTAGGCGGTCCGGCCGGCCACTTTGAAGCCCAAATTCGCATGGCGGCGGCCGCCGGGGTGGACTTCGTCAGCTTTCCGATTGATACGCCGTGGCCGCCGCCCGGTCAGCCGGTGAACTGGCAGAGCATGGACAACATCTGCGCCCAGATCCTCGACGCCAACCCGCAGGCCCTGCTCCTGCCGCGCTTCGGTGCCGACCCGCCCGATTGGTGGCGCAAGGCCCACCCGGATGAAGACATGACCTGGGAAGACGGCTCTCATCAGCATCATGGGGTAGTGGCCTCCCCGCTCTACCGCCGCGAGGCCGCCGCGCGCGTGGCGGCCCTGGTCGAACACCTGGAAGAGAAGTTCGGCGACCACATGGCCGGCTATCATCCGTGCGGCCAGAACACCGGCGAATGGTTCTATCAGGACACCTGGGAGAAGCTGCTCAATGGATATGCTCCAGCCGACACCAGCACCTGGCGCGATTGGCTGCGCGCGCGGTATCGCACCGACGCCGCACTCCAAGCCGCATGGCACGAGCCCGGCGCGACCTTGGACAAAGCCACCATCCCGACGCCCGCGCAACGCCGCGCCTCGCCTAATGGCATCCTGCGCGACCCGGCGACCGAGAAGCCGCTCATTGACTTCGCTGCGTTTCAGCAACAGGCCATGGCCGACCTGGTTTGCGAGTTGGCGCATGCTGCCCGGCAGGCATCGCACGGACGCAAGCTGGTCACCTTCTTCTACGGTTACCTGTTTGAGTTTGGCACCATCCGGCTTGGCCCGGCGACCTGCGGCCATTACGCCCTGCGCCGGGTGCTGGACTGCCCGGACATTGACCTGCTCTGCTCGCCGATCTCCTATTTCGACCGCGGCATCGGCGCCAGCGCCACCGCGATGACCGCCGCCGAGAGCGTCGCCCTCGCCGGCAAAATGTGGCTCTACGAGGATGACACGCGCACCTACCTCGGCACCGGCGAGTTCCCCGGCCAATACGACGGCGCGAAGGACCAGGCCGAGACTCTCACGATGTTGCGGCGCAATGTCGCGCAGGAAGCGACGCGCAACTTCGCCACCTGGTGGATGGACCTCGCGATGACCGGCTGGTTCAATGACCCGCGCCTCTGGGAAGAGATGAAACGCCTCGATGCAGTGGACCGGCCCTTCGTGGAAAAGCCCATCCCCTTCCGCCCGGAAGTCGCCGCCGTGATTGACGAGGGCTCGATGATCGAGACCTCAGTCAGCGCCTGGCCGGTCACTGAGCAATGCATCTACCAGGTGCGTCGGCCATTGGGGCGCATGGGCGCTCCCTACGGCCAATACCTGCTCGATGATGTGGCCGCTGGCCGGGTGCATTCGAAGCTCTATGTCTTCCTCAACGCGTGGCAGCTCTCGGCCGCACAACGGCAGGCACTGCGCCGCCACACGCGCGGCACCTGCCGCGTCTGGTGTTACGCGCCCGGTTTGCATGACGGAGATAAGACCTCCCCGGAAGCCATGCAGGAGCTAACGGGCTTTCGCCTCGTGCCGGTGTCCCCCGCCAAGGCCCTGGTTACGCCCACCGCGCTCGGCAAACAGCTCGGCCTGCAAACGCCGTTCGGTGTGGATGCGGTGGTCAAGCCGCTCTTTGCCGCTGCCGACGCGTCCCCGGCAGAGATCCTGGCGACCTACCCGGACGGCTCGGCCGCGGTCGCACTGCGCCAGACGCGTGAAGGCCAGTCGCTGTTTGTCGGCGCGCCAGGCCTGACCTCCGACCTGCTCCGGCTCGCCGCCAGAAAAGCGGGGGTTCACCTCTACACACAGACCGATTGCAATGTCTATGCGAATGGGCCAATTGTGGCCGTGCATGCGTCACAGGACGGCACGATTGCCCTGGACACCGGCAAACGCCGCCAAGTGAGCGATGCGATGACCGGCGATCTCATCGGGAGAGGACCTCGGGTGGATCTGCCTATGAAGAAAGGCGACACCCGCGTGTTGCGCTGCAAGTAGCGTGGTCAGCTCGGCGAGGCGTACCTGACCTTGTCCTGGAAGGACAACTGACAATAGCCTAACGCTTCAGCGTTGGGTATGACCGGCACGCAACATTAGTCCCGAAGGGACGGCTGAACGCTGTTGCCTCAGCCGTCCCTTCGGGACTAAACCCCACCGACGCGCACACCCAGCGCTGAAGCGCTGGGCTATTCTCGATCATCCCTCCGGGATTACGCTGCTCGAATCCCGGCAGCTTCAGCGTTATCGCCTGCGAGTTGGCCGGGCGTCTCACCCCAGGCGGTAAACTGTTGAAACAGTTGAACCCCGGGTCCGCGTAACTGCACCGGGCTGAAGCCCCGGTGCTAATGAGAAGACAAGTCGAGCCGCCTCCGCAGTCACCTCTTTTGGCTTGACGCGAGGCTTGGGGACGGCATAATGGCCGCCACGATGGTGAGACACGAGCACGAGCACCAACGCGGACAGAGCACTCAATGGACGGATAATCCAGGTAAACACGAATTCTCCCAGAAGTCGAACCCCATGCTAACAACCTTGCGAAAGCTCACGATGGCTTGGCCGCTGGTAATATTCCTGCTACTCCCGGCACTCACGCGCGGCGAGACCGCCATCCAAGCGTGGGTCCAACGCTACAGCGGGCCGGGGAATGGAGACGACGCAGCTTACGCCGTGGCGGTGGACGGCAGCAACAACGTGATCGTGACGGGCCAAGGAAGCGCTTACAATTACGCGACGATCAAGTATTCGAGCGCGGGCCTGCCGCTTTGGACCAACCTCTGGAACGACGGTTACGCAGCTTTCGCCGTGGCGGTGGACGGCAGCAACAACGTGATCGTGACGGGCGAGGGAAGCTCTGACAATTACGCGACGATCAAGTATTCGAGCGCGGGCCTGCCGCTCTGGACCAACTTCTACAACGGACCGGAGAACGGCTCTGGCCACACTTCCGCTATGGCGGTGGACGGCAGCAACAACGTGATCGTCACGGGGGGTTCAATGGGCAGCGGAGGCGGCTACGATTACGCGACGATCAAATATTCGAGCGCGGGACTGCCGCTCTGGACTAACCGATATAACGGGTCGGGGAACAATCGTGACGTCCCTTACGCTATGGCAGTGGATGGCAGCAACAGCGTGATCGTGACAGGTTATTCGCTTAGCAGTGAAATCTCTGACGATTATGCGACAATCAAGTATTCGAGCGCGGGACTGCCGCTCTGGACTAACCGATATAACGGGCCGGGGAACGACTATGACGCAGCTATTGCCGTGGCGGTGGACAGCAGCAACAACGTGATCGTGACGGACGCTTCGATTGGCAGCGGAAGCGGCTGCGATTACGCGACGATTAAGTATTCGAGTGCGGGGGTGCCGCTCTGGACCAACCGCTACGATGGGCCAGGGAACTCCAATGACGTGGCTACCGCCATGGCGGTGGACCACGGTGGCAATGTGATCGTGGCGGGGTATTCGACTGGCATTGGGAGCGGTTACGATTTTGCCACGGTGAAATACATTCGCGTTCCTTCGCCGGTTATTACCAACCTGAACCGCACCGACAACACCTTCCAAATGCAGGTGCACGATGTCTTGCAGCCGGGCACGCTGGTGATCGAGGCCTGCACGAACCTGACTGGCTGGTTGCCGATCTTCACCAACACCGCGCCTACCAACGTGCTCTTCTATACCGACCCGGATGCCGGCAACTACCCCAGGCGGTTCTACCGGGCGTTCCAATCCCCGTAAACCACCACAGTTTACCCCCGCTGGACCAGGTCACCATTGGACTAAGAGGTCGTCTTCTG
>CAIWJG010000687.1 GCA_903912925.1 uncultured Verrucomicrobia subdivision 3 bacterium | reverse complement strand
GTAAACCGCTGAAGCGGTTGGGGAGCCGGTTCGCGTGCCACACCCACCTCGCTGAAGCGAGGTGTTAATGAGAGTCGGACGCCCACCCTGAAGAAACCTGTCGTGCGCCCGAATTTGGCTGAGCCGCGCAATCTTGCTCGCAGTCCGCTCACTCCCTTGCTATTACTCCCCCCATGAACCGCCTCCTCTTCGGCGACAATCTCGGTTGGCTGCGCGACACCAGGGAATTCCCCGACGCCTCCGTTGACCTCGAATACCTCGACCCCCCATTCAACTCCAACGCCGATTACAACGTCCTCTTCCGCGAAGCCTCCGGCCAGGCCAGCCAGGCCCAATTCCACGCCTTCACCGACACCTGGACCTGGGCCGACGCCGCCGAGCTTTACAACCGCTTCATTGACTCCTGCCCCAACGTCGCCGTCACGGAGCTGATGGAAGCCTTCCACAGCTTCCTCAAAAACTCCCCCATGATGGCCTATCTCGCCATGATGGCCCCCCGCCTCGTCGAACTCCGTCGCATTCTTAAGCCGACCGGGAGCCTCTACCTCCACTGCGATCCGACCGCGAGCCATTATCTGCGGATGCTTTTGGACGGCGTGTTCGGGGCAGCGTGCTTTCGCAACGAGATAATTTGGAAGCGGACTTCTGCACACGCCAACGTCGAGCAAAAGTATGGCGCAATCCATGATTGCATCCTGTTTTACGTCGCCAGTGATGCGGCCACGTGGAACCAGCAATATACTCCCTACAGTGAGGATTATCTCCAAACATTCTTTGACCAGACCGATGGGAAAGGACGCAAGTACTGTCGCGGGAATTTGACTGCCTCAATGGCCCATGCTTCAAGCGGCCAGCTCTATGAGTGGAAGGGTGTCAGGCCGCCGCCCAGCCGTTGTTGGGCGAAAATCAAAGAGAACATGGATGAGTTGGAAGCCCAGGGAAGAATTCACTGGCCGAAAAAGCAAGGCGGAATGCCCAGGCTCAAGGTTTACCCTGAAGACCTGCCCGGCGTGCCAGTTCAGGACATTTGGACCGATGTTAAGACCATGCACAATCTGTCTTCCGAACGCCTGGGTTACCCGACTCAAAAACCCACGGCACTGCTTGAGCGTATCATCACCGCCAGCAGCAACCCCGGCGATGTGGTCCTTGATCCCTTCGGCGGTTGCGGCACAGCAGCTCACGCAGCGCAGAAGACCGGCCGCCAGTGGATTGCCATAGATGTCACGTACCTCGCCATCAATCTCATCAAGCGCCGCCTCCACGATGCCTTCGGCGAAGAACTCCAATTCGAGGAAAAAGGCCAACCCACGGATTTCACCAGCGCGCAACGGCTCGCGGTAATGGACAAGTTCCAATTCCAGCACTGGGCGCTCTCGCTCATCGGTGCCCGCCCGCTCAGGGAAGGCGACGGCAAAGGCGCGGATCGCGGCGTGGACGGCCTGCTCTACTTCTACGACTCGAAAGATGAACGCCGCAAACTCATCGTCCAGGTCAAAGGCGGCGGCGTGAAGCGCAACGACGTGGCCACCTTGCTCGGCGACGTGAACAATCAGAAAGCTGCCGGCGGAATCCTGCTCACCCTCGAAAAGCCCACCAAGCCCATGCGCGACGAGGCCGCCGACGCAGGCCGCTACCAGTCCGAGCTCTGGCACGACAAAGACTACCCCAAAATCCAGATCCTCACCATCGAAGGCCTGTTGGACCACACCGAGCGCGTAGATGCCCCCCCGCAGGCCAATCCCTTCGCCAAAGCCCAGCGCGAGCCCAAGCCGGAGAAGCAAGCCGACTTGATCTAGCGCGCTACTGACACAGCAACAACACCTCCTGGGCTTGCGGAGGCGTTTGTGCCCAGAAGCATCTTCATCCCAAAAACCAGATTGGGTTGGGGCATCTCGATGACCCGATGGAAATGATTGCGATTCTCGATGCGCAGCTTGTGCGCATCTCACATTTTTCCAACGTTGTTGGCACGGGTGACTGGAGCGCGGACATTGTTGGAGGAAAACACACAAGTTAACGCTTATGGGGCGTTGCCCTGGGCTGGTATGAATCAGACCTTCGGCCTGAAAGTCCTGCGCCGCCTGCCAGCCCCCACCGGCGCCGGCGGTCATCCTCCCCCACACAATGCGCCCGCGGCCCCGAAGTGAAGCGGAAAGTCGAGCCAACGCAAAGGCACAGCGCGGCAGAGCCGCAACCAAAAAGTTAAATGGGTTGAATGAGTTGCAAAGGTTACCTGGGGCCAAGAGAATTTGCGCGGGCTGCGCAAATCCTCACAGATAGCAGTGCAGAGACGCCAAGGGCGTCATTCATACCAGCCCAGGGCAACGCCCTGGGTTCATCAGCGCAAAACCCCATGAGCGCTGAAGGCGCGATTC
>CAIWJG010000686.1 GCA_903912925.1 uncultured Verrucomicrobia subdivision 3 bacterium | reverse complement strand
TGGCCCGCGAGCACCCTGAGAGCGTGAAGCGTTTGAGCGTAGAGCGTGGCGACCTCGAACGCGCTGCGACGCTCCACGCTCTTACGCTCCACGCTCGCCGGATGAAACCCCGAGGACCGCATTTGTTTTTGCACGAGCCCTAAGCCCGGTTTGGGGTTGGTTGCGGCTTGGCGGCGCTGCGCTTTTACGTTGGTTCAACGGCGCTTTTTGGGATAATGCGAATTGCTGGTTTGATACAAACTTTGGCAGCCTTTCGACTGGTGTTTTACCGCCCGGCGGAGTAGAATCTAAACATCTCGAGCGCAAGATGAGCAAGCATCGAAAGCCACCAGCGCCGCCCGACCACTACCCGCACATCAGGTTAGCGGCCGAGGCGCAACTGGCGCGTTCCTCCGGCACGGTGCCGGAGCGGCAGAGGGGAACGCCCGCGGCCATGATCCACGAGTTGCAAGTGCATCAGCTCGAGTTGGAGATACAGAACCACGAGCTGAAGCGGGTGCAATCGGAATTGGAGCAGTCGCGCGACCGGTACCTGGATCTCTATGATTTTAGCCCGGTGGGGTACTTTGCCATCACCGGCGAAGGCCGGATCCTGGAGGTGAACCTGATGGGCGCCACGCTGCTGGGGGTGCCGCGGTCCAAACTGCTCCAGCGCCCGCTGGGGAGCTTTGTCGCGTTTGAAGACAGGGATCGGTGGCGGCGCCATCTATCCACCACGTTGCCGCAGGCCGGCTCCTCGCCCGGGCCGGGCGAGAAACAGAGTTGCGAACTGATGCTCCAGCGAGAGAACGGCGCCACCTTCCACGTTTGCCTGGAGAGCATTTGCCTGGAGCAGACGGCCGGGCAGGAACCGGCTGGGACGGGCGTGGCAGGGCCGGTCATTCGCACGGCGATGAGTGACATCACCAAGCGCATCGAAGCCGAAACGATGCTGCGCAACAGTGAAGCACGACTCCGCCAGGAGTTGGAATCCCGGGTGCGGGACCGGACCGCCGAGCTGCAGCAGATTAACGAGAACCTGCGCCGGGAGATTGAAATCCGCAAGCTAGCCGAACAGGAGTTGTCCGAGTCGGAAACACGCTACCGCACGGTCGCAGACTTCACCTACGACTGGGAATACTGGGAGAGTCCGGAAGGCGTGCTGGTGTACTGTTCGCCCGCTTGCGAACGGATTACCGGGTATTCCGCCGCGGAATTGGCGGTGGGCAAGGAGCGGCTTACCCAAATGATTCATCCTCAGGACCGGGAGCACTGGCGGCAACACAAGTGCGCAGACCGGGCCATGCCGATGCCCCGCTCGATCACCTTTCGCATTCATCGCAAAGACGGGGAACTGTGCTGGATCGAGCACTTCTGCCAGCCGATCACCGGGAACCAGGGGGAATTCCTGGGCGTGCGCGCCAGCAACCGCGACGTGACGGATCGTAAGCAGGCGGACATGGACCTGCACGAGTTGCGGGAGGCGCTGGCGCGGGTGGCCCGGATCACCACCGCGGGCCAGCTCGCCGCCTCGCTGGCGCACGAAATCAATCAGCCCCTGGCGGCCATCCGCTGCAACGCCGAGACGGCGCAACAACTCCTGGCCTGCGCCCCGCCGAATATCGCGGAGGCTCGGGCCGCGCTCGCCGACATCGCGGACGACAGCGGGCGGGCGGGCCGGGTGATTCAGCGACTCCGCGCGCTGTTCGCAAAGACCATTGATGAACGAAGCGTGCTGCAACTCAACAACGTCATTCACGAGACCCTCGACCTGCTGCACAGCGAGCTTGAGCTCAGGGAGGTCACCGCCCAGGTTCATCTGGAGCCGGCGCTGCCCAAAGTCCTGGGCAATCGCATCGAGCTGCAGCAAGTGCTGATCAATCTCATTGTCAACGCGATGGATGCCATGAGCGGGTGCAAACCCGGTCAGCAGCACCTGGAAATCACGACGGCCTGCGAGGTGCCCGGAGAAATCCGCGTTTCCGTTTGCGATTCCGGCGCTGGAATCCAGGTGCCGGAGATCCGCCGGCTGTTCGAGCCTTTCTTCACCACGAAAGTCGGCGGCATGGGCATGGGGCTGGCCATCAGTCAATACATCATCGAAGCTCATGACGGTAACCTGCGGGCCGTCAACAACCCGGAACGAGGCGCCACGTTTCAGTTCACCCTCCCAATTCATCACAAAGAACACCCATGACCCCTGAAACAGCTACCGTTTTTGTCGTGGATAACGATCCCAGCGTGCGCAAAGCCCTGGCGCGTTCCCTCCTGACTGCGGGTCTGAAGGTGAAGACCTTCGCTTCCGCCCGCGAGTTCCTGGATCAAGGCCCGCCCGGCAGTCCGGGATGCCTGGTCCTGGATGTTCGCATGCCCGGCCTGAGCGGCCTCGAGCTCCAGGCCGAGCTGAACGCCCGGGACATCCGCATACCCATTATCTTCATTACCGGACACGGAGACATCCCCTTGAGCGTGAAAGCCATGAAAGGTGGTGCCACGGATTTCCTGACCAAGCCTTTCAAGCTCGGCAACCTGATTCGGGCCATCCGGGAAGCTCTCCAGCAGGACGAGTTTCTCCAGGCGTCCCGGGCGAAAAACGCCGAAGTGCAACGCTGCCTCGAAAAGCTCACGCCGCGGGAACGCGAGGTGTTGGACCTCGTGGTCAAGGGCCGGTTGAACAAGCAGATTGGGGAAGAACTTGGCGCCGCCGAAAGCACGATCAAGGTCCATCGCGGCCGCGTCATGAATAAAATGCAAGTGCAGTCGGTGGCCGACCTGGTGCGCGACATGGCAGGCCTGGCGCCCAAGCACAGGGAATGAAGGCACAAACGCCGAGACGCAGCGCGGAGGCGCGAGGGGGCGCGGAGGCGCGGAGATCCGAAACCCGAAACCCGAAACCCGAAGGAAATCCGAGAGCCGAAATCCGAAATCCGAAAGCACCGCGCGCAACTTCTGGGTGGACCACTACCCACCCTTCCGCAGCTCGGTTTTTGCCTCGATCGGCGGCGGCGGCGCGACCCGTCGGCTAACGTTCGCCCTTCGGATTTCGGTTTTCGGATTTCGGCCCTCCTTCGGTTTTCGGTTTTCGGATTTCGGACTTTCCATCGGGTCGGGGTGAGGAGGGCCGCGCTAACCCCACTGGTTTCCCCTCACCCCAGCCCTCTCCCCGTCCGACGGGGAGAGGGAGAAGGCCCGGCGCACTCCCGGTCATTCCTTAATTCTTCGGCAGTGGGGCCGAGGGGGAACGGGATGACCGAGCCCGCAGGCGTGGTCTTGGATCTCCAAGCCTCTTACCGCGGAGTTGCCGGATCAATGAACACGCCGGAGAGCGTGGCATTGAAACCGTCCTTCTTCGTCAGCTTCACTCTCACTGGGCCGGTCACGCTCAAGGACAAGTAGGTCCCCTGCCCGTTCTCCTGCTTGGAGGTTTCACAAGTGGCGAGGACACTCGCCTCATCGGAGAGCTCGATACGATTGGCGCGACCGTTGCGGTCGTAGTCCAGCACGTAGAGGGTTACGCGATACGGTTGGGCGTCGGGAGGCGTGAGAACGCAGGAGACCGCCTCGTTCCCGAACCAGCACGTGGCCTGGCGGTTAGTCACGCCAACTCCAGGCGATTCCAAGGCACGCGGGTCGCTCGTAGCGCCGTCCCAGGCAAACGCCGTCCCATCCACCTCCAACCGGTAACCGGCCTGGGCTTCCATTCCGCTGACGTTCGGTAGCCAGGCCGCGCGCGTGCCATATTTGCCTTTCCAGGCCCCGGCGGTCTTAGCATCGCGCCCCTCGTAGTGAGCCGTGGAGGGCGTCAGTTCCATTGGCTCGCGCCAATGAAGCCGATACGTGTACTGGCCAGCCTTACCCGATGAGACCTCCGAATCCGACGGGGCCCATGAAGC
Source organism: uncultured Verrucomicrobia subdivision 3 bacterium (assembly GCA_903912925.1). GTDB lineage: Bacteria > Verrucomicrobiota > Verrucomicrobiia > Limisphaerales > UBA8199 > PALSA-1440. The sequence continues at coordinate 6,079 of CAIWJG010000686.1, read as the reverse complement.
CACGCGGAGCCACTTGCCGTCTCGCCGCTGCACAAGGCAATCAATTGCCTCAACGAGGAACCAAGTGCCTTCGTCACCATACCGGAGAGACACCACTGGCGGATCACCGGGGAGCCCGCTGGCGGGAAGTTGCCAGTTAAACCCGTTCTCCCCATCAGAGAGAGTTCTCATCCCGGCTATCGCATGCACCGCACGATTCGCCGACAGATTGTAGCCGCTGACGTCAGTCAGCGCATTCTCATCACTTGCGAGATGGCGCCGACTGCCGTCGGCGGCTACTTGAGGGTGAAATGCCACGGCTAAGGTGCTTTCATTCACGGAGACCGTCACCGTTCCCTTCTCGCCCAAATGGGTCCCGCGGACCTTGATGCGGCCGCTCTTGAGTTCGCCGAGTTCCGAGCGCGAGAGCCGGGGCTTCACTTGGGCGCTTGGCCTCCCGAGCGGGAACAGGTGGTCGCGCACAACTGTCAGGCGCTCCGGTTCTCCGGCCTGCCCGGATGTTGGAGGAGCGGCCCCTTTTCCAGCGACGACCAGGGAAGCCGTCTGATGATGTGGCAGCGTGATCTCGACCCCGCCTTCCACAGCCTTCAACTCGCCTGGATACGGAGGGCGATCGGCCGAGACGACCTTGGCCCAGGTTAGGTTCTGCGCTGCGGGCAGTCGGATAGTGACGACCGCCGCCTGCTCCCCGGAGTTGGCGCGACGCGCGAGGAAACGGGTGCGCGAGGTGACCGGCACGACGAGGTTCCCCGCACGGTCCAGGAACAGGTTGCAATCATTGGCGCCCGAGACGCTGACGCAATGCGGCTGCAGCACCTGGGTCTTGCCGTCGAGCGCGGCAAAGAGCGGCGCGTAGAGCTCCAGCAGATCGGCCGCCTTCGGATTGGGCGCCTGTTGCGAGATAGGGAACTGGTGCGCGATCATCTGGGGGAACACGGCGAATTGCAGGCGGTGCTTCAACTGCGCCTCGAATTGCAGCAGGTCGCCCGAGTAGGGCTTCTCCATGTTCCAGGCCGCTGCCGGGCGGAACGGCGAGAGGTAGCCGAGCCCGCGGACAAAGTCGTCTTCGTGGCAGTAGCCATCGTTGTCGCGCAACACTTCGATCCGCCAGAACTGGTTGACGTAAACCCGCCAGCCGGCGGCGTGCGCCTGGCGGCAAACTTCGGCGACCCCTTCGGCCACCGGGCCGGCCATATTCTCGACCGCGCGCTTACCCAGCATGGTCAGCCCATCGTCATGCCCATAATCCAGGCGGCTCGCCCAATCCAGGCGGTCCACCACGAACCCATCCAGGTCAGGCAGCCGTTTCACATGCCGTTGGAGCTGGTCCGCCAGAGCGGGGAAGAGGGCGCAGTTACTCCGCGCGTTCATCGCCAGCGCTCCCTCCCACGTGCCGATGGGCTTGCCCTGCTCGTCTTTCATCAGGGCATCCGCGAACTTCTCGCGCAAAATGCGGTCGGCCGTCTCCGCATTGCCGCTCTTGCCCCCGTAGCCGCCGTATTCGGTGACGTTGAAATAGGCGAACACGCCGATCTTTTGCCGGTGCATGTCCAGGATAAAGGCACGAATCTTCTCATCATTCATCGGCTGGCCCAGCTTCCACCATTTGGCATAGGTGTAGGGATACCATTCCGGTTCATCAGGCAGGTATTCGCCAAGGTGCGTGAACCAAAAGCTGGTCCACGTAAAGCGCACGTTCTGCCGGGCCATCTCCCCGAACTCGGGATGGTCCTGGATATGATGGTACCAAAACGCACCTTCGAACTCGCCCCGGGGCAGGGCCGGCTTGAAATAGCGAGGGAACCGGTCGCTGTAAGCCTTCAGCGCCGCCCGGTAGTCCGCCCGGTGCGCGAAGAACAACAGCTTCAACGCGGAAGGTTTCCCTCCGCCCATGCCGCGGTGTTCGAGTCGCAACCGGAGAGTGCTGGCCTTCCGCCATTCGAATTGCAGGTGCGGAATGTTGGCGTCCGCGGGCAGCGCCACCGTGACTGCGGAGTCGGAGGCTGGCTCCATGACCGAGATCAGCGGCAGGACGTAATACCGATGGTCCTCCCAACCGAGATGCGCGTAGGGCGGAGGCACAAAGTCCGGGTAGGCGGCCAAGGACATTACGCCGCGTTCGCTCGGGGTGAACAGGGCACGTGTGCCCGAGAGGATCGGCAAGTCAATCAGCACCGTGTGGCCCGCTCTGGGCTTCGCTCCGGAAAACTCCAGGCTCCACTCGACACCGTCGCCGACTCGTGCCCAGGTTCCCTGGACCTTCAACCCGAGCGCCTCGATCGTCTCCGCTCTCTCCACAAACAGAGGCGTCTCGAATGCAGCGGTGCCGCCCGAAACCTCGTTGCGAACCTCGACGCGTATGGGGCCGCGCAGCCATTGATCGAGCGGAGGCAGGTGGAGGCTTGCCGCCGACGGAGCATCTCCGGCGAACACAGGCGCGCCAATCGCAAAGAGGATAGCCGCCAGTGCCGATGAACGCAGTTTCATGACCGGCTTTTACACTGACTCTCGCCCGCTTGTCGAGCACGCCCGTGAACCGGCGAAGATTCTCCAGCCGCCTCTGCACAGGACCAATTCAAGCCCCCCCCCCCATTCCTCCTTGATCTCCGCCCGAACGGATACCCTTGAACGGATGCTTGCCGCCCCGCCGGGCCAAAGGTAAGTTGCCGCTATGAGCAAGAGTTTCATCTTCCATTCCGACCCGGAGATACTTGGGGGCACTGTCGTCTTTAAGGGCACGCGCGTTCCGCTCCAAAACCTCATGGACTACCTCGAAGGCGGCTACTCATTGGAGGAATTCCTGGACGACTTTCCCTCGGTGACGCGCCAGCAGGCAATTGAGGGTTTGGAAGAGGCCCGCACTCTCTTGACGGAAGCCGCCGCGTGAAAGTCCTCCTCGACGAGTGTTTGCCCAAGCGGGTGGCTCGCTTGGCAGAAGTCTGAAGCCTTCCCCCACCCTCAATTCTCTCCCATGATTTGGCCTCCTCTTCCTTTTGCCGTATTCTTGCGAATCCCCGCCCTGCTGGGTTTCATCCTAGCTGCTTCATTAGGCACGCTGGCCGCCGACTCGGCTACGACCGGCCCAGCGCTGAAGGAGATCATCATCGTCTATAAGACGCATTTTGATATCGGCTACACGCAACTGGCCCGCGACGTTTGCCACCAGTACCGCACCGAGATGGCCGATAAAGTCATCGAGGCCATCGACCGAAACGCCAATCAGCCGAAAGAGAAGCAGTTCGTCTGGACGCTCTCGGGTTATCCGATGAGCCAGATCCTCGGGCCGGAACAGGCGCCCGACCGCCGTGAGCGGATCTCCCGCGCCATCCGCTCGGGCAATCTCGCCGTCCACGCGCTCGCGTTCTCGATGCACGACGAGACCTTCGAACCGGAGGATCTGGTCCGCTCGCTGGGCTGGTCGTCGGCCATCGCCCGCGAGCACGGGTTGCCGTTGCCGCGCGACGCCAAGACCACGGACGTGCCCGGCCATTCGTGGATTCTGCCCACCTTGCTCACGCACGCCGGGGTGAAGTTCTTCCAGATGGGTGGTCCGCTGGTGAACCGGTCGTTTAGCCTGCCGGGCCTCTTTTGGTGGGAAGGCCCCGACGGTTCGCGGCTGCTCACACTCTACCGCAATGATTACGGCACCGAGCGGATGCCGCCGAAAGGCTGGCCCTGTTCCGCCTGGCTGTTCCTGCACATGACCGCCGACAACGAAGGGCCGCCCCCGCCGAACGTGGTCGAAGCCGACCTCAATTTCTACAAGCAGAACGCGCCCGGCGTGAAGGTCCGGGTCGGCAAGCTGGAGGACTTCGCGGACCTCGTCCTGGCGGAGAAACCGGAATTGCCCGTCGTGCGCTCCGACCTCCCCGACCCGTGGATTCACGGCCTGCTCAGCCACCCGGACGTCACGCGGTTCGCGCACAACCTGCGTCCGGCGTTCCCCACGTTGGACGCGCTCACGACGCTCGAGCGGGCCTGGGGCATCTACCGGCCCAGCGTCCGCTCGGCGCTCACGGAAGCCTATCGCAATAGCGCGCTCTACAGCGAACACACCTGGGGCCTGGCCACCCAGCACTACATCCGCCAGGTCCACGGTCAGGCCTGGGAAGAGATGCTCGCCCGCGGCTGGGCTCCGGCCTATGAAGTCCTGGAAGAATCCAACCGCGAGCATGACGACTACATCGTCCGTGCCCGCCTCGCCGTCGAGAATCCTCTGGCCGACGCGCTCTCCTCGCTCGCGGACCACGTGAAGCTGGGCGGCGCGCGCATCGTGGTCTTCAATCCCCTGCCGTGGGCGCGCGACGGCCTGGTGCAGGTTAACGCCAACTCGTTCCCCGTCACCACCGGTGTGCGCTGCGCCGACACCCAGCAACGCGCCCGCGTCGCCCGTTCTGACACTGACGCAATAGAAGGCCCCCCGAAGATCGTCACGTTCGTCGCCAAGGACATTCCGCCGCTGGGCTACCGGACCTACGTGTTTGAAGATGTTCCTCCCGCCGAACCGCCGCCGGCGCTCCTCGTCTCGGAGACGAACAACGCGATTGAGAGCCCGTGGTTCAAAGCCGTCCTCGATCCCCAGAACGGACGCATCGCGAGCCTGGTGGACAAGCGCACGGGCCGCGAACTGGTGGATGCTTCCGCGCCGCAAGGCTTCGGCCAATACCTCTACGAGCGGTTCGGGCGCAAGGAGATCGTGGACTATCTCGACACCGCCATCTATCCGCAGTACACGGCGCACCGCAACATCATGGCCAAGGGCGACCTGCCGGAATCCACTTACCAGTCGGGCCTGCCGAAGAACCTGAAGATTCGGTTCGAGAGATCGCCCATTGCCGTGTCGGCCGTCATGTTCGGCACTCTCCCCGGCCCTGGCCCCGCCCAGACCGTCGCCAGCCGGCTCACGCTCTACGCCGACCTGCCCGTGGCGGACCTCGAAGTGCGCTGCCAGAAGCCGCTCGACGCCTGGCCCGAAGCGGGCTGGATTTGCCTCCCCTTCAAGCTCGACCAGCCGGTGTTCCGGCTCGGCAAGCTGGGCGGCGACTTGGATTTCGCTAAGGACATCAACGTGGACTGGTGCAATCGCCGCCAGTTGTGGCTGAACACCGGCGCCGCGGTGTACGAACCTTCCGGTTATGGCGTCGGCGTCTGTCCGCTCGACTCACCGCTGGTGAGTCTCGGTGAACCCGGATTGCACAAAGCCGGCGCCACCTACCAGCCCAAGCAACCCTGGCTCTACTTCAACCTCTACAACAACGAGTGGCAGACCAACTTCAGGAACTGGACCGGCGGCAACATCGTCTCCCGCGTGCGCCTGTGGACGTTCGACAAGTTCCAGTCTGAGGCTGCCCTCTATTCTCCCGCGATGGAGGCGCGTAACCCACTGCGCGTCGCCCGCAGTCATCAGCCCGCGGGCCATCTCCCCGTCAGTCAGGCCGGCCTCACCCTCTCGCGCAAAGGCGTCATGGTCACGGCCTTCGGCGAAGACCCCGATGGCGACACCGGCACCCTCCTGCGCCTGTGGGAACAAGGCGGCGCCAGCGGCCCGCTGACCGTGACGCTGCCGGCTGGCCTGAAAGCGGTCAAAGCCCAGCCGGTCAACCTGCGCGGGGAGAAGACCGGACAAGTGATCTCGATCACGGACAGGAAACTTACTTTCAGTCTCCCAGCCTACGCGCCGGCCAGCTTCATCTTGCGAATGCAGTAGGAAGAATGTAGAACGCAGAAGGCCCCGAAACAGCAACAACGGGCGCGCATACAGAGGCAGCAATTCTCATTATGGCCCTGTCAGCCCAAATCCGAAACCCGAAATCCGAAACCCGAAGGAAATCCGAGATCCGAAAGCCGATTCCGCCAGCTCACCCATTAACGCAGAGGCGCAGCGCGGCCAAGCCGCAACCAAAAAGTTAAATGGGTTGAATGAGTTGCAAAGGTTACATGGGGCCAAGAGAATTTGCGCGGGCTGCGCAAATCCTCACAGATAGCAGTGCAGAGACGCCAAGGGCGTCATTCATACCAGCCCAGGGCAACGCCCTGGGTTCATCAGCGCAAAACCCCATGAGCGCTGAAGGCGCGATTC
>CAIWJG010000685.1 GCA_903912925.1 uncultured Verrucomicrobia subdivision 3 bacterium | reverse complement strand
GTCCTGTGTCAAAATCCGAAGCCCCGAAACCCGAAAACCGAAGGAAATCCGAAATCCGAAGCCCGAAGGAAAGCCGCACCCGTAAGCTGCAGTTCACCCTAGCGGACCCTTTTCGGATATCGGATTTCGGGTTTCGGCCTTCCTTCGGGTTTCGGATTTCGGCCTTCGGATTTCAATCCCTGTTCGCGCCTTGCCTGGCGGCTGGCCACTCCGCCCGCCCACGCTCTGGCGACGGGGCCAAACCGCCAGAAACTCGCAATAATTGCCGGTTGACGCCCTTCGCCCGGTCTGGCAGGCTGGGACCGCAATGAGTGAGAGCGAAAAGCAATTCTCCTTCACCCGCGCAGCGTCAAGTACCAGCGGGCGCGAAAAGCAAATTCTTGTCAGTTACTGCTAGTGTGTTTAAGAGTGTTTCCTTTATGAATAATCAAACCTGTCTGCTATCCCTATCCAATGGCTGCCCGCCTGTGTCCGCGGATCACCAAGGCGCTCCAAGCTTTCGTCCATCGCTGCGGAGCGGAGTTTCCCGCTGCTTCCATCTGGCCCGGAAGCCGGCCGCTGCCGCCGCACTGGCGTTGTTATTGGCCCTGGCCCCGGGGGCGTCGGCCACCGAGTTGCTCGTGAATCGCTCCTTCGATCAGTACGGTGCCGATTGGATCGTGGCCGCCCCAGCCACCAACGACTTCTTCTTTGCCACCGCCGGAGAGGCGAACCTGCATGCCAACGGTTACCTGGGCACGATCCTGTGGCAGGACTTGAATCTGTCCAACGTCGGTGGCGCCTCCGGCACCGCTAGTATCGCCCTCACCAAGTATTCCGGACCTCCGGGGAACACGATTGCCGTCTATCTGGAATACCTCGTCACCAGCGGCGTCACCAACCGGTTGCTCCTCCTCAACCCCGCCAACAGCGCGGTGCTTTTCCCGCCGGATAGCACTGTTTTCAGCACCAATTTCACCCTGCCGGCCGACGCCCAGAGCCTCGTCCGACTGGCGGTGGACAAGACCTATTTCGGGGAATTTCACGCCCAGGAATTCAGTCTGGACGTCACCCCCGTTGGCGGCCCCCCGGAACTGGGCTTGTCCATCGTGGTCCCGAGCGAAGGCGAGACCAACACCGCGCCCTTCCTGCTCCGGGCTGGGGTGACCAATCTCACGGCCACCGTTTCGAGCCTGAAGTTTTACGCCAACGATGCTCTGGTGGGCGAAGGCCGCCTGGATCCGCATGGCGAATGGTTTTTTGCCGATGGCAGCCGCCTCTCGGTGATGGGCGGCGGCGGCTATGAATCGGCGGATTACAGCGAGCCAAATCCGGGCGACATGTTCTTTATGCACGGAACCTTTACCTCCCAGACCAACTTCTCCGGCGGGTTCCAATACAACCCATCGGGGGGCGGCATGGGCGGCGGCGCCGTCAGCATTGTTTACAGCCTTGACGCAGCCGGGCTGCTCACGGCGGCCATCACCGGTGACGCGCCCCTGGGCGTTCGCACGTTGAGCAACGGGACCAACGTGGGCGACACCATTAACTACGGCTTTTTCTGGGCCGACGCCACCGCGGGCATCTACGCCATCACCGCGCGCGCCGTTTACAACTCCGGCAGCTCCGCGACCTCCGCGCCCGTCAACATCACGGTCGAGGGCCCCGTCCCGCGTCCCACCTTGCAGATCCGGCAGACCTCACCGACTACGATCGAGCTGAGCTGGCCCGATGACGGCAATGTTTATGCCGTACGATCCCAAACCAGCTTGGGCGTCGGTTCCTGGAATCCCGTTGAGGGCACCGTGGGACTGATCGGCGGAAGATTCGTCCAGACCCTCTCCGCCACCAACCAAACCAGCTTCTTCCGCCTGCTCAAGCTGTTCTGAGTTTGAGCGTTGGGGGTTGAGGGTGGCAGGCTGGCTGTTGCAGGTTGAAGGTGAGTGTTCAACCATCACAAAAGGCAAATTCCTGAGCGCCAAGGTGAAGTCTGGCTGCTCCGAGGGTGGAAGGGGGCATCCATTAAGGCGCTGATCGTGGCTGGGAGCGGCCACGGGTATCTCAAGACAGGCTGTAACAACGCTGGGGCGGATACTTCCATGATTAAGAAGATTCTCAAGGTGGTCACCGTTATTCTGGCCGTCCTCATCCTTGTGTTCGTGGTGTTCTGGGTGTCACTGCGGCTCTACTACCGGCACACCGTCCGGCAGACGCCGGGTAAATTGTCGGTGCCCGTGCAAAGCGATGGGCTGGGTTCCAACGTCAATGTGTTCAGCGGTTCGGGGGGATGGTACTATGTGTGCGCGCACAACGGCCCTGCAGCCATGACGCCGTTCGGCATGGTCCGGCTCGGCCCGGACACGGCCTGCCTGCTGCTGGACAAGAACGGGCTCAACACCTCCGGCTATTACTACGGCGACAACAAGCTGCTGGGATTCAGCCACACGCGGTTCATCGGCACCGGCATGCATCAGGGCTGCAACCTGCGCGTCTTGCCCACCGTGGCCTCGCACGCGGGCAAACTGCTCGGCCTGCCCAGGGAAAAGCGCTGGGTCCGCTTTTCGCACAGCCAGGAGACCGGATTCCCCGGATACTACGCCGTTTACCTTCCAGGGGACGAGGTGCTGGCCGAACTGACCGCCACGCCCCACGCGGGGTTCCACCGTTACACGTTCAAGAAGGACGAGCCCCCGCACCTGATTCTCGATGTCTCAAGCGTGCTCGAGAACCGGGATGTGCTGGATGGCTACCTTGCCATTGCCCCCGAGAAGAACGAGGTCTCAGGCATGATGAAGGTTCACGGCGGGTCGGGGGTGGGCGGCGGACTGGACCTGTATTTTGTGGGGCGCTTCAGCCGTCCCTTTGCCGGGTACAGCACATGGAAGGGTAAGCAAGTCCAGGCCGGAAACAAAGAGACTGCCGGCGTTGACATCGGGGCCGACCTGTCGTTTGCCCGCGATGCAGCCAATCCCACCGTGGAATTTCAGGTGGCCTTCTCCTATGTCAGTGCGGCCAATGCGCGGCTCAACTTTGACGCGGAAGCGGCCAAATCCTCGTTTGACGTAGTGAACAAGGCCGCGCGTGAGGCTTGGGAAGCCCGGCTGGCGACCATACAGGTCACGGGCGGTACGCGAGCGCAGCAGCGCATCTTCTACACGGCCCTGTTCCGCTGTTTTGAAATGCCGACGCGCTTCGCCGATGTCAATGGCGACTACATCGGGTTTGACCAGAAGGTACACCAGCAGGAGGGGTTCCAGTATTACACGGACTTCTCCCTGTGGGACACGTTCCGCACCGTGCATCCACTCTACACGCTGATCGCGCCGGGAGACCAGCGCGACATGATGGTGTCCCTCATCGAGATGGCCAAGATCGACAAGGGCCTGCCGCGCTGGCCCGCCGGATGCCGCGACACCGGCAGCATGTTCGGCACGCCGTCCGATGTGGCGGTTTCGGAGGCCTACCTCAAGGGTATCCGGGACATTGACATCCACACCGCCTATGAGGCCATGTGCCAGACCGCGCTGCGTGGCCGCGCGCCGGGCTCCCACGCCGGATGTCGCGACGGGGTGGAGTTTTACCTCCAATACCATTACTGCCCGGCCGATAAGATGAGCAAGGCGGTGGCCAGCACGCTGGAATACACCTGGTCCGACAACTCGATTTCGCTGCTGGCAAAAGCGCTGGGCAAGCAGGAAGACGCCGCCCTGTTCGCCGAGCATGCCCAGTACTACCGCAACACGTGGAACCCGGCCACCCAGTTCTTCCAGCCCCGCAGCGCGCAGGGCGGTTTCATGGAGTTCAAGCCACTGCTGCTGACGTATATGGATTTCAAAGAGAAATGGACCCGAGCCTATGTAGAGGGCAGCGCCGAGCAGTGGCGCTGGGGCGTGCCTTTCGATCCGGAGGGGCTGATCTCGCTCTTCAAGAGCCCGGCGTACTTTACCAGCGAGTTGGAGGATTACTTTGAGAAGACGACCAATTACGTCATGGGCGCGTGGAATCCCGGCCCCTATTACTGGCACGGCAATGAACCCTACATCCACGCCCCCTACCTGTTCAACCATGTCGGCCGGCCCGACCTCACGCAGAAGTGGGTGCGCTGGATCTGCGACAATATGCATGCCGACGATTACATCGGCCTGGCCGGCAACGATGACGCCGGCACGCTCTCGGCGTGGTACGTGTTCAACGCGCTCGGCTTCTACCCCATCGCCGGGACCACCAAGTACGAACTGGCCGCGCCGCTCTTCGACCGCGCCCAGGTGCAACTCGGCGCCAGGAAGCTCATAGTCATCGCCGAGAACCAAGCGCCGGAAAACTGCTACGTGCAGAGCGTGTTGCTCAACGATGAACTGCTCGACCGCACGTACCTGAACCACGACGAGATTGCGAACGGCGGCACGCTGAAGTTTGTGCTGGGGCCGAAACCGGTCATGCAGCCGATTCTCGCACTGCCCCACGGACAACGGCCGCCCCGACACTGAAAAAGTTTCACCTGCTGAGGAGTCCGCAGCATACGCTACACCCAGAGCTGCCGCGGCTGCTCCCTCTCCCCTTCCGAAGGGGAAAGACGAAATGTTGGCACACTTGATCTTGTTCGCCCGGTGGCTATTCTTGACTCATGAACGCCATTCATTCGTCGGTTATAGCCCGTCGCCATTTTCTCGCCATGGTCGGAAGCCTCCCTGCCTGCTCCATTTTGGGTATCGGTGCCTCAACCGCCCGGGCGGAGACTCGCAAAGGGCGCATCAAACAAGCCGTGTGCCTGGGGGTGTTTAAGGGCACCAAACTGGAGCTGGAGGGCGAATGCCGCGAGGCAGCACGACTGGGGGCTCACGGCATCGACTTGGTCGGGCCAGATGCGTTTCCACTGCTCAAGAAGCACGCGCTGATTCCCACGATGGTTCCCGGTGGCAGCGGCATCAAAGCGGGCATTAACGACAAAAAGAACCATTCGACAATTGACCAGAAAATGCGGGAGGCCATTAAGGCGGCGGCAGCAGCCGGAGCTCCAAATGTGATCGTGCTGGCCGGTGACCGGAAGGGGCTGACGGATGAAGAAGGCCTCGAGAACAGCGTGCTCTTCCTGAACAACATCAAGGGCCTGGCCGAAGAACAAGGCGTGACGCTGTGCACCGAACTGCTCAACAGCAAAGTAGATCACCCCGGTTATATGTGTGATCGCACCTCCTGGGGCGTCGAGCTCTGCAAACGAGTGAACTCGCCGCGGGTGAAGTTGCTGTATGACATTTACCACATGCAGATCATGGAAGGCGACATCATCCGCACCATCCGGAAAAACATCCAATACATCGGACATTTCCACACCGCGGGTAATCCGGGTCGCCACGAATTTGATGACACGCAGGAAATGAATTACAAGGGGATCTGCCAGGCGATTGCGGACTTGGGTTACCCAGGCTACTTGTCACACGAATACACGCCTACCAAAGATCCGCTTGAGACGCTCGACAAGATGATGAGCATTTGCGAGGTCTGAATTAAGCCGCATGGAGCGATTGGAGAACATCAAAATCAGCTCCGGTGGTCAAACCGGGGCTGATCGTGCCGCTTTGGATTTCGCCATTAAACACCGGAGACCGTATCTGCATCTATCGGCCGTTTTCAGGGACCATGCCGCCTCAAAGCTAAAGAGATGGCTGCAGCAGAACCATATCCGTGTGTTGAACGTTGCGGGGCCTCGGGCTTCTAAAGAGCCGGCGGTAGCAGAATTCGTGATTACCACCCTCGATGCCGCCCTCAAACCGTGATCAAATCCCTCCCCTTCGAAGATCAACGCTACCTGGAAGCGGCTCAAGGCTGGTTCGAGCTGGGTAATCATCTCGAAGCCAAGGATGAACTGGACCAAATCACCCCGGAAATGCGTGGTCATCCCTCTGTCCTGGAGGTGCGGTTTCACATATATGCTGCGGCCAAGAAGTGGGAATACGCGGCAGAAATCGCCAGGGCCATCTCCGACTGTGTTCCAGACAACCCGTTCGGATTCATTCACCAGGCCTATTCACTGCACGAGTTGAAGCAGACACGGGAAGCTTGGAACGTGTTACTGCCGGTCGCGGATAAATTCCCAAAGGAATACATCATCCGCTACAACCTGGCCTGTTATGCGTGTCAGCTTGGAAACCTGAACGAAGCGCGGGACTGGTTGAAGCAGGCAAGCGATCTGATCGGCACTAATCAGGTAAAGCTGCTGGCGCTGGAGGATGCTGACCTCGAGCCGTTGTGGAAGGAGATTGGGGGTTAATCGCAGGGAAGTCGTATTCTGCTGTTGCTGATTGTGGCTGGTGCGCATCTTAGATTTTTCCAACGTCATTGGCACGGGCGACTGGAGCGCGGACATTCTTGTCCGCCTTTGCGTGATGGCCAACTCCAAAGCCGAACGGCGGACAAGAATGTCCGCGCTCCGAAAAATCTAAGCTGCGCACTTGTGGCTGCTGCTCTTTGGAATCCTCTTCCCGAAGCCCGCTGTCTTTGGTATGCACAAGGCAGCGACATGGAACCGGATCAAACACAACGCCAATGTAAGCTGCATCTGCCAATCCCGAGCCGCTTGAACCCCGTCGCCTAGCCATGCCCATCAAGAAGTCCGAACTTTACAGCTCCCTTTGGGCCAGTTGCGACGAATTGCGCGGCGGCATGGACGCCTCGCAATACAAGGACTACGTGCTCGTCCTGCTGTTCGTGAAATACGTCTCGGACAAAGCCGCCAACCAGAAGAACTACCTGCTGGATGTCCCCAGGGGCGGGAGCTTCGCCGACATGGTGGCACTGAAGGGCGACAAGGAGATCGGCGACAAGCTGAACATAATCATCAGCAAGCTCGCCGAGGCCAACGATCTCAAGGGGGTCATTGATGTGGCTGATTTCAACGACACGGACAAGCTTGGCAAGGGCAAGGACATGGTGGACCGGCTTTCCAACCTCGTCGGCATCTTCGAGGGCTTGGACTTCGCGGCCAACCGCACCGAAGGCGACGATCTCATGGGCG
>CAIWJG010000684.1 GCA_903912925.1 uncultured Verrucomicrobia subdivision 3 bacterium | reverse complement strand
CCCCAGAAAGCTCCTCCGGGGCCACCCTGCGCCCGACTGCCGGCTAAAGCCGGCGTTCCCAGCGCGACCGGAACGCCGGCTTCAGCCGGCAGCTTCAGCCCCTCGCGCGGAATGCCAGCTTTCGGCGACTGTGGCAGCGTGCGTTCCGGCCGATGCCACTTCCGCTTGCCTTCGATCAACTTCTGCAAACCCGGATTGTGTGGCGGACCGGCTCGGCGAGGCTGTGGCTCAGGTCTTGGCTCAGGCACCGCGCAGATGTAAGACGGAGCTGATTTCCGGGCAAGGATAATTCACACTCCGATGGACACGCCAACAGCGCGCCGCGTGAGGGCACTCGGCCTACAAGCGCGCACCCGTGCTGTAGGCCGCGTGCCCTCACGCGGCGTTCAAGGGTGTGAATTATCGAGGTTAGAGGGGTCCCGCCAGCGCCGGTTCGGAGACAACCCGGCCGCTTACTTGAACAAGTGCGGCAGGAAAGTCGTCAGCGGCGGGAAGTAGGTAATCAGGAGCACGCCGAGCAACAGGACCAACAGCATCGGAGTCGTCGCGCGGGTGACTTCGGCCATCGGTTTGTTGAAGCGGTAGGAGGAGAGCAGCAGGTTTAGGCCGACGGGCGGGCAGAGGAAGCCCAGTTCCATGTTGGCGAGGAAGATGATGCCGAGGTGGATGGGGTCCAGACCAAACGCTACGCCCAGCGGCACCAGCAACGGCACCACCACAATGATCGCCGCGTAGATCTCCACCAACCCGCCCACGAACAGCAACACCACGTTGAGCCCCAGCAGGAAAAGCCATTTCGAGCCCACCATCTGGGTGGCCCATTCGACCATCTTGTCGGGCAGTTGGGCATCTACAAGGTAATGGGTGAAGCCGAGCGCGACGCCCAGGATCAGCAGCACTCCGCCGACCAACAATCCGCACTCAGTGACGACCCTCGGCAAGTCTTTGATCGGACGCAGATCGCGATGAATCACCGTGGTCACCAGGAGCGCGTAGGTGGCGGTCAGCGCGGCCGCTTCGACGGTCGTTGGCACATAGAAGAGCGAGACAATGGCCACTACCGGGATAAGCATCTCCCACTTGGCATCCCACAACGCCGCCCCAGCTTCTGACCAGCGGAAGACGGGGCGGTCCAGGGCTTCCTTGGGGCCTTTGCGAATGCCCCACCAGGCGGTCAGCGCGACCAGCAGGATGCCGGGGCCGATGCCGCCCAGGAACATTTCCTTGATCGTGATATCGGCGTGGGCGCTGTGGTTGGCGACAATCGTGTAGAGGATTAGCGGCAGGCACGGGGGAAACAACATCCCGAGGGACCCGGCGCCAGTCAGGAGGCCGAGCGCGTTGCGTTCGGAATACCGCGCCGCCAGCAAGACCGGCATGAGCACGCCGCCCAGCGCAAGGATCGTAACGCCAGACGCGCCAGTGAACGAGGTAAAGAAAGCGCACACCAGGGCCGTGACGATCGCCGGCCCGCCGCGGAACTGCCCGACCAGCGCTTGAAACACCCGCACGAGCCGTTTGGATGCTCCGCCCTCGGCGAGGAAATAGCCGGCCAGCGTGAAGATGGGAATGCTGGGGAGCATGTTATTGGTGGTGAGGCTGTAGTGTTTGAGCGGCACCGCCTGGACCGGCAGGTCGTGGCCCCAAAAAAGGATCAGCGCCGCACCGCCCAGGGCCGTAAACACCGGCGCACCCAGGAGCGTCGCCAGTCCCAAAACAACCAGCGCCGGAATCATCAGTCGCTCCGGAGACCCGGGCGCCCATACCGCCATGCCGACCGCCGCAGCGGCTAGCGTTAGCGCCAACGCACGTCCGCCGTATTTCTCTGAGGCGTGCCAGACCAGGCGCAACATCACCAGGCCAAAACCAAGGGGCAGGATAAGCTGGATGACCCAGGTCGGGATACCGTAAACAAGGATCTTCCCCAGCGGCCTCATCTCCAGCACATATTGCAGGCTGGCCAGGAAGAGGAAGAAGGTGATTGCCGCCGCGAAACCGCTGCTGAATATCTGCGCCGCCATCCTTGCCCGCCCCTTAAGGAGGGTCTGGACCGGTGAGAGCGCGAGCAACCGTCCGTCCCGGGCCGCGATAGCCCCACCCAGCATCCCGACGATCAACGTCAAGTGCTGCACAATGGCGCTGGAACCCGAGATGCCGGTCTTGAACACCATTCGCAAGACGATTTCCACGACAGGCAGCAGCAGCATGGCCACCAACGGCACCACCAGCAGGAGGTTTTCGCACTGGCAGAACAGGCGCAGCCCGCGCGAGCGCGTCGCTAACTCAGGCGAGCCAACCAGGTCGTGAGGGAGAATGGCGCCGCTGCTCACGGCCACCGCTCTCCTCGTGCGGTGGCGGCGGTAAGGCTGGTAGCGCGGGAAATCCGAAACCCGAGGGCCGAAGGCCGAAAGAAGGCCGAAGGCCGAAGCCCCGAACCGGCCGCCGCTTGGGCTGCAGCCGCCGTGGTTTCAGCAGCGGAGACCCACAGCCCGAAGCGCTTGGCCGCATCCATGCAGTCATGAGCCTTGTTCCCCCTCACCCTGGCCCTCTCCCCAAGGGAGAGGGAATAGCTTTCGGCTGGTCGGGATAGGCCACGCGCTGGGGAACATT
>CAIWJG010000683.1 GCA_903912925.1 uncultured Verrucomicrobia subdivision 3 bacterium | reverse complement strand
TCCAAACCCTCGTAGCACCCGACGTCAGTCGGGTCTAACCTTTCCCTCAGCAGATTGCCGCCCGGCTTTACCTGATATTGGACGTAACCATGTTTCACCTGAGTGCTGGTGCGCCACTGGATGGTCTGGGTGGTGCGCGGATCATCGCTCCAGGTCAGCACGACTTGATCGGGCCGCGCCGACGCCGGATACTGCGTCACGCGGAACAACCCCACGAACTGAGCATCCTCTTCGCGCTCAGTATCGGCGCAGATGAGGATCTGGCCCTCCAATTCGGACGGGACAGCGGCCAGGCTATCCGGCTGATCAATGTAAGGCTCCACGCCAGCCTTAAAGGGTGCCAGCAGCAGTTGTTGCGGGCGGAGGTCGGTCACTTTGATTTTGTCGCCGGGCTGTTGAGGCGCCAGCGTCACCAGGTAATGGTCACTGCCCCGGCTCAAAGAATTGACGCCTAACCCGATTGGCCCTGCGGCAAAATCCTTCTGCCAGGCGGCAAACACCACCCTGCCCTGCCTGAGCTTGATGTCCGTTGGTTGGAAACCGCGCTCGCGCAGCCAGAAGGGTTGCGCGCCCAGAAGCGAATTATGCAGCACCGTGACGCGCACCGGCACGTTCACGCGGAAGGTGATGTGTTTGGTTCCGAGAACCTCGCGCTCCTGCGGCGTGAAGAACTGCTCGGCCTGCGCGGGAGTGAGCTTCGGCAACTCATTCGTGGGCAATTCACGCTTCAGGCGCGCAATGACTCCGGCGACGGTGTCACGGACCGCGGGATTACCGCCCTGCTGGGCGTGGAGTGGCAAGTTCGCACTGGCCAGCAGCAGCAAACCCAGAACTACCGGGAGACATAGCTTCTTCATATGCGCAACTTTCACTGCAACCCCCACACTCTGCCGGTGATCCTGCCTTCAGTAAAGGCGAGGCTGCACGGGCCCTTGTTGGTCTCACGTCGGTTGAGGGAGAGCCAAATGAGATCCGAAGCCCGAAATCCGAAATCCGAAGGAAATCCGAAGCCCGAAACCCGAAAGGGTTCTCTCCTAATGGCGCCAGTCGCAGGCCGCAAGCGCTCTCCCTTCGGCCTTCGGATTTCGGGCTTTCCTTCGGCCTTCGGGTTTCGGGCTTCGGATTTCAGGACCGCCCGCCCCGCTCTTCGAGCCGATACAGGTGCGTCTTCGATCTTAGAATAAATGCATCCCCGGTTACCGCCGGCGTAGCCATCACGCGCTCATCGAGTTGATTCTCGGCCAGCACTTTGAATTCGCGGCCTGGTTCAATCACCGTGGTTAGATTCTTCTCGTTGAAGAAGTAAATCCGGCCCGAGCCATAGATCGGAGAGGCCGAGTACTTGCCCTTCAGACGCTCACGCCAGACCTGATTCCCCGTCCTGACCTCCAGGCAGACTCCGCATCCTTCATCGTTGGCCAGGTAGAAAAGGTCATCCACCAGCAGCAGTGAAGACGTTCGCGGCATATCCTTCGCCACCTTCCAGACCACATGCGAGTCGGTCACGTCCCCTTTTCCATCCGCTCGCACGGCCCACAATTCCGGCTTTTCATAGTCCGTGATGACATACAAGAGCCCGTGGCTGAAGAGCGGGCGCGGCACTATGGACCATCCGCTATACTGGACCTTCCAGAGTTCTTCACCGGATTGCGGGTCGTAGGAGATCATCGCCTTGGCGCCGGGGCTGAAAAGCTGCCGACGGCCTGCCGCCTCAAGGATGATCGGCGTGCAGAAACTCTTGCGCTTATTGGTATCAAATGGAGTGTAATCAATGGAACGGGTGGTTTTCCAGACGGTCTTGCCGGTGTTCTTGTCCAATGCGATCACATACTGCACATCCCGGCCGTCCACGTTGAAATAGAGCAGGTTCTCATGCCGCATGACCGAAGATCCCGGACCTTCGGCGTGGTCGCAGGGCAGATCCCGGCGGCTCCACAGGATCTTGCCGTCGCGCGTGTCCAGGCAGGCCGTGCCATAGGTGCCATAATGAACATAGACCCGACCCGCTTCGATCGCGGCTGTGGGGGACGCATAGCTGTTCACACTCGCGACGTGTTCCGGGGCTTGGGTGTCGAACACCTTGACGTCGTGAACGACTTTACCCGTCCGGCTGTTCACACAGACCGCGAAAAGCTGCTTGCCATCTTCCGTGGCAGTGGTGACCCAGATCTGATCTCCCCAGACGACTGGTGAGGACCAGCCCAGATCATGGATCGGGGTCTTCCACGTAACGTTGTTCGTTTCACTCCAGAGCAGCGGCAGCTTCTTCGCCGCGGCGTGGCCGTTCCGCTCCGGCCCGCGCAACTCGGGCCAGTTGTCCTGGGCCGGCGTGGAGAAGGTCGCAAGCGCCAGCGGTACCAGCGCACATATCAAACGAGCTTGCATAGACCGGTCAGGCATACCATAGACTACTTCGAAGGTCATGGATTAAGTCCATAGTGTAACGCTCCGGCCCGATGGTAAATCCGAAACCCGAAAACCGAAGGGCAGCCGTTAGCCGACGGGTCGCGCCGCCGCCGCCGATCGATGGAAACACCGAGCTGCGGAAGGGTGGGTAGTGGTCCACCCAGAAGTTGCCCACTCTTCCATCGTAGCATCGAACGTGAGTTCGATCTAGCTTTCAGCTTCCATAACCAGCAATTCTCATTATGGGACGAATGGGACGAATGGGACGAATGGGACGAATGGGACGAATGGGACGGATGGCGGATGGTCCCCTGTGGCCTCGGACACCCTAAAGGGTGGACACCACACCTCCCAGACCAGCCAAAATGAGAATTGCTGCTTCCATAACCGGGCAGCCGCCGACCACGGAAGTTGCCACTCTTCCATCGTAGCATCGAACGTGAGTTCGATCTAGCCTTCAGCTTCCACAACCGGGCAGCCGCCGACCACGGAAGTTGCGCGCGGTGCTTTCGGATTTCGGGTTTCGGGTTTCGGGTTTCGGGTTTCGGATCTCCGCGCTCCAGTCACCCGTGCCAACAACGTGGGAAAAATATGAGAGGCGCACTGTTGACGGCTGCGGCAGCGCCATGCAGTCTCGCGGGCAGTTACTTATCAACCAACGCATTTAACATCATGTCCAGCTCACTCGCTCAATTCATCGCCGGCCTCGGCATCGTGGACGTTCACGAACATCACATGCCGGAGATTCTGCTCAACCGCGAAGTCAACTTGCTCCAGTTGTTTCAACAGAGCTACGCCGGTTGGACCCAAGCGCGGCCCTACCCGCTGCCGGCGGAGACCCGGGCGGGTGATCCGATGCTGGCAACGCCGCCGCCGACCTCCTGGGAAGCGCTGGAACCGTATCTGCATCGGAGCGGGTCCAACTCCTTCGTGCGCAACCTGGTCCGGGCAGTCACGGAACTCTACGCCGCCGACTCGGCAGCGATCACTCGCGAGAACTGGGCAGCCCTCGATGCGGCGGTGAGGCAGAAACACAGCCAACCAGACTGGTGCTCCGAGGTGCTGCGGCGCGCCGGGGTCGAGCGGGTCATCACCGATCCCTACAGCGATCCGTTGCTGGATGCGCGGCACGCCCTGGGAGACAACTACAGCTCCGTGTTGCGCATTAACTCGCTGGCCTGCGGCTGGCACCCTGAGTCACGCGACCACAACGGCAACCGGGCGCATACGCTCCTGGCGCGGCTCGGCCTCAAGCCGGTCTCCTTCGACGACTACCTCGAGGCCCTGGCGAAACTGGTGGACGGGCTTGCTTCGCGCAACCAGGTGGCATTGAAGAACGCCCTGGCCTACGACCGCGATGTGGCGTTCGACGAACCGGACGAGAAGATGGCGCGCCAGGCATGGGGCCAACAATGGCCCACGGTCGCCGAGCGGAAGGCGTTCAGCGATTTCGTGGTGGACCGACTGTGTGCGCTGGCGGGCTTGCGCGATGTGCCGGTGCAGATGCACCTCGGCACGGCGATCATCCGCGGCTCGCATCCGCTCAAGGCTGCCGGTCTGATCGAGCGGCATCCGTGCACGCGGTTCCTCCTGATGCACCTGGCGTATCCGTGGAGCCGTGATCTGCTGGGGATGGCCTTCGTGTATCGGAACATCTGGCTGGACCTGACCTGGTCGCTGCTGCTCAGCCCGTCGCATTTCAAGCTGGCGCTGCACGAGGCCATCGAGATGCTGCCGGACGAATCCCGCCTGATGATCGGGGGCGACAACTGGCACGGGGAGGAAACCTACGGCACGCTCAAGCTGGCACGGCAGTTGATTGGTGAGGTTCTCGACGAGAAGGTCAGCGCGGGCTACTTCGGGCTCGCCGACGCCCAACGGCTGGCGGCCAAGATCCTGCGCGAGAACGCCCTGCGCTTCTTCAAGTTGCAGGAGCCCTGATTACTGGCTGCCCTAAAAACGGAGGCAAACAACTCCAGTTCCATCCTCTGGCCGGCCCCGCTTACGTCTCGGTCTTCATTCCATTTAATTGGATGTGAACAACAAAGGCGCGAAGACGCGAAGAAAGAGCTGGGCTATTCTCGATGTTCCCCGATTGTGAGATGGTCATATTCTTGGCAGTCGTTGGTTGGCGGGGGCGGCGGGCCGGCTCTTGCCCCGTTGCTGCAGCAACCACGCCAGATGACCTCGGGTGCCCAGTTTCAGCCGCTCCGCAATCCAGGCCAGCGGCAGCGTCGTCTGCGACCGCAACTCCCAGGCTAAAGCCACTTTCCTCGGCTCGCACCGCCCCCGCCTCCGGCACCACCCTTTACGCGAGTTGGTCAGCACATTGCCTTTGGTGAGCCGGTGTTGCTGGGGAGTTGCTTTTGGCGCTGCGCGGGCAAAATCAATTCGCCCGTTGGGTCCGATAAAAGCCGCGCAGGCTGCCGCTGTTGAATGGGAGGGTCACCTGTAATCGCCCGGGAAGGGCGGCATTGGTCAGCCACGGCGACCATTGGGACGTGAGCAGGTTTGACTTGGTTTGCCACACATAATTGGAGCTCGCGATGCCTTTGAAGCAGAAGCGCAGTTGGTTCGCCTGGTAATGGTGAATCACCAGTTTGTGCAGGGGCAGTGGTTGCACGACGATGTTCGTCACGACGGCCACTCCCGTAAGACCATTTTGATCGGTGACGCGCACCGAATACGTCCCTGTTCCCTCGTCGAGATCCTGGTCGGTCCAGAAGTAGGGCGCAACATTCCAAGGCCGATGACTCACGCTTAAACTGTTGGTGCCGCGAAAGAATTCGACCGTCGCGATCTCGCTGTTGCCCGGCTGCACGTTGGCAATCAATGTCAGGTCCGAGCACGGCCCGAACACCATGTTATTGGTAGGATAAGCCAGTGTGACTTGTGGGGCGTAGTTGACGACGGAGATATGAACGGGCGCGGACGTGGTGGCGTTGCCACTGCCGTCAATTGCCACCGCGGTGAGCGCAGCAGTTCTCATTTTGGCTGGTCTGGGAGGTTTGGTGTCCACCCTTTAGGGTGTCCGAGGCCACAGGGGACCATCCGCCATCCGTCCCATTCGTCCCATTCGTCCCATAATGAGAATTGCTGCGGTGAGCGTGTATGAACCCTCGACCAGACTGTCGGACTGCGTACTGAAGGGCGCCTGTGCGGATGATCCCGCCGGGGTTGACCCAACATAAAAATCCACCCGCGCGATGGCTCCGCCGGGTTGAGTGGCTTCGGCATTGATCGGAAGGGTGACAGGAGCAGCAGTTCTCATTTTGGCTGGTCTGGGAGGTATGGTGTCCACCCTTTAGGGTGTCCGAGGCCGGATGGGACCATCCGCCATTCGTCCCATTCGTCCCATTCGTCCCATTCGTCCCATAATGAGAATTGCTGTGACAGGAGCGGTGAAGATTGCGCCTTCAGTGGGAGAACTGATATGCACCTGGGTTTGAGCCGCGCTCAGGCGGCTAATCACCAGGACGCGCGGAAAAAACGCGTCGGCGCCGGTCAGCAGGATATCGCCGGTGAGTGGATCCACGGTGGCAGCTTTCACCCAGAAGTTCGCGAGCAGCTCGCGGAGGGTCGCAGCAATGGGATCTCCGTTGGCATCCAGTTCGTAAACCACGACGCGCTCATCCAATTGGCTGGTAACCAGCACACTGTCCTTGGCGAAAGCCGAGCCGTTGGCCTTCACTGTAGAACAGCACCCCGCCGGGACCGTAATCCAGCCCACCATCAATCCCGCCTGCCACATCCAGCGGTAGTTCGGGCGGTATGCCTGGAGCATCCGCGAAATAAGTGGAAACCGCAGCGAAACCTGCGATGTGGTTCTGGGCGTCGCGAGTGACTTGGATCTGATAGATCTTGGCCGTCGGATCCGTGGCGTTTCCCCCCATCAGCAGCGTGACCGAGCCGTTCGTCTTGAAGTGCAGAGCGCCCTAGGGTGGCGGCACATCGCCGGCAACCCCGAGATCGCGGACGCTGTAGCTGTTGGTAAAGGCTGGCCCCAGTATCTGGGCGGTGGCGGTGATCGCGGTCAGCAGCACGGCTCCGCAAACTAGAGTTCGTACGATCTTGGAATAAGTCATGGTTAGCGCTTATAGATAAGCGCCGATGACCTTATGCCCCCGTCAGGCGGTCGGCAAGCAATTTCTTCTCAGTCAGGGCTGAGCCCGGACGCGGTAAAACGACGTGCCGTTGGTGCCGATCGGATTGGTGTAGGTGACCGTGGTGGCCGTCGGAGGTGGATTGGTAAAGATATCGACCCATTGGCCCTCGGGGCCCGCCGAGAAGCGCCGTTGCAGGTACTGTGTCGCCTGGCTGCCGCCTTGCCATTGTACGTAAAAACCACCGGGACCGCGTGTAACGCCAAGCATCTGCAAGGTGGAAACATTGCCAATGGCGATTCCATCCGCCGCAGTATCCAACCCGCTGCCGCTGGCCGTGACGAAGTTGTCAAAAGCGGTCGGGCGCCCAAGCGCCAGCGTGAATTGAGGCAGTGCCGGGCTGAGGCGGCTGAAGGTCACGTTGCCCAGGCGGACATGCTGGCCGGTCACGCCTTGGCGGGGATTGAGGCCATCGAATTTTGCCCCCAGGATGAGCACTTCGCCGGGCGTGGAGGTATCAGGATCAGTGTACGGATATCGCGTTCGCCCATCGGACAAGTACCAAACGGCAGGGTCTTTCGCGGCAGCGATGACGCGCAGGTTGTTCGGGTTGTACAGCAACCGGACGCCAAAACTCACGAGGGTATTGGTGGCGAGGTCCGCGTAGATGTTGACGGTGATGATGTTCGAGCCAGCGGCGGCGGTCTCGCCATAGATATTCACCACCGCGGACGCGGACTGTAGGCTGAAGGCCCCGGCGGCGACGGCCGCCGCGCAGAGGGAGAAATAGGATTTCATAAGGGTGCTCCGTTTATCAATCGGGAGTTAATCCGGGGATCGCTTCTACCGCGCGCTACGGCTTGGACGACACGCAGTTGGTGCCAAACCGCTGCGCAAAGATGGCCAAGTCCGCCCCATCTACGCGGCCATCGCCATTGATATCGCCCTGGCAACTGCCGCCGATCGGCGCGCCGACGTTGAGGTAGTAATGGTCGTCAAAGGAGTTCCAATAAATGCGGTTAACTCCGTCGGTGGTGCGGGCCACCGCGAGCAGGTGAAATTGGTAAGCGCAGGTCTGCCAGTCGGCCAGGCTGCCGGCAACCTGGGCCGGCAGCGAATTGGAGAAAACAGTTCCCGGCCCGACTCCCCCCCAGATCGGCCCGGAACCGTCGTGCCTGCCGGTGTATTGATCCGCGGCGATGGTGCCACCGAAGTGATTGCGGCCATAGTAAGAACCGATAGAAAAACTGTGGAGGAACCCACTCGGGTGGTAGGCCGTGAACTCGAATTGGAGGTTTTGCCGGGAGGTGGCCAGCGGGATGATGCCGCACTCGGAGATGATGTTGGTGTACTGGTCCAGCACGTGGGCCAGGTTGACGACCACGCCGTTGTTATCGATCCAGAGCGTGACCCGGCTCAAGGAATTGGAGCTGAGGGTGAGCTGGGATGCAAGGGTGTCGTTGGTGTAGGCTCGGCAGATAAAATCGTAACGCGAATTCTGCAGCGCCAACGTGTTCAACAGCAATTTCAAATCCGGCGAAGTCCAATAGCCCGAATCAGGGCGATCCGTGCGCAGATACAGGCCGTTGGCGTCCGGACCAACGTTCACCAGCGAGGCCACTACCATGCCATTGGTGCCGATCGTGTACTTGATTTTGCTGAGGGGATTCAGAACCGGCACGAAATCGGCTGGAGCCGGCGG
The DNA here is from genome assembly GCA_903912925.1 of uncultured Verrucomicrobia subdivision 3 bacterium. Taxonomy (GTDB): domain Bacteria; phylum Verrucomicrobiota; class Verrucomicrobiia; order Limisphaerales; family UBA8199; genus PALSA-1440. The sequence continues at coordinate 2,510 of CAIWJG010000683.1, read as the reverse complement.
GGTGTCCGCATTCCACTTGGCACCAAGGATTTGGTAATACTGGACCCCGATGTCGCTCGAGCCGAACAGGCCGTGGAGCTGGACCAGGCCCCCAAACGGAGCGTCCTCCCAGGCGGGAATCTGCAGAGCGCTGGCGGTGGCGCCATCAACATTCGCTAAACCGGCCCGCGGCACCGTGGTCGAGATTGAAGAAGCGGGGATGCTGCCAATGCTGTTGAAGAGGAAACCGGACGTGAGGCTGGTGATCAGACCGGGGGTCAGGGCGCTGGGACCGCCGTACGCCCCCATGGTGTTGCGCGTGCCGTCCGGGTTGTTATAGAGCGGGTTGGGATCGCCGGCATGGATGCAGGGCGACCCGAGCGCCAGTGCGAAACGGCTGGGCGAAGTGCTGTCGAAAAGCGGATCGAGCGCGAGATCGCCCGGGCCTGGGCCGGCCGTGCCGCCGTAATCAGCCACGCTGTTGGCCCAGAGGTCATTGAAGGAACTGACCGAGCCGGTGCCTGCGCCGCCGATGATGCCGGAGCCATCGGTAGCAATGATGTTGTTCTTGATGATGGGCGTCGCGCCAAACCAGCAGGCGATGCCATAATTGGGGTGCCCCACGATGGTGTTATTGATGATCTGCGCCCCAGTCAGAGGTCCGCTGTAGGTTTCACAGCGAATGCCCTCATTCAGACCATTCACGATGAGATTGCCGGTAATCAGCGGCGTGGAGTTCTGACAAACAATTCCCGCGCTTTCGCCGCTTAACGGAGGGTTGCCGTTGCGTTCGATGAGGTTGTTGCGAATAATCGGGCTGCTGCCTGGACCGATCCAAACGCCGTTCGTGTTGCCCACGATCCGGTTGTCGTCCAACAACAGATTGCCGCCGAAGATCAAAACGCCCGCGGAAACGATACTCGTCCCGCACCCGGTGATTTGGAAGCCAGCGAAACGCGCGTTAGTGACGCCCATCGAGTTCACCACGCGGACATCGCCCGTGCCTTGCAGGAATGTTGAACTGAATCCCGCCCCCAGCACGCTGATCCCGCTCCGCAGGTTGAGGTTCTCGTGATAGGTTCCAGGCCCCACGAAAACGGTCTCCCCCGGCACCGCCGCGTTGATAGCCGCCTGAATGGACCATCCCGGGGTGATCGTCCCAAGCGCGCCCGTCAGCGTCAGATTCACGCCGTACCCGCGGAATGTGCTCAACGGCGGCGTCGTGTCCGTGGTCTCGATTACCCCGAGGCAACCGCCTCCCACATCGTAGTAAATCAGGCTGTACGGCCCCGATACCACCGTGAGGATGAAGCATACCACCCCCCCCTTTGGCATCGGCACCGAGGCAAACGGGAACGTCGTACTCACTTGGGCACCAGAAACGGCGTTCAGAGCAACCGTAACCGTGGACGTGCCTAAAACCGGGCCGCTAAAGGCGTTGCTTCGGACGGTCAGCGAAACCTGGTAAGTTCCGGCCACGTACCCGACCAGCTTCAAGGTCACGGAATCCAGCGTTATCCCAGGATAGCTGGGCATATAGAAACCGCGATCGTTAAAGTCGCCTCCAGTGCCAGTTCCGGGGCACGAGTACAGCACGGATGCCTGGCTGGTTGCGGGGTTGAGAAGCATCAGGCCACCGAGAAGCATGGCGGCGGTATAGCGGACAAACGTTAGTTTGGTGAGGGAGGAATGGTTCATAGTTAATGCGGTTTCTGGCGGTGCCGCCGGCTTTTGACGGTTTCGGAGGGCGAAGGAGCATTGCCTTTCGTTCTCATTCATAGCTGGTAGTCTTATTCTGCCACACCGGGCCGAGAGCGTCAATTGGAAAATTACTGATAAGCATTTGCTTTTCGCGCCCGCTGGCAATTGACGCTGCGCGGGTGAAAAGAGTCCCGCACAGGCTAGGCAGCGGCTGGGCAGTAGGGTAAACTTGGGGCGCATGAGCCGACTTTCGACGCTGTTACTTTCTGGCCCCACTCCGCCCGACGCGGTGGCCGTGTGGTTTGGGGACCTGCCGCTGGCTGCGCGGCTGGAGTGCTGCTACGGCCCGCCCAACGATCCACGCGCGATGGGTTTGTGGTTTCCCAAGCTGGCGGCCGACGCGAAGTTACAGATCATTGTCGGCCCGGCGCGAGCCGGCCCCTGCATGGGGATTTGGCGGGGGACGGTCCTGGACTGGCCGGGGAGCGTGTTCATGGTGGGGGCGCCGCCCAAGCCCGGCTTTGGCGGTTGTTGGGTCCAGCCCGGACAAGGCATGGCGGAGTTGGAGGCGACGTTTGGTATGCCCGAGGGCGAGCCCCCCGGCATCTGGTTTCGCGGCCGCCGCGCCCGCCCGGGTGTGTGGCGCTAACGCCGGAAGGCAGGAGTCAGCGGCGACCTTAAAACCATAGTTTGCTCGTCAATGGCTGCTGGCATGACGGCCCAGACTCTGGTTTGCCAGCAATTCTCATTATGGACGAGATGGGGACGCCGGGTGAGGGCACCCGGCCTACAAGCGGGCGGTTTTGCGGGGGATGTAGGCCGGGTGCCCT
>CAIWJG010000682.1 GCA_903912925.1 uncultured Verrucomicrobia subdivision 3 bacterium | reverse complement strand
TGCCAGCGTCGTGGGGATAGCATGTTGCGAGTCTGGGACGCCGAAAGGGACGGAGCGGTTCCAAACCGGGCATGAGGCGCTGGGCCGGGGAAGGCTGCCCCAGCGCTGAAACTCGAGGCCTATCTGCAAGTGACTACCGCCGAGCGTTTTACGCCTTATCTACGCGCCATTCGGATCTGAAGGTCATCTTCGTGAGCGGCTACCGCGCGGAGGTGGTCAGCGGAGACCCCGAATTCATGCGCCAACACGGGAACCACTTCCTCCATCAGCCCAGCCCGGCCGGCGAGTTGATCCGCGCCGTGCGCCAGTGCCTGCCTCGGGAGTAAGCGAATAATCCTAGGCTTGATTCTCAAGGCAAACCGCACAAACTCAAACCTACATGACCGAACAACTCCGAATTCTCCAACCGATCCGCATCGGCGACTTGCAGCTCGCCAACCGCGTCTTCATGGCGCCGCTGACGCGTTGCCGCGCCAACGCCGGCCGTATCCCCAACGCCCTCATGCGCGACTACTATGTCCAGCGCGCCTCCGCCGGCTTGATCCTCAGCGAGGCCACCGCGGTGGACCCGATGGGTGTGGGCTATCCGAACACGCCCGGCATCTGGTCCCCCGAGCAAGTCCAGGGATGGAAAACTATCACCGATGCCGTGCACGCGGCGGGTGGAATACTATTCCTCCAGCTCTGGCAAGTCGGCCGCATCTCCCACCCCAGCTACCTCGGCGGCGCGCTGCCCGTTGCCCCGAGCGCCATTGCTGCTCACGGCCACGTCAGCCTGCTCCGCCCAGAGACCCCCTTCGTCACCCCGCGCGCCCTGGAGACCAGCGAGATTCCCGGCATCGTCGCCGCCTACCGTAAAGGCGCGCAGAACGCGCAGGCCGCCGGCTTTGATGGCGTGGAAATCCACGGCGCCAACGGCTACCTCCTGGACCAGTTCCTGCAGGACAGCACCAATGACCGGACCGATCAATACGGTGGCGCCATTGAGAATCGGGCCCGTCTGATGCTGGAGGTCGCCGACGCCGCCATTGCCGTCTGGGGCCCGGGTCGCGTGGCGATGCACCTGGCGCCGCGTGGCGACGCCCATGATATGGGAGATTCAAACCCTGCGGCCACCTTCGGCTACGTCGCGAGGGAGCTGGGCAGACGCCGCATCGCCTTTCTCTGCGTGCGCGAGTCTGTCGGACCGGATCGCCTCGGGCCACAACTCAAAACCATCTTCGGCGGAACCTACGTCGCGAATGAAGCGCACACCCGTGAAACCGCCGAGCAGTTATTGGCGGCCGGCGAAGCGGATGCGGTTGCATTCGGGAAACTCTTCATTGCCAACTCCGACCTGCCGCGGCGATTCGCCCTGAACGCGCCGCTCAACCCGCCCGTGCCCGAGACGTTCTACGGCTCAGGCCCCGAGGGCTATACGGATTATCCGGTGCTGGGAAGCGCGACGTAGGCACGGGCAGGGGGGGGGCACGGCGGGGAAATCCGAAGGCCGAAATCCGAAATCCGAAGGGCGAACGGTAGCCGAGGGGTTGCGCTGCCGGCGCGATGGAGCAAGGTGAAACGTGAAACGTGAAACGTGAAACGTGAGCTGTGAGCTGGGGAGCGTGCCCTGTCATTCGCCTTTCCTTCACGTTTCACGTTTCACGTTTCACGCCTCACGTTTCACGCCTCACGTTTCACGTTTCAGAGTGCGCAAATTCCTTGCTCCAGCGCGCGGCTTCTGGTTCGTTCGAGGCAATCGGAAATGTATGAAAGCCATGAAGAGCCACACCAGTGAACGGGGCATCCCGATAGGAAAACCGAAATCCGAACGGGGAACGGTCCTTCGGATTTCGGGTTTCGGGCTTCGGATCTCCGCGCCGGCGGCGGTCCTGGTCTGCGCGGTTGCGCTGCTCGCGGGCAGCGCCCGATCGGCGGCAGCGGAAAGGCAGAACCTCCACGGCAGCGTGCCGGCGACCGTGGGTCACCTGCGCGCGCTGGGCCGCTTGCCCGGCACGAACCGGTTGCACCTGGTGATCGTGCTGCCGTTGCGTAACGGCGAAGCGCTGGACAGCCTGCTCGAGCAACTCTATGACCCGACCAGCCCGGCTTACCACCAGTACCTGACGCCGGGCCAATTCGCAGAGCGGTTTGGGCCGACGCGGCAGGATTATGAGGCGGTGCTGGCGTTTGCCCGAGCCAATGGCCTGCAGGTGAAGGGCCTGCATCCGAACCGTACCCTCGTGGACGTGAGCGGGGCAGCGGCTGACATCGAGAGGGCTTTCCATGTCAACCTGCACGTCTATCAACACCCCACGGAGGCGCGGAAGTTCTATGCCCCGGATGTTGAGCCGTCACTCGATTTGGCGGTACCTATACTTTTAGTGAGCGGCCTGAATGACTTCGGGGCGCCACGTCCAGCGACCCGGGCAAGCCTCTCGTTTCGCAAGGACCCGGCTCCGGCGTCCAGCAATTCTCATTATGGGACGAATGGGACGAATGGCGGATGGTCCCCGGTGGCCTCGGACACCCTAAAGGGTGGACACCAAACCTCCCAGACCAGCCAAAATGAGAACTGCTGCCCGGCGTCTGCGGCGCAGCCTTCGGTGGCCGGGTCCGGTCCGCGAGGGTATCTCATCGGCCGGGATTTCCGGGCTGCCTATGCCCCGGGAGTCTCGCTGGATGGCGCCGGGCAAGCGGTGGGGTTGCTGCAGTTCGACGGCTATTACAGCGGGGATGTGCTCAGGTATCAAACGCTGGCCGGGCTGCCCAGCGTGACCATCACGAATGTGCTGGTGGGCGATTTCACTGGCGACCCCGGCCCTAATAACCTTGAAGTGGCGTTGGACATCGAGATGGCGATAGCGATGGCTCCGGGACTGGCGAAGGTAATCGTCTATGAAGCAGACCCGAGCAACGGGCCCTTGGAGGTCCTCAACCGGATGGCTACCGACACAAATAGTCTGGGTCAACCGGCGGCCTGGCAACTCAGTTCCTCCTGGTCGTGGCCCGGCTTCCCCACTGCCGGTCAGGACCAGGTCTTCAAGCAATTCGCCGCGCAGGGTCAGTCCTACTTCCAGGCGTCCGGAGATTACGGATCTTATTGCGCCTCGTGTCCGCCGGATCCCCCGATCGAGAGCACGAATATCACGATTGTCGGAGGGACAATCTTGAGCACCAGCCAGCCCGGCGGAGCCTGGGTATCGGAAACCGTCTGGAACGTGGGCCTTCAACCCGGTGGCATGACGGTCGCCAGTGCGGGCGGGTTCAGCATGAACTATGCAATCCCGCCCTGGCAGCAGGGCGTTGATATGACCAGCAACGGAGGCTCACCGACTCTGAGGAACTTCCCGGATGTAGCCTGCGTGGCTGACGGCATCTGGGTGGTGGTCAACAACGGCGAGCATGGCGTGCTGGGGGGCACGAGTGCCGCCACGCCCTTGTGGGCGGGCTTCGCCGCCCTGGTCAACCAGCAAGCCGCCGCCAGCGGCAAGCCGAGCCTGGGCTTCGTCAACCCGGCCCTCTACGCCATCGGCAAGTCTTCTGGTTACAGCGCCGCTTTCCACGACATCACCCTGGGCAACAACACCAATGGCTGCTGCAACCCCAACACCTTCTTTGCCCGCCCTGGCTATGATCTGTGTACCGGCTGGGGCACGCCCACCGGCAGCAACCTCATCTCCGCGCTCCTGGCGCCGCCCGCGGCGTTACGCATCACCCCCGCCGCGCCGTTGACGTTCTCTGGGCCGTTGGGCGGCCCCTTCCGGCCCGCGGCGTATGCCTACCGGCTGACCAACGACAGCAATGCCGTGTTAGCCTGGACGCTGACCCACACCGCCTCCTGGCTGAACGCCTCACCCGTCAAGGGCACGCTCACCAATGGCGGCCCGGCAGTGTCCAGCAATTCTCATTATGGGACGAATGGGACGAATGGGACGAATGGGACGGATGGCGGATGGTCCCCGGTGGCCTCGGACACCCTAAAGGGTGGACACCAAACCTCCCAGACCAGCCAAAATGAGAACTGCTGCACCAATGGCGGCCCGGCAGTCACCGTCACGGCCACGCTGACCGCAGCCGCCAGCAGTCTGCCCCTCGGCAGCTACAGCGCCCTGCTCTGGTTCACCAACGCGAGCGCCACCAACCTGAACGACCGGCCAGGCCAGAGCCGCCAGGTCCGCCTGGACGTCGTCGCCCCGCCGGTCATCGCCACGCAGCCGACCAACCAGACGGTGTTTCAGGGCGCGACCGCCAGCTTCACGGTGGGAGTATCGAACCGCGCTTCCTGCTCTTACCAGTGGCGGTTCGACAACGGCCAATCCGTCACCAACCTGACGGACGGCACTAACGTTTCCGGCTCGGCCACCAGCACGCTGGTCCTCAGCGACGCCATGCCCGCCGATGACGGGGCTTACTCGGTCATCGTCAGCAACGCGGCCGGTTCGGTCGCCAGCGCCAATGCATATTTGGCGGTGTTGCCGTGGCGCCCGGTGATCACTATGCACCCGGCCAGCCAGACCGTGCTCCAGGGCCAGGCGGTGACGTTCACGGTCACCGCCGTCGGGGTAGAGCCGCTGTACTATCTGTGGATGCGAAATGGGAGTGATGTGACGGATGGGAGGAATGTCTCCGGCGCGGCTACCAGCAGCCTCACCATCCGCAGCGCCACGGCGGCCGACGCGGGAACCTATTCCGTGGTGGTGGGGAATGCGTATGGCCTCGCCACCAGTTCCGGGGCGGTGCTCACCGTCACCTCCATCGCCGCGCCGAATACGACTCTCGCCACGGTGTATGCTTTCACGGGCGGCAACGATGGCGCCAACCCCAATAGCCTGGTGCAAGCCGCTAACGGCAGCTTCTATGGCACGACTCAAAATGGGGGCACGAACCAGGCTGGCACGGTCTTCCAACTGACCGCCGCCGGCGCGGTGACAGGCCTTTACTCCTTTAGCGGCGGCGACGATGGCGCGACTCCCTTTGCCCCGCTGGCACAGGGTTACGATGGCAACTATTACGGCACCACCTATGAAGGCGGCGCGTATGACAACGGCACGGTCTTCCGGATGACTCCGAGCGGGGTCTTGACGAACCTGCTGGCGTTCAATGTTTCCATTGGTGATCTGCCGCTGGCCGGTCTGGCGCTGGACTGGAACGGCGTTTTCTACGGGACGTGCTACCAGGGCGGAGCCTCGGGTCGCGGCACCGCTTTCCGCATCACCACGAATGGCGCTCTGACGACTCTGCATTCTTTCAGCAATGGTCAGGACGGTGGCCATGTCGCCGCAGGGCTGCTCCGCGGCAGCGACGGCAACTACTACGGCACGACGTATAAAGGCGGCGCTGCCGGATATGGCACTGTCTTCCGCATAAGCACCAGCGGCACCCTGACCACGCTGGCGTTCTTTGACAACGCGAATGGAGCCCTTCCTTTGGCGGGATTGGTGCAAGATGCCGGCGGAGACTTCTATGGCACGACCACCAGTGGCGGCGCTTACAACCATGGCGCGGTATTCCGAATGTCCCCGGACGGCCTGCTGACTAATCTCTATTCGTTTGCGGGCGGCACCGATGGCAGCTATCCCGCGGCGGCGCTGCTCCAAGGCAGCGATGGTAATTTCTACGGCACGACTGCATACGAGGGTGCTTACGGAGATGGCACGGTGTTCCGGATGACGCCAGACGGCACACTGAAAACCCTGGTGGCGTTCGACGGCTACGCCGGGGCGAATCCCCAGGCCGCCTTGATCGAAGACGAGGATGGGAGTTTGCTTGGGACCACTCAAAATGGCGGTGCGGACGATGCGGGTGTCGTCTTCCGCCTGAGCTTCGCCGGTCCGCCCCAGTTCACCGCGCAGCCCGCCGGCCAGTCGGTTTACGTCGGCGATGATGTGATGCTCAGCGTGGCGGTCTCCGGCGCGAGCCCCTTCTTCTACCAATGGGAGAAGAATGGGACTAATGTGACGGATGGCGGCAACCTCTCCGGGTCGACTTCGCGCGTGCTTCGCCTGTCCGGCGTCACCACTAACGATGCGGGAACTTACTCCGTGCTCGTCAGCAACCCGGCCGGCACCAACCACAGCGCTGCGGCGCTCCTCCAGGTGACCTCCATCGCCCCCCTGCTCCTGATGGTGCCAACCAGCCAAACGTTTGCCCCGTGTGCGACCGTCTCCTTTAGCGTCGCCGCGGTAGGGGATAAGCCGCTATCGTATCTGTGGCAAAAGAATGGGGTGCCGCTGGCCGATTCCTGCGACATTACCGGCCAGGCTAGTGACACGTTGGTCATCAACCATGCCTATGAAGGAAACAATGGCACCTATACGGTGAGCGTCAGCAATGCGCGGGGATCCACCAATGCGAGCGCCTCCTTGACCGTCGTGCCCGTGAGCGCGCCGTGCACGAGCCTGACCACGCGGCATTGGTTCACGGGCGGTAGCGATGGGCAGACGCCGAACGGGCTCGCCTTCGGCACGAACGGGGTGATGTATGGCACGACCTACTCCGGTGGTGGCGCTTCCTGGGGCACGGTCTTCAGCATGACCACCAACGGCGCGTACGCGGTCCTTGCCACGTTCATGCAGACGAACGGGGCGCACCCAACCGCCGCCCCCGTGCAAGGCACGGATGGCAAGCTCTACGGCACGACCGCCGCAGGAGGCGCCTATGGAGCCGGGACAGTGTTTGCGATGACGGTCGATGGAACGCTGAGCACACTCTACTCGTTTGCCGGGCAGCCCGCAGGCGCGGGGCCTTCCGGTGAACTGCTCCCGGGCCCCGACGGTAACTTCTACGGCACGACCACGGTCGGCGGCGTATCCAACCTTGGCACGGTCTTCCGCACTACTCCGAGCGGGGCGTTGACCAATCTTCACTCGTTCAACGGCGCGGATGGCGCGACCCCGGCCGGCGGGGTGACGCTGGGCTGTGATGGCAGTTTCTATGGCTTGACCTCGCTAGGCGGCGCCAACGGCAAGGGCACGGTATTCAAGATCAGCCCCGCCGGCGGTTTCACGCTCCTGTACTCATTCACCGGCCTGATCGACGGCTACGAGCCGGTCGGCAGGCTGGTGTGCGGCACGGACTGCAGCTTCTATGGCGTCGCCAGGCACCGCCGGCTTAACCCCGTAGAACTCTACGGCACGGTTTTCAAGATCACCCCGAGTGGTGCGCTGACCACTCTGCATACTTTTGGTGACGTAGTTCTCAGGGACGGTTGGTACCCCTACGCCGGACTCATGCAGAGCACGGATGGGAATCTCTATGGCACCACTTATTTTGACCCGGTGAGTTATTTTGGCACGGTATTCAGACTTGCCCCGGACGGCAATTCGTTCGCCACGCTGGTATATTTTGATGGTTGCGATGACGGTGCGTCCCCGGCAGCTCCCCTCGTCGAGGACGCGGCTGGCAATTTGTATGGCACGACCACCAGCGGCGGCCCTTGCGTGGTCGGCCACGGCACGCTCTTCGAGCTCGGCGTGCAATGCGCGCCCCAGGTCACCGGTCAACCCGCCAGCCAGGTGGTGCTCGGCGGGGCCAATGTGATGCTGAGCGTGGCGGTCTCCGGTGCCCGGCCGTTCTCATACCAATGGCAGAAGAACGGCACCAACCTGGTGGATGGCGCCAAGCTCTCCGGCGCCACCGATCGCAGCCTGACCCTCGCTAACGTATCCTTGGCCGATGCCGGGACCAATTATTCCGTGGTCGTGAGCAATGCACTCGGTTCAGTCGCCAGCGCCGGGGCGCGTTTAACGGTGGTTTACCCGCCAGCGTTCCTCTCGACGGTAAAGTCGAATTGCACGCTCACCCTCTCCTGGAGCACGATCGCGGGCCAACCGTATCGGCTGCAACGCAAGTCAGGGCTGCTCACCACCAACTGGACCTACCTCGGCAATCTGTTCACCGCAACCGGCAGCGTCGCCACGGCCTCCGACAACGTTTGCACGAACGCGCAGCAGTGTTATCGCGTGGTAATGTTCCCGCAGATCCGGTAGTTCCGACACGAGGCGGCAGTGGTGCGAGGGAAGATCCGAAATCCGAAATCCGAAGGAGGGCCGAAATCCGAAAACCGAAGGGCGAACGTTAGCCGACGGGTCGCGCTGCCGCCCCGGCGCGCTGGAGCAACGTGAAACGTGAAACGTGAGCTGGGGAGCTGGGGAGCGTGCCCTGTCATCCGCCTTTCCTTCACGTTTCACGTTTCACGTTTCACGTTCGGATCTCGGATCTCCGCGCCTCCCCTCCGCCCCTCCGCGCCGCAGGTCACTTCCGCGCCACGGTCGCGGCCGCCAGGCGTGCCAGGTCAGTGTTGCCGGGTTGCTCAGTCCGAGCCAGCTTGACTTGGAAAGAGCGCTGGTCGGCGAACCGCCAGACGGATGAGTGGCCGTCACCGAAGTTAAGGGTGAAGCTCCAGTCGTGGCGGTGGCTGGACATCGCCGGTAAGTCCATCCAAACCTGACCGGTGGGGTCGCTCAAGAAGAAACCATCGTTGATGCTGCGCTCGTCTTCATCCAGCATCACCCACAATTGGCTTGGCTCCGCGATTTCGGAATCCTTCGCATAGAACGGGACGAAGTCCCGCGCGGTAACAGGAATCACCCCGATACTTGGATCACGCCCGCCCATGAAGCAGTTCATCGAGTAACTGCGCACCGTTGGGACCACCTTCGCGTCAATCGTGACGCCTTGGTCGGCCGGGCAGTGGTAAATACCGAGGCTGGTGTTGTAAACGAAGAGCTTGCCGGCCCGGATCAAGTCCGCATTGCCCGCCTCGTCAGCCTTCGTCATGTCGCCCTGAACCCAGACCTCAGGGTTGTTGAGCGGGTAGGATTCCGGCAAAAAGCCATGATTGTCATCCGCGTACAGCATCCAAGCGACGCTCAGTTGCCGGAGGTTGGAGAGACAGGACGTGCGCTGAGCCTTCGTCTTAGCCTTCCCTAAGACCGGGAAGAGAAGTGAGGCCAGTATCGCGATCGTAGCAATAACAGTCAGGAGTTCGAGGAGTGTGAAGCCCCGCTGCCGTAATGTCTGCTGCGAATTCATGATCGCTTTAATGACACGGTCATTGCCGGTTTCCGCGGGTGAATATACCTCTCCAGCCCCTCTGGTGCAAGTACTATCTTTGCCTAATTTACACCACGAGGTCCATTACGACTCGGCGGGATCCTTCCCCGGTGGCGGAGTGCACGGGGGATTGACAGCTAGAGTAGGATGCTGGAGCAAAGAACAGTTAACCAAGACAAAGGCCACTGGGTATCACTCCTTTTGGCACAACGAAGCCCCCTCCCGGGTAACAGCTATTCTTGGCGCACGGCGCCCGTTTACTTGTACATGCAAAGCCGCACCAGTGACTTTGTGTCAATAGTAAGAACTGACACTTGCTCTTGCTCGGTCACGGAGCGATTCGCGTCCCATTCGGCAAAGAATCGAGTCAAGGGAGCTTGACGCGCCATCGCTTTCCGAACCATTGCCGACGACGACGAAACCCACGAGTTGGCCAGCAACGCCTTTTGTTCCGCCGCAGGCAACTGCCTCACCTCTTCCTCAATCTGTTCCAGCGTTTGCATGGCCAAATAAACGCGTGGCTGAACCCATTTGGCAATCCAATGCAGACACTCGCGAAGGGAACCATGACTTTTCCCGGTGCCGACCTGCGGACCTGGGGTTGGATTTAAACTACTACTGATAGACTGATAAGTGCCCCCCAAGAATACCGCCGAAAATAGAGCCGCCGCCACGGTAGCCCGTGACGGCGGACGGGGACAGCAAAGATGATTAGCTCCGGCGGCGGAGCGCCAGCAGGCTGGCCAGGCCGCCCATCAGGCCCAACGCCAACGTGGACGGTTCGGGGACTTCAGTGACCGTGAAGGTCTGGTCGAAATGGCTCACGAACACCTGCGCGAGGGGATCGCCGCCGGTCGTGGTCATGCCAAAATCCTTATGCACCACAACCTCCGACTGCGCAGCGCCAGTGAAAGCCGAGGAATCAACGAAACGATTATTCCCAGTTCCCGTTTGGTTGAGGTAAACGAGTTCACCCGCCAGCGAATTGTTGCCGAGTTCAACGACGGTTTCCGCGATCTGTGCATGACCCGGCCCGTCAGTGCCACCGGTGATGGAGAGAGTGTTGCCCGTCATGGTGGGGGTCTGATCAGCCGTCGTCACATGGAAGTCAAAGGCCAAGTCGTAGCTCATGTTTTCTCCGGTCAAAGTCCATTGGGCGGTTTGGAAACGAATGCCGTAATCGCCACCCGACTGAACGGCGGAGACCGTAATGTCGGTGAAGGGGACGGTAAGGTCGCCCGTCTGAGTCGCATTTTGGAAAGAGCCGAAGATCAGGTTGCCACTGGTGATCGATCCGCCCGCCAACAAATCCGCAAGGGTCGTCTGCGCTTGAACCGTTGTGCTCGAAACGAACAATGCCCCCGCCAACAAGGTAGCGGCACTGTACCGAAGGGTTGATTTCATTAGTCGTTATTTAGTTTAGCTGTCTTCCAGGTTTTGTTGATAAGCATCTTTTCTGACCGCAGCGCCCTTATCACTAGCGCTACGCTCGCGCTAATATGGGGCCGTCGGCGTGGGGATGCAAGCCCTAATTTGAACTATTTCGCAAATTCTGCGTTTACCTGAACAGGGTCTTGCCTGCCCGCCTCACTGCCAGCCGAGCAAGTGCCCGCCCAGGTGAACCAGGAAAGCCAGCCCCCAAGCCAGCGCGCCCATGTACAACCACTGGAACAACGGCCACTTCCACGAATTGGTTTCGCGCCGGACAATCGCGACGGTGCTTACGCACTGCAACGCGAAGACGTAAAAGACCATGAGCGTGACAGCCGTCAGCGGGGTGTAAACCTGCGTGCCATCGGGCCGTTTCTGCCCTTGGAGGGTCCGGGCCAGGCTGGTCACGCTGGAGGGAGTGGCCTCGCTTTTGCCGACATTATAGACCGTGGACATGGTGCTGACGAACACCTCCCGAGCGGCAAAGGAGGTGATGATGCCAATGCCGATCTTCCAATCAAACCCGAGCGGGGCAATAACCGGCTCAATGAGCCGTCCGAGGTGACCCGCAAAGCTCTGCCGCAGGTTCTCGCCGGCGACCTGGCTGTCGGGTAGTGGGGCAGGCGTCTCGCCTGCCGCATGGGGCGTCCCG
>CAIWJG010000681.1 GCA_903912925.1 uncultured Verrucomicrobia subdivision 3 bacterium | reverse complement strand
GCCTCGGCAGCTTTGGGTGTAGGGTATGCTGCGGACTCCCCAGTAAGAACGGGTTTTTGGTCTGATTATTGCCCAGCCTTGCTAAATGCGCCGACGGCTTCCAATTCAAAAGCCAGCTCCAGCAACTTCTTTTCCTCTCCCAGTCCGGCTGCAAATTGCAGTCCGATGGGCAAACCGTTGCTGCAAATGGCCATCGGCAGGCTGATGGCCGGCGCCCCGGTGGCGTTCTGAATCGTCGTGAACCCCACGTTATTGTTTAACCGTGTCACCAGCGAGATAACGCCAAGTTCGGGGCTGAAATACTTCAGCCTGGGGGTCGGATTCGCCAGCGTAGGGCTCAGCACCACATCGTACTTGCTCACCAGTGTCTGGTAGGCTGCCACCAGGTCATTCCGCAACCGCCGCAGCGCGCTGGGCGCCATCAGCAGGAATTTATAGAAGTAACCACTCAGCTCGCGAGTGAACGGCTCCACCTTGCGCCCATTGAATTTCCATGTCATCGCCAACTTCCCGAACCTCGTGGTGAGCCACGCCAGCATGCTGTAATAGACCAGGAAATCAAAAAGGATGCTGTCCGGGTAGGGGTTGTGAATCTGTTCCACGCGGTGTCCCAATGCCTCGCATTTCTTACCGGCATTCAACACCGCCTGGACAACATCCTCATGGCCTTCCAGGCCCACGCTGCTTTCCGTCAGCAGCGCGATCTTCAGTCTCCTGGTTGCGGGCCCGCTCACGGTGCCAATCTCCGGCAAGTTCTTCGCCCGATAGTATTGCTCCATCCCGGCAAAGAAGTTGGCCGTGTCGCGCACCGTGCGGGTCAGCACCCCATGGGCCACGATATCAATCGGCAGCGCAGCCGTCACCGAGCCCAGCATCCTCCCCCGCGACGCCTTCAGTCCCACCAGCCCACAGCACGAAGCCGGTATGCGAATGGAACCACCCCCATCCATGGCATGAGCAATCGGAACCACCCCCGCAGCCACCAAAGCGCCGGCCCCACCGGAAGAGCCGCCGGTCGAGTATTCCGTATTGAGCGGGTTCAGCGTGTCGCCATGCAGGAGGGTTTCACAACTGGGCAGCCAGCCAAACTCAGAGGTGGCGCTCTTTCCCAGCACAACGAAGCCGGCCGACACGAAGTGCTCTACCGCCTTTTCATTCTTCTTATCAATTGTCGCCGGCAATCCCGCGCAGCCAGAGCGCGTGGGGAATCCTTTCGTATGCACCAGATCTTTGATGTAGGTCGGCACGCCGGCAAAGATGCCGTTTGGATTGTAAGCCGACACACCCATTTCATAATTCGAGGCGACAATGGCGTTAATTACGGGATTCGCCTGCTCGGCTCTTTGGCGCACGCATTCGACCACTTCTTTTACGGAAAGGCGTTTTTGGCGGATGTTGGCGGCGATCTCCGTGGCGTCCATCCCCTTGAGGATACCGACGTCATGAACAGATATTTTGGTTGGCTGGCTCATCTTTTGATCACGTTTCCCGTTTCAGTGCTGCGCTGCTTTTGGCAATGTATTTCTTGTAACAGTAACCTTCCAGTTCGCATCTTAGGTTTTTCCGAGACCACTACACCGGGAATGGGAGTGATGAGAGTAATGGGAGTAATGGGACCAGGCAAGCCCGAAGCGGACAAGAATGTCCAATGCCGCTAGGAATTGGCCCCTGGTCTGGAGGGTAACCTGCACAGAACTGCTGCCAGCG
>CAIWJG010000680.1 GCA_903912925.1 uncultured Verrucomicrobia subdivision 3 bacterium | reverse complement strand
GTCTCGCCTGTCAGGAGGGCGTCTCGCCCTCGGTCCCCACGCAGGCGAGACGCCCGGTGCGGCAGGCGAGACGCCCGCCCCACTACCTGAGCAGTTACCATGCGTTTCGTGCGATGCTTGACCCCGGTGCACGGCTCCGTTAGGTTGCGGCGCTAGAATCTAAAGTATTTATGAACAATTTCTTGGTGCCGATGGTGGTGGAACAAACCGGGCGGGGCGAGCGGGGTTATGACATCTACTCGCGTCTGCTGGTGGACCGGATCGTGTTTTTGGGCACGCCCGTGGACGACATGGTGGCGAACTTGATTATCGCGCAACTGCTATTCCTGCAGATGAGCGATCCCAAGAAGGACATCCATCTCTACATCAATTCGCCGGGTGGCAGCGTCACCGCCGGCCTGGCGATTTACGACACCATGCAGTTCCTGACCTGCGACGTGAACACGTATTGCATCGGCCAGGCGGCCAGCATGGGGGCCGTGCTGCTGTGCGGCGGCACCAAGGGCAAACGCTACGCGCTGCCGAACGCGAACATCATGATCCACCAATTGCTTGGCGGCGCGGAAGGCCCGGCCAGCGACGTGGAGATACGGGTGCGCTATATGCTCAAGCTCAAGCATCGCCTCAATAGCATTATTGCCAAGCACAGCGGTCGTTCGATCGAACAGGTCGAGAAGGACACCGACCGCGACAACTTCATGAGCCCTGAAGAAGCCAAGACCTACGGCCTGGTGGACGAAGTTGTGCAGTCCCGCAAAGAGATTCCGGGCCTGGTCGAGAGCGCGACGAGCCTGGCGGATAAGAAAGAATAGCCGCCATGGCACGCCCGACCAATCTGACGCTCTGCAGTTTCTGCGGCAAGTCTCACGCCGAGGTCAAGAAGCTCATTGCCGGCCCCGGCGTTTACATCTGCGACAACTGCGTCGTCCTCTGCAAGCAGGTCCTCGACAAGGAATTCGCCACGCAGACCAAGCGGCAGAAGCCGTGCGCCAAAGTCCCCAAGCCGGCCGAGATCAAGCGCCAGCTTGACCTGGCCTGCGTCGGTCAGGAGCACGCCAAGAAGACGCTGGCCGTCGCGGTGCATAACCATTACAAGCGCATTCTCCAGGAGCCGCCCTCCCCGCCGCCAGAAGGGGAAGAGGCGGTCTCGACCGACCCGCACGCGGAAATCGAGATCGAGAAAAGCAACATTCTCATGATCGGGCCGACGGGTTCCGGCAAGACCCTGCTCGCCCGCACGCTCGCGCAAGTCCTGGACGTGCCGTTCGCGATTGCCGACGCTACCACGCTGACCGAGGCTGGCTACGTGGGCGAGGACGTCGAGAACATCATTCTGCGCCTGCTCCAGAACTCTGATTACGATGTGAAACGTGCCCAGCGGGGAATCGTTTACATAGACGAGATTGACAAGATTGCACGCAAGACGGAGAACGTCTCCATCACGCGCGACGTCTCAGGCGAAGGCGTCCAACAGGCCTTGCTGAAAATCCTGGAAGGGACCATTTGCAGCGTCCCGCCGCAGGGCGGCCGCAAGCATCCCCAGCAGGAATACATCCGCGTGGATACCCGCGACATCCTCTTCATCTGCGGCGGCGCGTTTGTCGGCCTGGAGCGCATGATTCAGCGCCGCCTGGGCAAGCACGTCATGGGATTCAGCGCCCCGGACGACCGTCTCAAGGCCGATGTCATTAACCGGCACGGAATCCTCCAGCACGTCGAGCCGGAGGATTTGCTGGGGTTCGGCTTCATCCCTGAGTTCATCGGCCGCCTGCCGATGGTGACCGTGCTGGCGGAACTGACCGAGATCCAGTTGGTTTCCATCCTGACGGATACGAGGAACGCCCTCACCAAGCAGTACGCGAAACTTATGGCTATGGAAGGCGTCGAGCTGGAATTCTCGCTGGACGCCCTGCACGAGCTGGCGAGGCAAGCGATCAAGAAAGGCACCGGCGCGCGTGCGCTGCGCAGCCTGCTGGAACGTCTGATGCTCGATATCATGTACGATGTCCCCAGCAACGACGATATCCTCCACATCCACATCACCCAGCCCGTGGTGATGGGCGACAGCAAGCCGCTCATCCGCCGCAAGCCAGGCCGCGCAGCGGCGTAAGCAGCCTTACCGTCTCGCGCTCGGTGCTTCCCGTCGGCTCTTCGCTATGGCGTGGCGTGTCGGGCCGTGAAACCCGAAATCCGAAATCCGAGATCCGAAGGAAATCCGAGATCCGAAGACCGAAGTCCCTTGTCGGCTCATGGCTTGGGAGACGGAACGGATTGGCGCTCCTCGGTGTGCGCACTTGCGCAGCCGGACATAATGCAGCAGGGGAATCCCCCGTAGCAGCCTCGGAGTTGGGAATTCGAACTTCGGACTTCCTTCGGATCTCGGGTTTCGGCCTTCGGATCTTGATCTACAGCGCTCCCGCAACCAAGTCGCCTACCTGGGACGTGCTGTAACCCATCTTGCCGGCGGCCAAGCTCTTCATCTTCTCGCGGGTGATCTTGATGACGGCCGCCTCGATGGCCTTCGCGGCTTTGGCCTCTCCCAGAAAGTCCAGCATCATCTGGCCAGCGCAAATCGCCGCCAAGGGGTTGATGACGCCCTTGCCGGTGTATTTCGGAGCGCTGCCGCCGATCGGCTCGAACATGCTGGTGCCCTGCGGATTGATGTTGCCGCCCGCGGCGATGCCCATGCCGCCCTGCACCATGGCGCCCAGGTCCGTGATGATATCGCCGAACATGTTGTCCGTCACAATCACGTCGAACCACTCCGGGTTCTTGACGAACCACATCGTCGTGGCGTCCACGTGCGCGTAGTCGCGCTTGATATCGGGGTAATCCTTCTGGCCGATCTCGTGGAAGGCGCGCTCCCAGAGGTCAAACGCAAAGGTCAGCACGTTGGTCTTGCCCGACAGGGTCAGCTTCTTGTCCTTGTTCCGCTTGCGGGTGAACTCGAAGGCGTAGCGCAGGCAGCGCTCGACGCCACGGCGCGTGTTGACGCTTTCCTGGAGGGCTACCTCATGGGGCGTGCCCTTGAAGACGAACCCGCCGGCACCGGTGTAGAGCCCTTCGTTGTTCTCGCG
>CAIWJG010000679.1 GCA_903912925.1 uncultured Verrucomicrobia subdivision 3 bacterium | reverse complement strand
TTTTGCCCCCCCCCCCCCCCCCCCCCCGTACAACCACCCCTGAGTCCGCCGCTTTGCGCCGTAGTGCGGAGGCGCGGGTGAAGACGCAACGCGCCACCCACCCGCCACCGACCGAAGCCGATCTCAAGCGCCTCCAGCTTGAGCTGGAAGTGCATCAGGTTGAACTGGAGATGCAGAACACAAGCCTGCTCGCGACCCAGACCGAGCTCCACAATGCCTTGTCCCGCTACACCGACTTCTACGAATTCTCGCCCGTCGGCTACCTCACTTTGAACCCGGACGGGGAAATCCGACAGCTCAACCTCGCCGCCGCAACCCTCCTCGGGACCGACCGTTCACACCTGGTGAACCGGCGTCTGCAGCTATTCGTCAGCGTGGCGGATCGTGCCGCCTTTAACGACTTTCTGGAAAGGGTATTTCAGGGCCAGACCCAAGCCTGTGAGGTAACTCTGGCGCCGCAAACCGCCGCGCCGCTTCCCATTCGTGACCATCCGTGCAATCAGTGTCTGATCGTTCGCTTCGAGGCCATCAGCGTGCCCTCCGGGCAGGAGTGCCGGATGGTCATGACCAATATCACCGAGCGCCGGCGGTCAGAAAAGGCGTTGCGAGTCGAGGCCGAGCGCAGACGCATCCTGTTCGAGCAGTTACCTGACGGAATCGCGGTTATTGATCCGCAAACGGCGCGATTCGTGGAGTTCAACACGGCGGCGCATCAGCAGTTGGGATATTCCCAGGCTGAGTTTGCCCAGCTCACTGTTCGCGATCTGGAGGTGAAGGAGGCGGACGCGGAAACCCTGGCGCGCATTACGGGGGCGAACCAGACCGGCTCGGTGGATTTCGAGACCCTCCACCGCACCCGGCAGGGAGAAATCAGAAATATCCATGTCACCGCAAGGCTTGTGATCGTGGAGGAGCGAGCGGTCCATCAGTGCGTCTTTCGCGACATCACCGAGCGCAGGCGGGCAGAAGAGGCATTGCGAGTCGAAACCGAGCGCAGACGCATCCTGTTCGATCAGTTACCTGACGGAATTCTGGTTATTGATCCGCAGACGGCACGATTCGTAGAGTTCAACACGGCGGCGCATCAGCAGTTGGGATACTCCCGGGAAGAGTTTGCCCGGCTCACCATTCCCGATGTGGAGGCTCAGGAAACGGCGTCGGATACCCAGGCGCGCATTGCCAGCGTGCTCCAGACCGGGCGGGCGGATTTCGAGACCCTGCAACGCACGCGGCAGGGAGAAGTCAGGACTGTCCGGGTCACCGCGCAACTGTTGGATGTGGAAGGTCAGCAACATTATCAATGCGTCTGGCGCGACATCACCGCGCGCAAGCGAGCGGAAGCCGCCTTGAAGGCCAGTGAAGAGAAGCATCGTCTTTTGTTTGAGCATGCGGGCGACGCCATTTTTGTGCATGACGAAGAGGGGCGGACGCTGGCCGTCAATCCCGTGGCGGTGGCACAGCTCGGTTACACGCCCACCGAATTGATGGCTCTGGCGATCCCCCAATTGGATTCACCCGAGCAGCGCCAGCATACGGCTGGAAGGATAGCCAGGCTGCTGAAGGAAGGCGCTTTGCAGTTTGAGACGGCCATTCAGCGCAAGGACGGTTCGATCTTCCCGGCGGACGTGAACTCCCGCAGAATGCAGTGGGACGGCAAGCCCGCGTTTCTGAGCATTTGCCACGACCTCACCGAGCGGAAGCAGGCGGAAGGGACACTGCGCGAGAACGAAGCCCGCCTGCGAGCTATCACCGACTCGGCCCAGGATGCTATCCTCATGATGAACCCGGAAGGCGGTATCCTGTATTGGAACCCGGCCGCCGAGCGCATTTTTGGCTACACGAGCGCGGAAGCCATCGGCCAAAACCTGCATGCGTTGCTCGTGCCCCCGCGCTATCATAGGGCACACCAGGCCGCCCTGCCGGAGTTTGGGCAGACCGGACAAGGCCCGACGGTGGGTAAAACGACCGACCTGGAGGGGCGGCGAAAAGACGGCCAGGAAATCTCAGTTCAGCTAGCGCTCTCGGCCCTCCAAATCGAGGGCCGTTGGCATAGCGTGGGTATTGTGCGCGACATCACCGAGCGCAAGCGCGCGGAGGAAGAGATCCGACGGCAGGCGGCCCTGATCAACTCCCTGCTGGATTCCATCCCGGACATCGTCTTCTTCAAGAATAACGATGGGGTTTACCTGGGCAGCAACCCCTCCTTCGTCGAGTTCGTGGGCCGGCGTAAGAACGAGATTGTCGGCAAGACCGACCACGACCTTTTTGACAAGGAGATTGCCGATTTCTTCCGGGAACAGGACCAGCTAATGCTGGCGAGGCGCGAGCCGCGCCACAACGAGGAATGGATCACCTATCCCGATGGCCGGAGAGTACTGATTGACACCCTTAAGTCGCCGTATTGGGGCCCGAACGGAGAACTCATCGGCCTGCTCGGCATCAGCCGCGACATCACCGCCCAGAAGCAGGCCGCGGAGCAGCTCCAGCAGACCAACCAGTCCCTCGCAGCGGCCAACGCGCGCGCGACCGCCCTGGCCGAGCAGGCCACCGAAGCCAACCGTGCCAAGAGCGAGTTCCTGGCGATGATGAGCCATGAGATTCGCACCCCCATGAATGCCGTGCTGGGCATGAAC
>CAIWJG010000678.1 GCA_903912925.1 uncultured Verrucomicrobia subdivision 3 bacterium | reverse complement strand
GTGCGTACGCCGCCGCTCTCGGCGGCCGCCCGCTTGGAGACCGGCGTGCTGCTGCGCCGTCTGCAGCGTGGCGAGTCGTTGGGACTACCGGCGTCACGTCCCCTGCCGGCGATCGGCAAGCGCTGTCACGAGCTGCGCATCGTCGATGCCGAGGTCACCTGGCGTCTGATCTGTCGCATCGACGCCGACGCCATCATCATCGCCGAGGTCTTCGCCAAGAAGACGCGGGCGACCCCGAAAGCCGTCATCGATGTCTGCCGACGCCGGCTGCAGAGCTACGACGCCCTGGCGGACGCGAAGGAGTGAAGGACATGGAGAAGGCCAAGAAGGACCGTCTCGCCGCCGCCGGCTGGCGCAGCGGCGACGCCGCCGAGTTCCTCGAGCTGAGCGCTGAGGAAGCCGCTTTCGTTGAGCTCAAGCTGGCGCTGGCCGACTACCTGCGCGAGATCCGCGCCCGCAACGGCTGGACCCAGGCCCAAGTCGCGCGGCGGCTGGGTTCGAGCCAGTCGCGTGTCGCCAAGATGGAGGCGGCCGACCCGTCAGTCTCGCTCGACTTGCTGGTGAAGGCGCTGCTGACCTTGGGTGCGTCTCGCAGCGAGGTCGGGACCGTCATCGCGAGGGCGGCATAGCAACGGCATCCAGACGGACAACGCTGCGCGTTGCCGCTGATGCCGCACGCGTTGGCCTGAACCAGGCCACCTCATCGGTGCCGATTCCGTGGCTTGTGGTTCTCGCTGCCGGCACGGGGGCGTAGACGTGAGGCAGTCATTGACCGTCCAGCCATGTGCGATCGCCAACAACCTGCCCTATCATCTGGTCTCGGACTTCGAGGTCTTCGCCAAAGACTCACTCCAGCTCACCAACAAGTACTTCTTCTTCGACCCCAGGTTCTCCCATCAGACCGTGCTCCTGGCGTGGGAGCACGACCACTTCCCACCGATGATGGAGGCGCTCCTCGCGGAGTACTTCCCGGCCAACAAGGTTCCCGCGGCGCCCCAGTGGCCCAGCGGCTACGACACCATCTGGACCGTGACCCTTGACGCCAAGGGCGACCTGACGGTGGCCAACGCGCTGCGCGAAGGCATCGATTCCGCAAAGCTGCCGGTCACGGCTCCTCGATTCTGACCGTCTCCACAGCGGCGGCTTCGCAGGATTCCGCCGGGGGCCGAGTCCAGCTTGCCGTTGAGACCAGGCAGCGCGCCAATGCGGCCACAGCCTGGCAGCTCGTGCACACGGCCGAGGCCCCCGCGGGCGCTCCGCTCCTGCTCATTGCCGGCGAGACCACGGCGGAGGCGCGAGCGATCCTTGGCGCGCATGGGATCGCGGTCGGCGATGGTCTCGGGAACGCGCATATCGAGTTGCCGGGGTTGCTCTTTCATCTCGAAGGGCATCGACGCCCGCGGCAGTCTCGGTCTGCGCGGCTCAGCGGCAAGGCGGGGCTCATCGCTCAGGCGCTGCTGCTGGATCCGGGCCGCGGCCGGCAAGTCCAGGATCTTGCCAAGGAGACACGGACCTCTTTGGGCCTGACGCACCGCGTCCTGGCCCGCCTTGAGGCTGAAGGCCTGGTCGCGGCCGAGGGCAAGGGCCGGGATCGCCTGTGGCGCGTCACGGACCCGACCGCGCTTCTCGACCTGTGGGCGGAGGAAAGCGTCGAACGACCGGTCAGGACGCTCGGGTGCCTCCTCGCGCAGACGCCGCGGCAGCTGATCGAGAACCTCGGGGGCAATTTCGGGCGCAACCTCGGGCGCAGCGACATGGACTACGCGCTCACCGCCGCCGCCAGTTTGGTCGCCCCCTTCGTCACCGCGGTCCCCGTCGTCGAGGTGCGGGTGACGGCGACCGGCGCGCCCGAGGAGTTGTACGAGGCATGCAGGGCGGGGAGGGTCAACGATGGCCAGAACGTCGTCCTTCTGCAGGCCAAGGACGATACGCCGCTCGCCTTCCGTGAGCTGGTCGATGGACTGTGGGTGGTCAACCGCATGCGGCTCTACGCCGACCTGCTGCGCGATCCGCGACGCGGTCGCGAGCAGGCGGATCATCGGGGACAAGACCATAGGGGTCAGTAGTATCAGATTCAATCAAGAATTATTTTAAGTTTTTTTGAGTTGGGATTTTTGGCATGGTTGGCCGGGCCAGGGCGCATGGGCTTTTTGGCCGGGTGAGGTTCAGGGCCTGCGTGGCGTGCTGGCTGTGAGAGCGACAAGGCCGGGACGGGGCGGGTGGTGGCACACACCGGTTGCTGACGAATTCTATATTCAATCTTCAGCGCCGCTCCTGGTTGCCTGGCTGACTGGTCTGTCGAGCCCTCTTGACTCAAGGTCGGGGCGGAGTATCTTGGTGCCATGGTCCGGCCTGTGGAGTTTTGAGTATCTCTCCAACAGGTCGGATCAGGGGCGACCGGTGTGGTTGGCTTACTGACCCGAGCCGTCGCGTGAAAGCGCGGCATCCTCGCATAGCCATCCGGTCGCCCCGTCTCCTTTTTGTCATTCCCGTGTGTGCTTCATGCCGGTTGGGGTCCTGGAGTTGGTGGGAAGGTGATAACTACTAGTTTATTAGTAGGAAAGGTTTTCACAGGCGGGTGGGAAGTTGGATGTCATGGGTTTCCTTGATCACGCGGCGCCAGAACCCGAGTGGATGGGCTTCGTCCAACATGAGATCTAGCCCGCCAGGGATGGTGCGCCATTTGTTTTGCATCACTTTCCAGGTGTCTTGCGAGGCAGCGGCGATGTCCTCGGGCGCGGCACTGCGGGCACGCCCGGCCGGGGCGAGATAAGGGACTTGGTTTTTGACTAGCGAGCGGAGCAGTCGCAGATAGTGGCGCGCGCCAGCATAGAGGCCGCTGCGGCCTTCGGCATTCCAGCGGGTTATGCGATCCTTGTGTTCTGGCACGCCGTAGAGGTGGATTTTCTGGGCGCTTTGCACGACCCAATCCTTAAGAATGCGGTTGCAGCGCGGGGAGACACGGCCTTGCACGGGAGGGGAGTCGGGGCCGCCGCTTTGGAGGGTTTTGGGGACGATGCCGGCGTAGCAACAGAGCGAGTCGGTGGTGCCCAGGGCGGCAGGATCGCCCAGCTCGCCGGCAACACCAGCGGCGAGCACAAAGCCTATGCCGCGGATGCTGGTGAGCATTGCGTATGGGGTGGTGGCTAGTGTTAGAGCGGCATCGGTTCGCAGTTCACCGGCATTGCGCGAGAGACACTGGTGAAGATCAACGGTGGCCTTCAGGGTGCGCTGGAGAGTGGCCACGCGGTTGGGTGCTGGTGGCAGCACGGATCGGGCGAGATTGATGATTTTCGCGGCGGCTTCGTCCGGATGATGGACGAGCGAGCGGCGCAGGGTTTTGGCTAGTGCGGTGGGTTTGCGTTTTGCGAACTCGGGGGCGCTGAAGCGGTCTTTCATCAACTCGATGGAGGCCTCACAGAAGGCTGGTATACCGGTTTTTGAGTCGTCGAGAAAACCGGGGAAAAGTTGATCGACCAAGGCGTGGATGCGGTTCGCTGTGGCGGTTTGCTGCCGCACCAGGGAGCGGCGGCAGCGGGCAAGTTCACGCAGGTGGTGATAGGCGGGGTTTTCCGGGGAGCTGTCGCCGCTGGATCTGGCGCGGCTGGAGAGCAGGGTTTTGGCTATGCCTATCAGATCAAGCTGATCGGTGCTTGCGGCGTGGGTCTCACGGTTCTCCTTGGCCTCGTGGGCGTTGACACGCATAACCAGAAAGCCCGCCTCGCGCAAGGCGGCGGTGAAGTTGGCGACGTAGGCGGGCTCGTCCTCGCCGCCGAGGAAAATCTGGTTTTTGGGGATTTTCCGGTGGCGGGCAGTGGCGGAGATTTGCTCTATAAGATAGGCGACGCCCGCAGGGTTGTTATCCACCGGGAAGGCCCCCTTGAGGATGTCACCGTGGCCGTCGCAGACGAGAGCAACGTGTTTGCGCTTGGCGTAGTCGAGAGGGACACAGAGGACCTTGCGGGGTTCCCCGGCACGCTCAAAGAGGGCGCGAAGTGTGGCGTTCTGGCTGCGGTAGACGGACTTGCGTTTGGGCTTAGGTTTCATGGCAACTGTCTAGCTGCCATGTTTCGCGGCAGTTAGCGAGCCGCCGAAGCAGTCAGGCGAGCTAGAGCCCTGTCGGGCTCGCCTGCCTGCTTCGGACGGCGGCGCAATGGAACCAGTCCCGCTTTTCGAGCATGACGATGTGGAAATGGAGCCCGAACGCTCGAAAAGCGGGACTGACCCCAAGCTGCGCACGACAACCGCCTACTCGTGGCGCAGGGCTTCGATGGGATCGAGCC
>CAIWJG010000677.1 GCA_903912925.1 uncultured Verrucomicrobia subdivision 3 bacterium | reverse complement strand
CGTTAAACCCGGTTCCCGAATCCGAAACCCGTAGTCCGAGTCTTCCTCTCATTAACACCCCACTTCAGTTGGGTGAGCCACGCCCCCGCTGCGGTCCAACCGTTTCAACGGTTTCCCCTGACTTTTGCCCATAATGAGAATTGCTGTCCATAATGAGAATTGCTGCGT
This sequence comes from uncultured Verrucomicrobia subdivision 3 bacterium, assembly GCA_903912925.1. Taxonomy (GTDB): domain Bacteria; phylum Verrucomicrobiota; class Verrucomicrobiia; order Limisphaerales; family UBA8199; genus PALSA-1440. Next base: position 1,703 of record CAIWJG010000677.1, on the reverse strand, counting down.
TCTCGTAATCCACAAAGACATGGTTCATGGGCGGGGAAGGATGATGGGGGTGGGCAGTCATAAGTAGTTCACGACGGGTTCCTGGCCCAAGGGGGCGAGGGGCGGAGAGGGGGTCATTGTGAATTTAGCTTCGTCGAACTGGGGATCAAGCTGGTCCGGCTCAAGCAGGATGGCGGCTGGACCGGGAATGCGGGACTGGCGTCGGGGGCGTTGACGACCCGGTCGAAGTGGGCAAGCAGGAGCGGCGAGACGCCGGCGGATTTGGGATTAGAGATTGCAGATTTCAAACGTTGGCCTGCGCGGTGGGGACTTCTTCGAGGAAGAGGATTTTGTAAACGTCGCTCCGTTTGGCGCGGGCGGAGTGGTCCTGGAGCTCGGCGGGGTCGGTGCTGGCCCGTTGGAGTTTGAATTGGCCGCAGCACAGCCAGCGGTCGGCGGACTTCACGCAGACAGGGATGGTCCCGCCCTGGGCACAGAAGAGGTCGGCGTATTCGCGCCGCTGGGGAGTATCGCCGGCCAGGATGACGGCGGGCGCGTCGGGGTTGAGATCGGGGGTCAGGCAGGAGGCGACGATTTGGCGGGCGGAATGAAGCAGGTAATACGGGGGTTTACCGTCGGCGCCGGTCTCTTTGAGGATTTGGCGCCAGGTGTAGGTTTGGTCTTTGATTAGGGGCATTGGATTAGTTGAGGGTTGGATTAGGGATTGGAGATATCAATGGCATGAACGCTTCCTCCGTCCGGTGCGGTAGGGGACGGCGTCTTCCTTGACATGGAAGCCGATTTCTTTGGGCGGCTGGTCGGGGGCTGGCGGGGCCATGAGCTGGCGGATGGCGTCGAACAGTGAACGGATAGCGGTGTCGTGGCCTTCGATGCGTTGTTCGAGCTCGGTTAACTTGCGGGCCAGTTCGGCGTGACTGCCAAGGACCTGGCGGAGTTGGACAAAGGCGCGCATGATCGCGATGTTGACCAGGACGGCGCGCTCACTGCGGAGAACGGTCGAGAGCATGGCGACGCCCTGTTCCGTGAAGGCGTAGGGCAGATAGCGGCGACCGCCCCGACCCGGGCCAGAATGAGGTGCCAGCGCTGAAGTGTTTGAGGTTCCAATTTGGCACCTCAAAGCTTCCAGTTCTTGCGCCGAGAGGTGAACCATGAAGTCCTTGGGGAAGCGATTAACATTCCGTTTTACGGCGCGGTTGAGGACTTTTGTGGATACGCCGTACAACGTGGCCAGGTCAGAATCCAGCATGACCTTCTCGCCGCGTATCAGGTAAATGGCCCGCTGGATTCGTTCAACGGGGATGAGTGAAGTTGGTCTGGTCATAGGGAGTGAATCAGATGGCGATGTTCACCTGGACAGCGCGGGAGCTACGCAGGACACTGGACAGCATGGCCACCCCCTGCTCGGTGAAGGCGTAAGGTGGGAGGGCCGGCGCGGTGGGCGATTGCCGGAGCCTATGCACTCCGGGGTGGCCGTGGCGGTCGCTGCTGAGTCCTTTGCTCATTGTGGCGGCCAGAGCAATACCATCCCGCGGGCGGCGGTGACAAGAATAACCCTCTACTACCCTCGTGGTGGGTTGCATCTCACCAGCAGTTCTCATTTTGGCTGGGCTGGGAGGTTCGGTGTCCACCCTTTAGGGTGTTCCAGGCCACGTATGATCATCCGCCATCCGTCCCATTTGTCCCATTCGTCCCATAGTGAGAAT
>CAIWJG010000676.1 GCA_903912925.1 uncultured Verrucomicrobia subdivision 3 bacterium | reverse complement strand
GAGACTCCGTGAACCGTCAGACCGGAGGTCTGACCCACACCGAAGCAGTTACAGCCAGTACCTGGAATCGGCGCTGGGGATTGCTTCCCAGCGCCGCATTCTGTGGTATGTGCCGACTAGGCCACGGCCTTCTGACGACGGCGATACCAAACTACCCCACCACCCAAAAACCCTACCATCGCCATCATCACGGTCCCGGAAACCTCTGGGACGGACGTCACCGGATCATTGAGCTGCCCGATGGCGTCTGCAAAGGTCGTGCCGATGACAAGTTGGTTAATGCTGTCACCAACCCCATTGCTAGTGAAGGTAGCCAAAGAGTCGCTGTCCCCATTCAAGATGTCCCCTTCCATGAAAAAAGTCTGACCCCACGCCGTAGGACCAGCTCCGCCAATACCGCCACTCGGATCTAACCACATTGTCAGTTCCTCAGGTCCTTGGGATGTTGTGTCGATGTGCAGGTGCCAGAGCAGCATGTGGATGCCAGCTGCTAAAGTGAAATCGACTGCAGGGTCGACTTCCCCACCGTTTGCCACTGCCGTCATACCCAGTTCCATAGAGAACGGGCCGGAAGCCGATTCGACCCGACCCAAACTGAAGGAGCCGCTATTCCACCCAAGGAAGCCAAAAGGCGTCACCGTGGTGCCGCCGAACGCGTCATTGGCCCCCGGGTTGTACAACGCGCGAATCCAATAATCAGTCGGCATGGTATGATTGGCGATGTCGCGGAAGAGGCCGCCATTGCCGGCGTCGAAACTACCCAAGAGGGCGCTCTGGGAGGTGTTGCCGATGCCGATATTGTATGGCGCATAGGTCAATCCGGGCGCCACCGTGGCCGGATCGACAGCGCTGTGCGGTGTAGCCCAGCCAGAGCCGCCATTCGCCCCATCGAGGCTAGCGTTTAGAGGGATATAATTAAACGCATCTTCGGCGATAATGTCAGCCCGGACGGTCGAAGTCCACAGCCCCGCCACAGCCACAGCCACCGCCAGCAATGCGGCACGACTACCTAGTTGCTTTGTGTTCATAAACTTATGCTTTTGGCATTGATTACCAAGTTCGCTCACCTATCACAAGAGTTTCTTAAGCTCATTTGGTGTTGGCAGGAGGGGTTTCGGCCCCTCCTGCCAATAATTTGACATCTGCCCGGCTAGCGGGTCGTCCCCGCCAAACTGCCAGTGGCGGGCGCGGGCGTTGAATCCCCATACGCGTTGAACGCCGTCACCCGGAAGTAGTAAGTCGTCAGAGTCGTGAGTCCACCGACCGTGCCGCTCCTGATGTTAGCCCCGACCGTGGCGACCAGTGAAAAAGTTCCATTTGCCGTCGAACTCATCCAGATGTGGAAGCCCGTCTCGTTACTGGAGTTGTCAGCCCAGGACAGTGAGATAGTGGTCCGTAACGAGCTGGCAAACCTGAAGGTTGACGGCGCGATCGGTAGCCGCCCTGGCGTGGTGGCGGTGGCGATGTTCGACCAGGCTGAGTTTGCGGGGGTCCCGTTGGCTCGCACCCGGTAGTAGTAGGTCGTGGCCTCGGCCACCCCAGTGTCGGTGTAGTTGACGTAGCCGACTGTCGCCGGAACCGCAATTGTGTTCGCGGAAAGCGGGAAACTCGTCAAGTTCACTGTGAAAAGGACATCCGTTGCTCTCTGCAGGGTAAAGCCCGTTTCAGTGGTGGAGTTATCCACGAAGCGGATCGCCACCGTTGGAGCGAGCGTGCTCAAGACTGATGGCGTGGCTGTCAGGCTCGCTGGAATCGGCTGCCCAGTGACGGTGCTGACACTGGCGATGTTCGAGAACGCCGAGTCGCCTTTCGAGTTGTAGGCACAAACCTGGTATTCGTATAAATGGCCCACGACTATGGTAGGGTCACTGAACGTTCTCGAGTTCGCACCGGCAAGTCCGTTAGTCGTCCACGTGGTCCCGTCCATCCGGCGTTGGATTTGGAACCCGACCTCGTTGATGGAATTATCCGTCCAGGCGAGGTTGACTTGCAGCGTCGGGGTGGTTTGGAGGGTGGCGGTCAGGTTGGTTGGCGCTGCGGGCAACGACTCCTGGACATTCATCACCACCGGGCGCATCATGTCGTTGTCTTCATGGCCCAGGATATGGCAGTGCCAGGCATATTCCCAGCCAAAGTCGGTCCAGACGTTGGACATGGCCGGGGCAAAGGCGTTGCCGGTCAGCGGGTCCAGGTTGGAGAAGCCCACCAGGGAGTTGGTCGGCACCGCCGGGTTGAGCAGGCGCCAGCTCTTGTCCACCGACCAGCCCGGTTTGGTGAGGTTCGGCTTCACCGCCCGCATGGCCACGATAATGTCCTCGAGCGGGTTCATCCGGACGGTCTCTTTCCAGCCCCGTTCGTTCGCATCGGGCGGGGTGATCTGGCCATCCCAGCCTACGCGGTTGATCACTTGGACGTCGAAGAGGTGGAAGTGAACGCCGTGGGAATCCACGCCGTTGTGCGTGATCTTCCAGATCTGGGTTTCCCCATCGTTGAAGACCTCGGTGGCCGGATCAACGTAGTTCAGGGGCACGGTCGTCTGGATCGCCCACGTGGTAAAAGGCAATTCGGTGCCCAGGGTGGCGTTGAGGCGGCCCACATCATCAAACAGTTCCTGGATCGTCTTGGGCTGCATTTGCATCGTGACGCGGTGCGTCGTGCCGTAGGGCACGAAACTCAAGGAAGTGTCCTGGATGCGCGAATACAGGTTGGTGATAGCGCCACCGGTGTACATATTCGTATAGGCCGCCTCGGGCACGATGGGCGCAGGCTGCTCGCTGACGAAGAGCGTCTTTAATGGGGTGGCCAGCGCGGCCACCAAGCCTGGGGTGACGTAATCGGGAACGGTCGTGGTTGGAGTGCCATTCACCCTGAACGCCATGATGGTGCGGGTGCTCGGCCCCATGCCGGCCTTCGTCGAAGGCGCGCCGCCGTTCTCGGTGTAATCCGGGTTGCCCGTGTAGAGGTCGTTGCGCCCGTCCGCCGCCGGCACGGGTGCGCCCGAATCGTTGTAGAGAATCACGGTCCGGCCCGCGAACGGGGTGAAATCCACAACCACGTCCGCCCGCTCTGCCGGGGCCAGGAAGAGGGTCTTCTGCTTGACGTTCAACACGACAATGTTCTTCTTGTTCTCCTCGTAGCCGACCGGGGTGTTCGGCAGCACTACCGGCGCCGGCAGCAGGCCGCCCTCGGTGCCAATCTGGACCATGGCCGGGCCGCGGTTGGTGGGATCGGGGATGCCGCCCACCCTGCCGTCCAGGATGTCCGGGGTGTAGGGTATCGTCTGGGCACGCCACGGCGCCGGGAAGCTGATGCCAGCCGTCGGGCTCGCAGGAACCATGCCGACTTCGGTCGCGCGGGTATAGATCTCCGCGTCGGCCGTCGCTTGGGTGCCTCCCCCCGGAGGTGCTTCAATGGCGACCGTCGGAAGAGTAGCGTAGCCGCTCCCGACGATGTCAACCGAGATGTCGGTAACTATGCCGGCATCGCTCACCGTTGCCGTGGCTATGGCACCCCGACCGCCGCCGCCCGTGATGGTGACTAACGGTGGAGAGAGCGGATCATACCCGGTGCCGCCGACCTTCACGGCAATGTTCGTGATGATGCCAGGAGTGGCTTTGTAAAGTTGCAGGTTCACAAAGCGGTCATTGCAGGCATTCAGAATGCGGAGGCGATACTTGGTGGGATCCACATTCTGGTAGGGATAGGGCTGGCCGTTCACCATCATGGTGTCCATGAATGCCTCGGGGGTGTGAGAGACTGTGGGCGGAACCACGCCCGGCGCCACCGGCCAAAGCGGCCAGAACCAGGGACCCCAATCCCACCGGCCGAGAGGATTTGATCCACTCTGGTCGGGGTTTTCAGGCCATTGGTTCGGAATATAGACGTGGGGATACCATAGGTTGCCCTCTGTTGGGGCAAAGCCGGTCATCCCGTCCCTGATATCTGACGTCCAATTGGGATCTTGGGCCAGCACCTTGGCAGGGCTGGGCACGAAGGTTTTGTCCTGGATGATCAGTGGGATGAGGTGGGCCATATCCGGGTTGCCTACTGGGGTGGGGGTATAACTGCCGGTGTTTGTGTCGGTCACAATCGTGCCGGGCACACCCGCAGCGGCTAGGGCTGATTCTTCGACCGGGTCCACCAACAGGAGGCCCGCCGCCTGGCCGGAATAGACATCTGCTCCCGTCGCGCCCCAGGCATGGTCATGGTAGAACAGCAGCCGGCCGCTCATCTGGTTGGGCCAATAGAAGGTGATTACTCCGTCCTGGTTCGTCCCCCCTTCCATGTCCGGCACCATGGCGGCACTCGCGCCTTTCTTGTAAGGGGTCACTTCGCCCGCCGGGACCGTCCATTGGTGGGGCGTGCCATCGCTGATCCACGGCGGCAGGCCGCCATGAAGGTGGATGGTAGCCCGGTTCTGGGTGTATTTGTAGTAAGTCGGCAAGCCATTCGCATCCGTCCCATTTGTTTTCCAGCCGTCGCCCGCCCCCATGATGGAGTTGGTGTCCACTGGCACGAAGAGTCTGCCCTGAACGCCGGTGGGCAGCAGGTTCATGAACTTGATGCGCACGGCCCGATTCATCGTGGAGAGGATGAGCGGTCCCAGGTAGTGGGGCTTAGTCGCCCCATACATCTGCGCGCCCGCCCCGTTTGTCACGTTCATCGAGCAGCCGTTGGCAGTGGTGAGCGCCACGGCGCCCGAGTAGCCTGACGGCACGATCTGCACATAGCCGCGCAGCTTGGTGCCACCCACCGGCAGGTCAATGTGCATCCGCTCGATATATTCCACTAACGCGATTTCATAATAGTCATTGGTCGTGCCCCAGGGATTGCTGTAGGGCGCATTCGCGACGGCCACGGGAATGTACTGTCCAATCTCGTTGCCCGGCCCGCCCAGACCCGGCAGCGAGTTTGTAAACTTTGCGATCGGCCCGCTGTAGGCGTAGTTGGGCTTGGTATAATCCACGCCCGGTGAGAGTGTGAGCGTTTGCGCGAGGCCCTGGATCATGCCCCAGGCCAGCACCAGCGCAATGGTGCTCGTGACTATTATATTCTTTCTCGTATTCATAAACGTCAGGCTTGCTACTTTGTTCTCGTTTGTCTTCGCGTTTGATTTGTGTCGTCTGCTCACTTCTAAATTGCTCATTCTATCCCATTATTGCCAATCAATTGAGTGCTATAATCCCACAAAAGCGCAAGTTCCGCCATTCGACCTTAGTGGTACGACATCGGGATATTCGGCGCGCGCATTCAAGCCTGCGTAGCAGCCGACGTAAGGAGGTTCTAATCAATCCGCGCTGCTTAAATAAAGGGTGAGACGTTAAATCCGAAACCCGAAGACCGAAAACCGAAGGAAATCCGAAGCCCGAAGACCGAAATCCGAAAAGGTCCAGCCGCCCACACGCCCTTCGGATCTCGGCTTTCCTTCGGCTTCAAGCCTGCGTAGCAGCCGACGTAAGGAGGCTCTAATCAACCTTAAATCCGAAAACCGAAAACCGAAAAGGCCCCGCAGCCAGCAATTCTCATTATGGGACGAATGGGACGAATGGGACGGATGGCGGATGGTCCCCTGTGGCCTCGGACACCCTAAAGGGTGGACACCAAACCTCCCAGACCAGCCAAAATGAGAACTGCT
>CAIWJG010000675.1 GCA_903912925.1 uncultured Verrucomicrobia subdivision 3 bacterium | reverse complement strand
TCCGCGGTGCCAGCAGTTCTGAGCCTGATCCCCTCCAGACCAGGTTCCAATTCCTAGCAGCATGGGACATGCTTGTCCGCCTCGGGGTCTGCTGAGCCCATTACTCCCATCACTCCTATTCCCGGTGGGGTGGTTTTGGAAATATCTAAGCTGCGCACTCGCCTTAAGGTGCCTTAAGTTTTCGCTTGATTTCCCGTGGAAGCGGCGGAGGGTATTGGTAGCCGGGAGACCTGTGCCGACGGTAATGGTACGCGGCAAGGAAGGCCTTCCCGCTGGCAACTATGACGCAGACAAAAGAAAGCGGAGCAGGGCCGAGCACGAAAGCAAGTTGGTCTGTGCTGGTCATCTACGAAGACGACGCAGCGTGCGATCGGGCAGTTGGCTTCTGCGACCAGTTAGTCGATCGGTTCTGGGCGAAGTGTGACTTCGAAGTAAGTTGGTGGCCGTTCGCCCTGCTCAAGGAGACCGTCTCAGCCAAGGAAGCGGCGCTGAAAGCGAGCGGCGCCGATCTGATTCTTTTCTCCACCACTCCGGAAGGTGATTTCCCCCTGGCAGTCAAAGCCTGGATCGAAACCTGGCCCAAGAAGCGGTGCGGCCGCGAGGGCCTGCTCATCGGCCTCATGGGTTCGGCAGCCGCCCCAGCCGACCAGGAAGGACAGAAGCATCATTGCCTCCGCAACGCCGCCCATCACGGAGCGATGGATTACCTGACACAAGTTCCGCAAGACATTGCCTTAGCGATCCCGAACTCGCTCGACTCATACACCCAGCGGGCCGATCAGGTAACCAGCTTGCTCGACGACATCCTGCACCAGCATTTGCCACCACCGAGTCTTTCGTCCTGACCGGGTCTCGCTATTTGGCTTCCTCCGACCCCGCCGCGGCGTCTTCCTGCTGCTCGCTAATCACCGGAGCGATGGCTTGCAGTTTATCGTCCCCGGTCAGGTTGATCAGCTTCACGCCTTGCGTGTTGCGGCCGGTTTCGCGGATGCCTTTCACGAAGATGCGCACCATCTGACCGCCGCTCGTAATCAACATGATCTCGTCGGCGTCCCGCACGGTTAGCGCGCCCACGACCGCCCCGGTCTTTTCGGTAATCTTCATGGTGACGCGTCCTTTTCCCCCGCGAGTCTGCTTGCGCGATCCGCTTTCGGCCTGGATCAGGTATTCATCGAACAGGGTGCGTTTCCCAATGCCATTCTCGCCGGCCACCAGGAGCATCGCATCCGGAACCACCACGGCGAGCGCGACGACCTGGTCGCCCGGCTCCAAGGTGATTCCCTTTACCCCAGCGGCTGACCGGCCCATCGAGCGCACGTCGGATTCGCTGAAACGAATACTCATGCCGTCATGGGTGATAAGCACCACGTCATCCCCCGGGTCCTGAACTTCCTCCTTTTCCACAATGCTGCCGTGCGTGAGTTTCACATCAATCAACGTGTCGCCGGGCTCGATAGTGATGGCGATAATGCCGTCCTTGCGGACATTGGCAAACTCGTTGAGCGTCGTTTTCTTCACCGTGCCTTGCCGGGTCGCAAAGAAGAGTTCGCCCGGCTGTTGCCAGGTCGCGTCCTCCTTGTTTCCGTTCGGCCTGGAAATGACACGGATGAGCGCGGCGATGGTCTCGCCCGTCTTCAATTCCAGCAGGTTGGCGATGTTGCGGCCTTTGGCCGCGCGGCCCATGTCGGGAATCTCATGCACGCGCTCGACATACATGCGCCCGGTGTTCGTAAAGAACATCAGGTGATCATGGGTGCTGGCGGTGAAGAGGTGCTCGATAAAGTCGTTGTCCTCCTCGGTGGCACCTTCCCGCGTGGCCATGCCGATGACCCCCTTGCCGCCGCGGTGCTGGGACCGATAAGAGCTGACGTTCGTCCGCTTGATCAGCCCGGTGTGGGTGAGGGTGATGATGACCCCCTCGTTCGCGATGAGGTCTTCAATGGCAATGTCGCCTTCGTCCGGCACCAGGTCCGTCAGGCGGGGTGTGGCGTACTTTTCTTTGATCGCCAGCAGCTCGGCCTTGATGATCGCCATCACCCGCGCTTCCTTTGCCAGGATATCGAGCAAGTCCTTGATCTGCTCGATCAGCTCCTGATACTCCGCCCGGACCTTGTCGATTTCCAGGCCGGTTAATTGGTAGAGGCGCAGATCGAGGATCGCGTTGGCCTGGTCTTCGCTGAACGAATAGCGTCCGCTGGTCAGCCGCGCCTCGCGGCGAATCAGGATGCCGAGCATTTCCACCTGGGCGCGGGTGAAGTCAAAGGCAAGCAGCTTGATCCTGGCCTCCTCGCGATTGGCCGAGTGGCGAATGATGCGGATGAACTCATCCATGTTGGAGAGCGCAATCAGGTAGCCCTCGAGCAGCTCCGCCCGCTCCTCGGCCTTGCGCAGCTCGAACTTCGTCCGCCGCAGCACCACTTCCCGCCGGTGCTCGATGTAGCAACTGATCAGCGCTTTGAGGCCCAGCGTTTTGGGCCGGCCATGGTCAATCGCCAGCGCGTTCACCGCGAAACTCGTTTCCAGTGCCGTGTGCTGGTACAGATTGTTGATGACCACCTTGTGCAGCGCATCCCGCTTGATCTCAATAACAACGCGCGTGTTCTCGTCCGATTCGTCGCGCACGGCGGTGATGTCGGTGATGATCTTCTCGTTCACCAGGTCGGCAATCCTCGCCACCAGCACCGCACGGTTCACGTTATACGGAATCTCGGTGATGATAATCTGTTCGCGCCCGCCTTTAAGCTCCTCGAGGCCGACCTTGCCGCGCACTTTCACGCTGCCGCGCCCGGTCTCGAAATATTGTTTCACGCCCTCCAGCCCGCATATCATGCAGCCGGTCGGAAAGTCTGGCCCTTTGATATGCTGCATCAACTCTTTGAGCGTGATCTCCGGGCGATCAATCTGCGCGCAGACGCCGTCGATGATCTCGCCCAGGTTATGCGGCGCCATGTTTGTCGCCATGCCGACGGCGATGCCGGTGCCACCATTGACCAGCAGGTTCGGGAATGCGGCGGGGAAGACGGTCGGCTCGGTGCGGGTTTCGTCGTAATTGGGGACGAAGTCCACCGTCTCCTTCTCCATGTCTTCCATCAGGACCGCCCCGAGCGGAGCCAGGCGCGCTTCGGTGTACCGCATGGACGCCGGCGGATCGCCCTCGACGGAGCCAAAATTCCCCTGCCCCTCCGCAAGCCGCTCGCGCATCGCCCACGGCTGGGCCATGTGTACCAGCGTCGGATAAATCGCCTGGTCGCCGTGCGGATGGTAGTTACCCATCGTTTCGCCGACGATCTTGGCGCACTTGAGGTGTTTGCGGTTCGGCATCACCCCCAGGCCGTGCATCGCGTACAGAATGCGCCGTTGGGAGGGCTTCAAACCGTCGCGCACGTCGGGCAGCGCGCGCGAGATGATCACCGACATGGAGTAATCGAGAAACGAGTTCTTGATCTCCTCGGCGACGTTGATCTTCGCGACCTTCTCGTTGGCGGCGAATAAAGGGACAGCGCCCGGTGGCGGATTGTTGGTGCTGTTGTCGTCAGGCATACGAAGAGTCAAACGGGAGTGGTGGAGTGGTGGGGTGGCAGGTCATGGGGCACGGCGGGTCGAGCTATGACTCCGCCTTTTCATTTAGCGAGAGAGCGTTTGGTGACGGGCCATCCAGCTCCGCGATCTTGCGGTTCAGCCGCTCCAGGTTCTCAAGCATAGACTTTTCGTAGGGCGCCGCCTCCTGCGGTCTGAGCGACTTCACCTGCCCGTGTTCTCGGATGACGAAGTCTGTTCCGCAACGGCGAGCCCGGCGTAGCGCGTCCAAGGCACCCCGCTGCAAAGCCCGCTCCACGCGGTAATCCTCGACATCGAGGATTGATTCGTCCCATTCTTCGGCTCGGATTTTCATATGTCAATCTTAGCTGCTTCCAGTATCTCTGACCACTGGCGTTGATCTCGAACGACCAGTCTGCCCGCCTTCTCGACCGCAAGCAACCTCGGGGCAGGCAGGTCGTTATCGTATAGTTTCCAACTATCCATCAGGGGCCGATAAAGCGTCAGGAAATTCTGAAGCGTCTTGAAGAAACGGCGGCGGGAGACTTCTTCCGCAATGTTATGCCCGCCCTCGGCCACGCGCTGGCGGACTCGACGGAGCGTGACTTCTGGATCTCCCACCCAGAGAAAATACGCCTTCAGAGAATACCCGGCAGCGCGGGCTTCGCGCAGCCAAGTCACCGCGCTCCTTCCGCTCATAGTTGTCTCCCACGTGAAGCCGGTTCTGCGTGTGATCAACTCCCGGATTCTCCTCAGGGCAATTTTGCCCGCGTCGAAGGCTACCAAATCAGGACCGTACGGAGACAACCCGCGGGCTATCAGGTCCGCATTCACAAACTCAACCTGTCTCGCCTCGTCTGGCAAATAGCTGTCCGCGAAGGTCGTCTTGCCCACTCCATTGGGACCGGCAATGATATAAAGCGTAGGCATTGGCACATCAAACTCGCATTACTCCACTCCTCAGATGTCGAGATTGCGCACGTTCAGGGCGTTGTCCTCGATGAACTGGCGGCGCGGCTCAACCTCTTCGCCCATGAGTTTGGAGAACATCTCTTCGGCTTCAACGGCATCGGTCAGGTCCACGCGCAGCAGCTTGCGCCGGTCTGGGTTCATCGTGGTCTCAAAAAGCTCCTTGGGGTTCATTTCGCCCAAGCCCTTGAACCGCTTGATGGAGAGCCCGCGCCGGCCCACTTCTTTAACGCTGGCAAGGATCTCGGGGATCGAGAAGAGTGGCTTTACTTCTTCCTTGTCCCCGGTGCCTTCGATGACCTCGAACAGCGGCTTGTCCTGCGCCGAGTAGTGCTCGACGCTTAGCCCCTTCTTCGCCAGCTTCGCCAGCACTTCCGCGATGGCCTTGCTTTCGTGCAGCTCAACGTGCCGGGCACGGCGTGTGTGGCCATTCTTCGACTTCTCGATCAGGCTGGTGTCCGAATCCTCTTCGCCGAACAGGCGTAAATCGGGGTTCTTGGAGCCGAACGCTTCCAAATCTTCCTCGGTATGGAAGTATTGCACGGTTTCGTCGTTCCCGTCGCGGACCTTTACCAGGTGCCGCGGCAGTTCGTGCGTCTGCGGATGACGCTGCTCGACATAGATGGCGAAGTCGCCGCCGTGACGACGCAACGCGATGGCGTATTTGTCGAGCGATTCGAGCAGTTCGAGGATTTCGGCAAGCTGCTTTTCGGTCAACTCATTGCCATCGGCCAGATTGCGCAGGCGGACCTCGTTGGTGCCCAGCTCGATGAGGATCTTGTTGAGCCGCGCATCGTCATCCACATACTCCACGCGCTTCTTGCGCGCGATCTGATAGAGCGGCGGCTGGGCGATATAGATGAAACCGCGCCGGACCAGTTCGGGCATCTGCCGATAGAAGAACGTCAGCAGCAGCGTGCGGATGTGCGAGCCGTCCACGTCGGCATCGGTCATAATGATGATCTTGTGGTAGCGCAGGCCTTCCAGATTAAAAGCGCCCTCCCCTTCCCCATCGCCAATGCCCGTGCCCACCGCGGTGATCATGGTGCGGATTTCGGTGTTCTGCAGCACCTTGTCCAGGCGCGCCTTCTCCACGTTGATCAGCTTGCCGCGAATCGGCAGGATGGCCTGGAACTTCCGGTCGCGCCCTTGCTTGGCCGACCCGCCGGCCGAATCACCTTCCACGATATACAGCTCGGTGTTGACCGGATCGCGGTCCGAGCAATCGGCCAGTTTTCCGGGCAGGCCGCCGCCGGTCAGTGCGCCCTTGCGAACGGTCTCGCGCGCCTTGCGGGCGGCCTCGCGCGCCCGAGCCGCCAGCAACCCCTTCTCGATGACCTTCTTGGCCACCGCCGGATTCGCATCAAAGTGCGTCATCAAGCCCTCATAGATGGCCGACGCGACGATCCCATCAATTTCCGTGTTGACGAGCTTGACCTTGGTTTGCGACTCGAACCGCGGGTTAGGCAGTTTGACGCTCAGCACGCAAACCAGCCCTTCGCGGACGTCATCGCCCGAAATGGCCGGGTCCTTTTCCTTCAGGATGTTGTTCGCCTTGGCGTATTGGTTGATGGCACGGGTCAGGGCCGAACGGAAGCCCGTCAGGTGCGTGCCGCCGTCGGGATTGGAGATCGAGTTGGCGAAGCAGAGGATCTGGTCGTTGTAGCTGTCGGTGTATTGCATCACGCAATCCACGAATACTTCATCCTTCTGCCGGTTGATCACAATCGGCTTGGGATGAAGCACCTGCTTGGTCCGCCCGAGCTGTTTGACGAACTGCTCGATGCCTTCCTTGTAAAGGAAGGTCTCGGTCTTCTCGTCCCGCTCATCCGTGAGAACGATCTCGACGCCCGGGTTCAGGAACGCCAGTTCGCGCAGACGGTTGGCCAGGATGTCGAACTTGAACTCGGTGGTGATGGTAAAGATGGTCGGGTCGGGCTTGAAGGTGATCAGCGTGCCGGTGCCCTTGGATTTGCCGACGACAGTCAGCTTCTGGGTGGTGACGCCGCGCGCGAACTCCATCGAATAGACCTTCCCGTCGCGCGATACTTCCGCCTTGAACCAATCCGACAGCGCATTGACGCACTTGGCGCCAACGCCGTGCAAGCCGCCGGAGTATTTATAGGCACCTTGCCCGAACTTGCCCCCCGCGTGGAGGTTGGTCAGCACCAGTTCCAACGCCGGCATGTTCCATTTCGGGTGCATGTCCACCGGGATGCCGCGCCCGTTGTCACGAACGGACACCGAGCCGTCCACATGAATGGTGACCTCTATCTTGCCGCAGTAGCCGGCCAGGTGCTCATCAATGGAATTATCGAGCACCTCGAAAACACTATGGTGCAAGCCGCGCTCGTCCGGGTCGCCGATATACATTCCCGGGCGTTTGCGCACTGCTTCCAGCCCCTCGAGTTTGTCAATTTTCGACGCATCATACTTCTCGGGGGCGACCGTGGTCGCCGGCAATATTTCTATCACTTCAACCGCAATTTCGTCAGGCATAAATTCGTTCGGAACAGGCACTTTGGCTATTCGTTCCAAGTGCAGGAATTATAGGAAAAATGGCCCCAAAATACAACTGCTATTTCTGCCTCATTTACCCTCAAAAATACCATTAGTTGTGGAGCTGCCGGTTGCCACAACCCATATATTGGGCCGTTGGGGGACGTATTCCTGAGTAGGCCAGCTTACTACCTCAGGCCCCCAAAAGCGACCTGGGAACAGCTATGATTTCAGGCCAGGGCGCACGACAGATTTCTTCGGGGTGGGCGGCCGACTCTCATTAACACACCGCTTCAGCGGGGTGGGTGTGGCACGCGAACAAGCTCCACAACCGCTTCAGCGGTTTACGTTGGTGGGTAAACCGCTGAAGCGGTTCCGACGCCGAGACCATCGCCCACACCCCACTAAAGTGGGGTGTTAATGAGAGGCAGGCCGCGCTGTATCTAGGAAGCGATATACGAAAGGCCCGGATTTGCAGGGGAAAATCGCCCCGAGAAGAATCCAGTCTTGCGCCCTTCCGGCCAAGTGGCGTAGCAGGCGCAGGAGGGGCGGAGCGCCGGCATGTTGCTGGCTTACAGGGTCCGGACGGCCTAAGCCGGCCACACCCCGGCCCTCGATCTCCACCCTGGCTACGACTTGATGTCGCGGGCCTGAAATGCCGATGCCCCGATGAGGAAGGTGGTCACGTTGAAGGCCAGCAATACGCACACCGATTGCGTCAATTGGCTCCACGGTATCGGCGAGGCGTAAACGTTATGCCAGGTGCGGAAGTGGTAGGTTAGCAGGTATTCGTGGTACTCCTCGAAATACGGGATGCCCTCCATCACCAGGTTCGCGAAAAGCAGCGAAAGCGCCAGAATGGTCGCGGCGGCGGGCTTCATGTTGAAACACGAGAACATGAACGCGATGCCCAATATTACCGTCGCGTTCAGCGTCATGAATACGTGGGACCACATATACAGCTTAATACCCTCGTCCGCGCTCAGGACGTTGAACACCTGACCCGGCACAAATACAAACATCCCCTTCCAGGGAAACCACATGCGGGCAAAACCAAGCGCCGTCCCGCCCAGCACCAGCACCAGCAAGGCCGAGAAGATCCCCCCGGCCACCCATTTGACGAGCAGCAGCCGGAACCGGGAGATGGGCCGTGACAGGATCATCCGCAAGGTACCGTCCTCGACTTCCTTGGCCACCAGGTCGCCCCCCACCAGCGACACGTACAAAGGCATTAGCAGCAGGATTTGCGGGATCAGCATGACCAGCGCCACGGTGAGGGCCGAGACATATTCCTGTGCCAAGTAGCCGTTGCCCTCCAGCAGGTTCGTCATTTGCGTCTGCCAGTGGGTATAGCGAAAGGCGACGAGCATCGCGTTCTGCGCGACCAGGAACATGCCGAAGCCGATGTAGGTGCGCTTCTTGCCGAAGAGCTTCCAGAGTTCGTTGCGCAGATGGTGGTAGAACATGCTTCTTGATTAGTTACATGGGTTGCAACGTTACCTGAGTTACTGCCAAGACCGCGGGATAGACGACCCCGAGCAACCCCTCACCCCAGCCCTCTCCCCTTCGGAAGGGGCGAGGGAGAAGCCTCGGCAGCTTTGGGTGTAGCGTATGCTGCGGACTCCTCAGTACATAAGGCACCGCGCACGGCATATTCCCTTTAATCCTGGTAACCCACGTAACCATGCAACTCATTTGAATCCGTCCCCGCCGTTCATCAGCGAGAGGTAGAACTCCTCCAGCGTCTCTTCCATCGGGGCAATCTCATGGACCGAAATCCCGCGCTCCACCAGCAGGCGCACAACCTGGTCGGGCCCGGCGCCCGGGCTCAACGCAATCAGATTCCCGTCCCGCTCGTGCGTAATCAGTTGCGCCTGGCGAAGCTCCTTCACCGCCAGTCCGAAATCTCCGGTCTTAATGCGGGTCCACGACTCGCGCCGTTTGGTGGCGGACAGTGGCCCCTCAAATACCATCCGGCCCTGTTTCAGCACGGCGATACGCGTGCAGAGCTGTTCGACCTCGGTGAGGAAATGGGACGAAAGCAAAATCGTCAGCCCCATCTCGCGCTGCAACCGCTGAATCGTCAGCCGCATCTCGTGGATCCCCTCGGGGTCGAGCCCGTCGCTGGGCTCGTCCAGGATCAGCAGTTTGGGATAGGGCAACAGCGCCTGCGCCAGCGCCAGCCGCGCCCTCATGCCGTGGGAGTAGGTCCGCACGTTGGAATTCTCACGGCCTTTCAAGCCGACCCATGCGATGATCTCATCGATCCGCTTGCGCGGAGTCGGCGTCGTGTAGGCACTTAGAATTTCCAGGTTCCGCCGGGCGCTCAGGTAGTCATAAAAGGCCGGGCTCTCAAAGATTGCTCCGACCTTCAGCAGCGCCAGCCGGCGATGTGCCGTGACGTCATAGCCGCAGACGCGCACATCCCCACTGGTGGGCCATACCTGCCCGAGCATCATACCGATGGTGGTGCTTTTGCCGGCACCGTTGTGCCCCAGCAGACCATAGATCTCGCCGGCGGGCACGTCGAGGGTGAAGTCATCCACCACGAGGCGCTCACCGAACTTCTTAGAGAGGTGCTTGAGTTGGATCACTGCTGGATTAGGTTGATTCCTTCCAGCACGAGGAGGTTCTTGATGTGGCCATCGGCATAGAGGAAGTCTCGGGCTTTGTTCGCGCCCCGGATGATGTGGAAATTCTCCTTGTCCCAAAACAGCGGCATTTGGTGGGGATCAAACTGCAAGCCCAGCACGTTAAACTTGTCGGCATTCTGGCCGTTCAGGAACGTATTCCAAGCAAAGCTGCTCCCGGTTTGGTCAAAGAAGGTCAGGTTTTTTTGCGGGTAAGGCGGCGGCGTATCCCCCGACCACCGATCACATGGACACTGGAGCACCCTCACGTTGCCGAGCGTGTTGGAAAGCACCTGGTCCGGACCAGGATAGGTGTTAGTTGTGCCCGGGAAGATGTCGGACATGAACGGCAGCTTGTTGTTGTTGTCGCCGACATAGACCTGCAGGGCGATGCCGATCTGATGCAGATTGTTCAGGCACACCGTTGCCTGCCCGCTGGCCTTAGCGCGGCTTAGCGCCGGCAGCAGCAATCCCGCCAGGATAGCGATGATCGCGATGACCACGAGCAGCTCGATGAGCGTAAAGCAGCCGATGGGCGAGGTGCGTTGCCGTATGGGAGACAATGTGGCTCGAGGCGAACGGATGGAGAGATCCGAAATCCGAGATCCGGGATCCGAAGGAAAGTCGAAATCCGAAATCCGAAAGGCGGCCGCCGTTCTTTGGCTGCGGGTATAGTCGGGCATTCGAGCTTCGGATTTCGGGTTTCCTTCGGGCCTCGGGTTTCGGCTTTCGGATTTCCGCGCCACGCCCCCCCCGGAACCTGCTCGCCCCCGTCGGTCTCTCTGGCGGTAGCTGCTCATCTCCCCCTAAAGGCGCGGCCGTTTTGCATGGACTTTTGCAGCTCTTCCAGCAACGGCGCCAATTCCGCTTTGCTTTGGGCCGAAGCCTGGCTATAGAACGCCTTCAGGCCGATGCTCCGCACCTTGGCTTCCAGATCGGGGCTCAGCACGGGTGGCGAATTTGGATCGCCGGGGGGCGCGCCACCGTCGCCGGCGGCGAGCTGGTCCCGCTCCTCTTTGAGCCGCTTCAGCGCGTCGTTCACGGTCCTGCGCCGCTTGTCGTCCGGCAGTTGCTCGAACGAAGTTATCATTTGTTTGAAACCAGTCGGCATGGTCGTCTCGATAAACTCGGTCTTCTCGTCCTCCGTCATCACGTCGAACCAGCTCCGGGCCGCGCGCTCGAACCGGGCCTTCTGCCGCTCCTCCACCGATAACGAGTTCAGCATGGCCTCCAAGTCCTTGATGGCCTTGGCCCGCGCCGCTCCCGACAGCTTGTTGATATCCACCGACTCGGCGTAGGTCTTCACCTTCTCCGCCGTCATCTTAGAATTCTTGGCAATGCGGTAGCCAACTACGGCAACGATCCAGATCGCGCAGATCACCGCCCCCATCACAATCACCGGCCGCCAGCGTTGACTCATCATAGTGAAAGTTTATCGGCACGGCCGCATTCCGCCACGAAAAACTAACCCTCGCCCTTTGCCTCCAAGGGCGGATTTCAAGAGGTTCGAATTCATGCGAACTGTTGCGTGCCAGTTGTCTAGTTGACGCGAACCAAGCTGGTATCGCGTATTCATCAGTAGTTTAAACGCCACTCAGGTGGCTTTGGTTACAGCATATTTCGTCCATGGGCCTGCCCGAGCCCGCCTTGCTTTCCCACCGTCTGCACGCTACTCTGGACCGGATGACCAATCCCAGACAATTACAACGCCCTGGCCATGAGTGAGCAGCCCGTAATACCAGTCCCGGGCTCCGCTACCAGCCCCACCCAGGCGCCTGCTCACAAGGCCCAACTCGACCAATTGCGCGAGCGGATTGACAGCATTGACAAGCAACTGGTGGAGCTGCTGGCCCAGCGACGCCAGGTGATCCAACAGGTCACCGAAGTCAAACAGCAGCACGAACTGCCCACCTTTCACCCGGCGCGCGAGGAAAACCTGATCTCCGCCCGCCGCGCCCAGGCCACGCAGGCCGGGCTGGACCCCGACTACGTGGAAGACCTGTTCCGGACGATGCTCCGCCATTCACGCGTCGGGCAACTGGACACGCTCGGGCGGCGCGGCGTCCGGCCGGGAGCCAAGGTGCTCGTCGTCGGCGGGCGCGGCCAAATGGGGCGCTTCTTTGCCACCTGGTTCCGCCAATCGGACTACGACGTCCGCGTTTTGGACCGCGACGATTGGGCAAATGTCAGCTCGCTTGCTCAGGGCGCTGACCTGTGCATGTTGGCCGTGCCGATTGACCTTACCGCGGCTGTCGCCGAACAAATAGCACCGCACCTGCCGCCTACTTGTGTCCTGACAGACATAACCAGTCTCAAAGGCAAGCCGCTGGAGGCGATGCTGCACAGCCACCCGGGACCGGTCGTCGGCCTTCACCCGCTGTTCGGACCGGCCACCAACACGATGGACAAGCAAATCGTCGCCGTCACCCCCGGCAGGAACATGGAGCAGTGCCAATGGGTGCTGGACCAACTCACCGTCTGGGGCAACGTGCTGGTCGAAACTCCGGCAGCCGAGCACGACGAAATCATGGGGATCGTCCAGGCCCTGCGCCACTTCGCGACCTTTGCCTTTGGGCAATTCCTGCACTCGCGCAGCGTGCCCATTCTGCGCACGCTCGACCTCTCCAGCCCGATTTACCGCCTGGAATTGGCCATGGTTGGACGTCTCTTCGCCCAGGACCCCGAGCTCTACGCCGAGATTATCTTCGCCACACCCGAACGCCTGTCCCTACTGAAGGACTACATCCAATCCCTCCAGCAGAATCTCAGCCTGGTGGAACGTGGTGATAAGAAGGAGTTCGTCGCCCGCTTCAGCAAGGTCGCCGAGTGGTTCGGCCCCTTCAGCGAGCAGGCGATGCGCGAAAGCACGTTCCTCGTGGACAAGCTGGTGCATCGGTTCTAAGCCACAGCAGTTCAGTGGGCAACGCCATTCCCCCTCACCCCGGCCCTCTCCCCAGAGGAGAGGGAGAACATTCGCAGCGCTGGGCAATGTCCGCTGTTCAGTGAGTATTCCCAAACGGGCGCCGATCGGTTCCCTCTCCCTGAGGGAGAGGGCTAGGGTGAGGGGGAACAGGACGTCCGACTGCATGGATACTGCCTAGGCCCTAAGATCGCGCCGACACCTTGGTCCCCAGATGGCTCGCCGCGAACGAGCTTACGTTTGGCCTGTTGCCGGCTTGCTCCCTTGGTAGGTCTCCAGACCGTATAGCGTGCGGGTCGCTCGTGCTCCGCTCGTGTTCCGCTCGTGCTCCGCTCGTATTCCGCTTATATTCCGCTTATACTCGTCGTTTCTTCGCCTTGCCGTCATGAACTCGCAGGGACGCTTATATCTCTCTTCGGCGTCGCCTCGCGCCACCCGGCAGACCGCAAATCAGCACACCCTCCGCAGGGCTCTTCCGGACACTGCCCCCGGAACGCTGCATTCATGCGGCAGTCGGGTGTGGAAGGTCGCCCCGGCCGCATGAATGCGGCGTTCCGGCCCGCGGCAGCCCCGAACTTGGGGGCAGTGACCGGAAGCGCACCCCTTCGCACCGGCACGGATAATTCTATTGCCCCGCCCACTTGCGCCCCCGAAACTTGGCATGTGGCGTCGGCGTCAAAACCAGTCTTCTCCGTGCAGGTGCGAGAACTCGTCGAGTTTGCCCTGCGGCAGGGGGATCTTGGCGGGGGGCGTGATTTCGTGGGGCGAAACCGGGCTTTGGCGGGCACCCGCGGCCATCAGCGGCTTCAGCGCTCCCGGCCGGCCGGCTACCAGAAAGAGGTGCGCCTGTGCCATGAGATTGATGCTGGCGAGTTCGTGCTCCGCATTCAGGGGCGCATAGACGGTCTGCTCGTCAGCGCGGAAGAGGTGCTGTTGGAGGAGATCAAGACCGTCCAGGGCGGCTGGGACAGGATGGCCGACCCGCTGCATTGGGCCCAGGCCAAGCTCTACGGTTTCATCTACGCGCAGGCCAACTCCCTGGGACGGATTACCATCCAGTTGAGCTACCTGGACCTCGATACCGGCGAGGTGACTGAGTTCCGAGCCAATCACTCTTTGGCGGAGCTGTTGGCGTTCTTTCAGGAGGCAACCGGGATCTACTTGGACTGGCTGCGGGCGCAATGCCATTGGCGACGACAGCGGGACGAGTCGATCCGCGCGCTCGAATTCCCTTTCCCCGGCTACCGCCCCGGCCAGCGGCAACTGGCGGTGGCCGCTTACCGCGTGCTCGCCAAGGGCGGGCGGCTTTTCCTCGAAGCCCCGACCGGCATCGGCAAGACCATCTCCGTGCTATTCCCGGCGGTCAAAGCGCTGGCGGAAGGCAAGCTGGAGAGGATCTTTTACCTGACCGCGCGCACCGTCGGGCGCGCCGTGGCGCAAAAGGCTCTCGCGGACCTGCGCCAGGCGGGGCTCCGCTTGCGCACGCTGACGCTGACGGCCAAGGAGAAGATCTGCGTTCAGGAAGGCCAGCCCTGCGATGCGGCTACCTGCCCGTTTGCGCGCGGCTACTACGACCGCTGCAAGACCGCGATGCGCGAGGCGCTGGCGCGCGAAGAGATCACCCGGCCAGTGCTCGAAGCTGTCGCTCGCGAGCACCAGGTTTGCCCGTTCGAGCTATCGCTGGACCTGTCGTCCTGGGTGGACGTCGTCGTGTGTGATTACAACTACGTGTTCGACCCCAAGGTCTATCTGCGCCGCCACTTCACCGAGGAGCCGGGCGATTACGCCTTTCTCGTGGACGAGGCGCACAACCTGGTGGACCGCGCACGGGAGATGTTCTCCGCCGACCTCGACACCCGCGAGATACAGGATGTCCGCCGTGCCCTCAAACAAGCCGCTCCCCGTTGCGCCAAGGCGCTGAGCAAGTTGAGTTCCGCCATAAGAACGCTGTGCGGGCCCACAGCCCTGTCGTCCGAACCGCCCGAAACCAGCGACATCGCGAGCGAACTCAACCTATTCCCAGCCAGCAGTGGGGCAGGCGTCCCGCCTGCCACTGCCCCGACGGGCACACCCCTTGCCTGCTCATTACCCGAATCTCCAACGCTACGAAGCGCTGGTTGTGTTGGTAAGGCCCGTTCCCCCTCACCCCAACCCTCTCCCCCGGGGAGAGGGAGCCACACAGTCTCGTCCTCGAACAAACCAGGAGCGTCAGCTTCGCCGACTGGCAGGCCAATGTTCTCCCTGCCCCTGAGAGAGAGGGTTGCGGTGAGAGAAAAGACGTCGCGAAACTGTGCCTGGGCTGCACCTGTTTTCGGAGATTCGGGTGGAGTGTTGCCCCTCGCCACGCGCGCCTTCCCCACCCCTCTCACCGCGCCCCTCGAAGACGCGCTCAAAGAGGCCGAGACCTGGCTCGCCCGCAACGAGCCGGCCGACTTCCGTGACAGCCTGCTGGAACTGTTCTTCCGGCTCCACTCCTTCCAACGCACCGCCGAGCTTTATGACGAGCGTTACGTGACGATCATTGAGCCGGGCCGCTCGATCCGCGTGCGATTATTCTGCCTCGACCCCTCGTTCCTGCTCCGCCAGGCGCTTGCGCGAGGCAAGGCGGCTGTTTTCTTCTCCGCCACGCTGACCCCGATTGACTACTACCGCGCGCTGCTGGGCGGGGACGAGGAGGATAAGTTGTTGCAGTTGCCCTCGCCCTTTCCGCCGCAACACCTGGCTGTGCTGGTGCAGGACCGCATCCGCACGCACTTCAAAGCCCGCGCCGAGAGCCTCGCGGACGTGGTGCAAGCCATCGCCGCGCTGGTCGAAGGGCGGCGCGGCAACTATCTTGCCTACTTCCCGTCCTACCAGTATCTCACCGCGGTGCAGGAGCAGTTCCACGCCCTGCATCCGGCCGTCCCGATCCTCGTGCAGCGGCCGGGCATGAGCGAACCCGAGCGGGAGGCGTTCCTGACTGCGTTCGCTGCGGAGTCTGGGGAGCCTCCAGAGACACTCGCGACAGATCGGGGCCATGAACCCACCCCTCTCCCGCCTTCGGCACCCTCTCCCCCTCTGAGGGAGAAAGAGGGGGGGAGAGAATCCCCCGACATTTCGCCGTGCTTTGCGTCCCTGAACCCCAAGTCGGACCCCTCACCCCTGCCCTCTCCCCTTCGGAAGGGGAGAGGGGGAATCGTCGGCAGCTCTCTGGCGAGCCGAGGTTCAGGGGCAGGGGGCCGTCTCGAAGGCACAGAGGTTTATGGGAAGACGCTCGTAGGTTTCGCTGTCATGGGTGGGGTGTTCGGTGAGGGCATTGACCTCGTTGGCGACCGGCTGATCGGGGCAATCATCGTGGGCGTCGGCCTGCCGCAGCTTTGCGTCGAGCGCGACCTGATCCGCGACTATTTCCAGGAACAGACGGGGGCCGGATTCGATTACGCCTATACGTTTCCGGGCATGAACCGCGTGCTGCAAGCCATCGGCCGCGTGATTCGCTCGGAGACGGATCGGGGGGCGGTCTTGCTCATTGACGCCCGTTTCGCGGAGCAGCGCTATCGCCGCTTGTTTCCGCCGTGGTGGCAGCCCGCCCGCGTCAGGAGCCTCAGCGAGATTCACGAGGCGTTGGGCAAGTTTTGGCAGCCCTCCCCTTAGCCGCACCGCAGTCCAAGCCAATCAACCGCAGCGATGCGATGGACGCGGAGAAAAGAACCTGACTGGCAGTCTCTGCACTGCAATAGTTCAACTTGCTCGCAGGCTGCAAAGATTAAACGCAGAGACGCAGCGCGGCCAAGCCGCAACCAAGAAGTTAAATGGGTTAAATGAGTTGCAAAGGTTACATGGGGCCAAGAGAATTTGCGCGGGCTGCGCAAATTCTCACAGATAGCAGTGCAGAGAGTCGCAGAGAGTCGCAGAGAGTTCTTCTTCTCTGCGTTTCTCCGCGTTTTCTCTGCATCTCTGCGTTAAGCCCAGTTTGGTCTCGGCGGTGCGGCTTGGCCGCGCTGCGTTCGTCGCGTCTCGGCGGTGTTCCGGGCTTTGGGTTTCGCTTGGGGCTTCGCCTCGTTGCGCTTTTGAGTAAACGAACCGCGTTCCCGGCTTGACCGGATTCCAAGGCCGGGCAAACTCAGGACAGCGATGGAAATTAAACTCACTGCGATCCAGATCGAGAAGCCTGAGCCTATCAACTTCATCCTCGGGCAGACGCATTTCATCAAGTCGGTGGAGGACATCCACGAAGCCGTGGTTGGCGCGGTGCCGGGCATCAAGTTCGGGCTGGCCTTTTGCGAGTCGTCCGGCAAGTGCCTCGTGCGCTGGACGGGCACCGATCCCGCCATGATCGAATTAGCCCTTAAGAATGCCCTGGCCATCGGCGCCGGGCATAGCTTCATCCTGTTCCTCGGCGAGGGCTTTTACCCCATCAACGTGCTCAACGCCG
>CAIWJG010000674.1 GCA_903912925.1 uncultured Verrucomicrobia subdivision 3 bacterium | reverse complement strand
TCCGTTACCTATTGTCCCCTTTAACTATGAAGATACTAATCACAGGCGGCGCAGGCTACATTGGATCGGTGCTCACTCCCACTCTGCTGGCTCAGGGGCATGAGGTGACGGTGGTGGACAGCTTCCTTTTCCGGCAAAGCAGTCTCGCCGATTGCTGCCAATACGAGACGTTCCAGGTGGTGCGGGGCGACTGCCGCGACGAAGCCCTGATGAAGAAGTTGGTTGCCCAGGCCGACGCCATTATCCCGCTGGCGGCGCTGGTTGGGGCGCCCATGTGCGATCGTGATCCCCTAGCCGCCCGGACGACTAACTTCGAGGCTGTGGCGATGATTTGCCGAATTGTGTCCCCGTCGCAGCGCATCCTCATGCCGGTGACCAATAGCGGTTACGGCATCGGGGAGAAGGGCAAACATTGCACCGAAGAAACCCCGCTCCGGCCTATCTCGCTTTACGGGGTGACCAAAGTGCAGGCCGAGGAAAGCATTCTGCAGCGCGAAAACAGCATCAGCTTCCGCCTGGCGACCGCCTTCGGCCTCTCCCCACGGATGCGCATTGACCTGCTGGTGAATGATTTCGTCCATCGGGCGCTGAATGACCGGGCGGTGGTGGTCTTCGAAGGGCACTTCAAGCGCAACTATATCCACGTGCGCGATGTGGCGCGCGTGTTTGTCCACGCGCTCAACAACTTTGAGACCATGAAGGGCAAGCCGTACAATGTGGGGCTGGACGAGGCGAATCTTTCCAAGCTGGAACTTTGCGCTGTGATCCAGAAGCAGTTGCCGAAGTTTGTTTTTCTGGAGGCCCCCATCGGAGAGGACCCGGACAAACGCGACTACATTGTGTCCAACGCGCGGATCGCCGGGACGGGTTTCAAAACGGAATGGGACCTCGACCGCGGCATCCGCGAGTTGATCAAGGGATTCACGATCCTGCGTAACAGCCAGTATTCGAACGTCTGAGCCGGGGCATGAGTCTGAAGCTGAGCCAGGTGGTGGCGGTGGTGCTGGCGGGCGGGTTCGGGACGAGGGTTGCGCATCTATTGACGGGCATTCCCAAGCCGATGGCGCCGGTGGTGGGCCGGCCGTTTCTGGAGTGGGTGGTGCGCTGCCTGGCGCGACAGGGCATTCCGAAGGTGCTGCTTTCCACGGGCCATTTGGCCGAGGTGGTGGAGCAGCATTTCCAGGCTCAGCCGGTGGCGGGGGTTGTCACGCAATGCTTTCCGGAGACTCGGCCACTGGGGACCGGGGGCGGTTTTCTGAACGCCGTGCGCCTTTCCGGAGACAGGCCCGAAGCCTGGCTGGTGTTGAACGGCGACTCGCTCGTCTTCGCTGATCTGACCTTGGCGGCCGCTGAGTTGAGCGACCCCGCGGTTGCCGGCGTGGTCATCGGTTGCTCGGTGGCAGATGCCTCCCGCTATGGCACGCTGGCCATCGGCCCGGCTGGTGAATTGCAAGGCTTCACCGAGAAGCGACCGGGGAAGGGCGTCATTAACGCTGGCATCTATCTGCTGCGCGACTCGCTGGTCCGGCAGTTTCCCGCTACGCTGCCGCTTAGTTTCGAGCAGGAAGTGTTTCCGCAATTAATCGCGCGCGGCGTCTTGCTCAAAGTCTGCGCCGTCGAGGCGCCTTTCCTGGACATCGGCACGCCCGAATCACTGCGGCAAGCCGAGTTCTTTGTCGAAGCCAACCGCGCGCAGTTTGGCGATTGAAGTGCCTGACCTGGGCGAGACGATTAAGTCATTGTAGCAGCCGACGTCAGTCGGCTCTAACCTCTCGGCCTGCGGCCCAAACCTGCGGCGGCTGCTCCCTCGCCCCTTCCGAAGGGGAGAGGGCTAGGGTGAGGGGTTGCTCGGGGTCGTCCATCCCGCGG
>CAIWJG010000673.1 GCA_903912925.1 uncultured Verrucomicrobia subdivision 3 bacterium | reverse complement strand
GTCCGGTGGGGTATTTTGCGGCTAACGGATATGGTTTGTATGACATGGTAGGGAATGTTTGGGAGTGGTGTTGGGATTGGTGGGGTTATTATTCGAGTGGCTCACAGACCGACCCACGAGGTGCCACATCAGGCTCGTCAGGCTCGTACCGTGTGCTTCGGGGCGGCAGTTGGCTCGACAACGCGGGCAGCTGCCGGGCGGCGTACCGCGGCGGCAACTTCCCGGCTGGCAGGGGCAACGACTTCGGGTTCCGCTCGGCTGTGCCCTCAGGTCAGTGAGCTCAGCAGACAGAACCGAGCAGGCGTGGCGAGCGAGGGACGAGCGAAGCCCGCCTGCGGAGCGGGTGTGAGAAATGGCACGAGTATGAGAATGGCAGAAAGTTCAGCCCGCGCATCGCTCTCCATATTTGGCGGGAATTAAGCGCGCGGATTGCACGGCTGAAAGCGACAACCACCTAACGAAGCTGCAAGACCGGTTGGTCTATTTGATTCCGAAACTGAGCAAGTTCCCGCGCGACCAGAAGTTTGTGTTGGGGGACCGGATCGAGACGAAGGTGCTGGCGGTGCCGGAGCATTGCCTGCGGGCGTATTACAGTCGGGACAAGCGAACCCACTTGCTGGAGGCGAACCTCACGGTGGTGGTGACGCGGCATTTGATTCGTTTGGCGCACGGGCTGCGGTTGGTGAGCCACCACACGTATGGTGTGCTGGCGGAGCAGATGGACGAGGTGGGCCGGATGATTGGGGGCTGGCTGAAGACGCAGGCCGTCATGGGCGCGCCCGGCGGGAACGGAGCGCGGACATTCCTGTCCGCCGGGCCTTGCCTGCAAGTGTCATTTTCCCGCAAGGCAACCGCTGCGTGTAGCGTGCTTTGTGGGGAGAAGGCTGGACGGGCGGGGTTCTAAAATCGCAGCACTGCCTTGACGTTGCTCTTAATTGGACATGGCGGCTTCCAGCGCGAGCCGGTCTTTGGACAGCGGGTAATCGTCCGCGAAATAGCCTTCCGGGCGCGGGCTCTGAAAACGATTGGCCACCACTGGCAGTCCGGCCCGGATTGCGAGCCGGATAACCGTGGCCGGCTTTTCGTGGATAAGGGAGGATGTTTTGTCCACCTCCGATGCGAGGTCTTCGTCAAGGTCAACGCTGCGTTTCATGAAGCGCACTTTGCACCTTTTGGGTTCCAGCCGCAAGTCGTTCCCAGCAAGGCTCATTATGGAGGAGATGGGGACGCCGGGTGAGGGCCCCCGGCCTACAAGCGGGCGGTTTTGTGGGGGATGTAGGCTGGGTGCCACCACCCGGCGGGGGATGACATGACCATAATGAGAACTGCGGCGTCGTTCCTGGCTTGTCATCCGGCGCGGTCCGGCTTAATAAGGGGCTATGAACCGCCGGAAATTCATCCAAGTTGGTGCGGCAGGATTGGCGTTGTCAGCCTTTGGCAACTATGCCGCAGAGTTTGCAGATCAAAAGAAGCGCGTCGGCCTCATCGGCTGCGGTTGGTACGGGAAGGTGGATCTGCTCCGATTGATCCAGGTTGCCCCGGTGGAGGTGGTGTCGCTGTGCGACGTGGACAAGCAGTTGCTGGCCGGCGCGGTCGAGATTGTCTCCACCCGGCAGGCTTCCAAGAAGAAGCCACGGACCTACTCCGACTACCGGGAGATGCTCAAGGAAAAGGACCTGGACCTTGTGCTAATCGGGACGCCGGACCACTGGCACGCGCTGCCGATGATCGCCGCGGTGCAGGCGGGAGCGGATGTGTATGTGCAGAAACCGATCAGCGTGGATGTGATCGAAGGTCAGGCGATGGTGGCGGCGGCGCGGAAGTACAAGCGGGTTGTCCAGGTGGGCACGCAGCGGCGCAGCACTCCTCACTTGATCGAGGCGCGCGAGAACATTGTGAAAGCGGGCAAACTGGGGAAGGTGGCCCAGGTGGAGATTTGCTGTTATTACCGCTGGGGGCGGAACAAGGTGCCGAATATCAACCCGCCCGACTATTTGGATTACGAGATGTGGACTGGACCGGCGCCGATGCGGCCTTTCAACTCCCAGGTACACCCGCGTTCCTGGCGTAACTTCATGGAGTATGGCAACGGCATCATGGGCGACATGGGCATTCACATGTTTGATGCGGTGCGCTGGTTGCTGGACCTTGGCGCGCCTCTCAAGGTGAGCTCGTCTGGGGGCATTTATATGTATCCTGACTGCACGCCGAATACCCCGGATACACAGATTGCCACCTTCGACTTCGGCGACTTGCAGGTGGTTTGGACGCACCGCCTTTGGGGCGAGTGCCCGGATCCGAAATATCCCTGGGGGTTCACGATCTATGGTGACAAGGGCACCCTGAAAGGCAGCGTGATGAGCTACGATTTTATCCCGCTAGGGCAGGGGACGGCCATTCACAAGGATGTTACTTACGAGCGTGAGCAATACCCGGAAGACGTGACCGAAAAGGATATCGAGCTACATGTTGCCCCGGCCGTCCGTTACCACATGAAGGATTTGCTGGCGGCGATCGCCGCCCGCAGCAAGCCGGTGGCCGATATCGAGCAGGGCTATATTTCTACCACAGCGTGCATCCTGGCCAATATGTCGCTGAAGCTGGGCCGGAGCCTGACGTGGGATAATGCCACGGGTCGGATTGTGGGCGACGAGGAAGCCAACCGCTTGTTGCATCGGCCTTACCGCACGCCCTGGGTACATCCTGACCCGGCGAACGTCTGATCTTTCGGGCGCCCCGTTTCCCCTCTCCCTGACTCTCTCCCCGTGGGAGAGGGGACAGCTTTCGACTGCCTGGGAATACTCGCTGAGCCGTGAACATTTTCCAGCGCAGCCGATGGTTCTCCCTCTCCCCTAGGGAGCACGGCCATTGAATTAGAGAAGTTACTGTGCGAGACGCGGCGGCTTCCCCTCACCCCAGCCCTCTCCCCGTCCGACGGGGAGAGGGAGAAGGCACGTCGCACTCCCTGTCATTCCTTAATTCAACGGCAGTGCCCCAAGGGTTGGGGTGAGGAGGAAGGCCGCTTCCTGCTGAGTGATTTCGTCTGAGCTATATCGCCTGACGCTCGGGTAATCAGATCAGACTTCGACTGGGACCACGAACGGTGCCCGGTAATTGCGAGTCACCAACTCGTTGGCTTGTGCATTGTCCACAAAGCGCTCTTTCACGGGGTCGAACTTCAGGGGCATGCCGAGTTGCACCTTATCCGCGGTGATGTCCACGCCATTGGCATCCAAGTGACCAGCCATGCGGTTGAAGGCTTCGGTCAGGCTCTTATTATCCGCCAGGGCTTCCTTGATTTCACCCGGCGCTTTCCGGGTGCCGAGCCGATAGGAGATATTCCCGGTGTGGACCAGGCCGGCCGAGAGGTGGCCTTCCAGAATCTCCGCGTTCAGTTGTTTTGGGTTGCGGCTGCGGATGGCGGCAATCCAGTTGCCGTGATGGCCACCGGATTCGGCCGATAGCCCGGCTGGGGTGGTCACGCCGTCCGCGGCACCCTTCTTTGCGCCGTTGAAGCGTGTGACTTCCTTGCCGTCCTTGTCATAGATGATCGCCTCGGTGTAGCTGGGGACTACGACGTAGCCGTTCTCGCACTCGATGACGTTGCCGACACCCACGCCTTTGTATTTGTCCATGTTCCAACTCTGCGTCTGAGCGGCCTTATCTTGCGGCAGGCCGCGCACCTCGAAGAGCATCGGGGTCTTGTATCCATGATAGACCGTAAGCGTATTGGGCGTTTCGGCAGAGTCCTTGTAGCCGAGGCGTCCGCCGACGGCGATCGAGAACGGGGCAATGGCATCCTCGCCCAGGAACCAGCGGGCAATGTCCACCTGGTGGGGACCCTGGTTGCCGTAGTCGCCGTTGCCGTAGTTCCAGAACCAGTGCCAGTCGTAATGCACCGTGCCGAAGCTGCCATTGCGGCGCGGCGGTTCGTTCTGGGCCGGGCCGCACCAGATATCATAATCAATTGACTCCGGCACGGGTTGCGGGCCGTCCACCAGGCCAATGCTCTTGCGGCCTTTGTAACAGAACCCGCGGGCGATGACTATCTTGCCCAGCTTGCCGTCCCGCACGTATTTCACCGCTTCCTGCAAGCCGACCGAGGACCGGCACTGGGTGCCGCACTGGACGATCCGGTTATACTTGCGGGCGGCTTCCACCATTTTGCGCCCCTCGAAGATGTTATGGCAGGCCGGCTTCTCGACGTAAACGTCCTTGCCCGCCTGGCACGCCCACACCGTGGCCAACGCGTGCCAGTGGTTCGGCACAGCGATGGAGACCGCGTCCACGTCTTTGTTCTCGAGCAGCTTGCGGATGTCCGTGTAAGCCTGAACGCCGTCACCCATTGCCTTGGCCTTGGGCTGGAGGACTTTGCTGTCCACATCACACAGGGCGACTACGCGCACGCCCTTCATTTTAGTCAGCGTGGCGAGGTGACCGGCACCTTGGCTTCGGAAGCCAATTTGAGCGACGCGGATATCGCCATTCGAGCCGGCGGCCCGGCTCCATGTGCGAGCATCAATGCTAATTGCAGCGGCGCTAACGGCGGCTGCCTTGAGGAAGTTGCGGCGTGTAAAGTTCATTGTGAGTTGTTATATGATCTGGGGATTTAATAGAGGATAACTGTTTTTGGCTCAACACCTTTCTTGGACATTTATGGGTGCATCTCGGTATTGCTGCCAAACAGTAGTGTAAGCCTCCGGCTTGCCAGGTCCGCTTTCTGACCCTCTGGGCTCGACAACCCGGAGGGTTGTCGGGACAACGCAAGCCGGAGGCTTACGCTACTGCCGAGTGGTGCAGAAAAACCTTTGCACTGGGCAGAGGAAAACTGCTAGGATTTCGCAATGCCAGAACATAATACGCTTTCCGGGAATCGTCAGTCGAAGTTATCTGCCCTCACTAGCCTTAGCGCGCCATTGACTCGGCGGGGATTTCTCAAGCGAGCGGCTGTAGCTACCGGTGCCATTGCCGTGCCGTGTCTCATACCGGGTTCCGCGCTCGGGCTGAATGGAGCGGTGCCGCCCAGCGAACGGATCATTCTGGGCGGCATGGGTGTCGGCGGCCGCGGCACGGGCGTGCTGAACTGGATGCTGCCGGAGAAGGATGTGCAGTTCGTGGCGATCTGCGATGCCAAGAAATCTCAGCGCGAGGCCATCAAGCGGCTGGTGGACGGCAAGTATGAAAACAAGGACTGCAAGATGTATCGGGATATGCGCGAGTTCCTGGCCACGCGCACGGACATTGATGCCCTGCTCATCGCCACGGGTGACCGCTGGCACGCGACAGCGGCGACAATGGCCATGCGCGCGGGCAAGGACGTTTATTCCGAGAAGCCTTCCTCGATGACCGTCGCAGAGGGCCAGGCGGTTGTGGCCGCTGCCAAGCGCTACGGGCGCATTTACCAGACCGGCACGCAGCGGCTCAGCGAGGATAACTTCACGTTTGCCAACGAGCTGCTCCGCACGGGGCGGCTGGGCAAGGTGCATACCGTCCGCGCCCACATCGCGCCCTGGGACGCGGCGGAGATGAAATTTGATTGGCTACCCGCCGAACCGGAACCGCCCAAGGATGAGGTGGATTGGGACCAGTGGCTCGGCCCGTGTCCGTGGCGGCCTTACAACTCTGCCTACACTCGCGGCGGCTGGCGCGGCTACTATGACTTCCACACCAGTTGCATCGGTGAATGGGGTGCGCACACGTTTGCGCAATGCCAGTTTGCCATTGGCGCGACAGACACGTCGGCCATCCAATACGGCTACGTCAACAACCCCACCGGCGACGGCATGGTCACCGTCTTCCCCAATGGGGTGAAGATGGTGCTCTCCCGGGGCGACCAATGGTGGCACGGCTCGTGTGGCGTGCGCTACGAAGGCACGGAAGGCTGGGTGGCGGTGGCCGACGGCTACTCCAAACCCGAAGTTTCCAACCCCGCCTTGATGGCCGACTTCTCCAAGCTGGTGAAGGATTACATGGCCCGTACCGAGCGCCCGATGAGCCACGTGCGCAATCTCTTCGACTGTATCAAGTCGCGCCGTCTCACCGTCGCCAACCCGGAGGTCATGCATCGCTCGATGTCAACTGTTCACGCCGCCAACATCTGCATGTGGCTCAAGCGTGATATGAAGTATGACTCCGTGAAAGAGGAATTCGTCAACGACGTGGAGGCCAATCGCCTCCGCTCCCGTGCTCAGCGTGCTCCGTGGATCATTTAACTCAGCAACCTATTCTTACTATGCGTTCCATATATTCCCTACTGACTACGGCGCTGTTCCTCGCCTGGACCGGCGCTTCACTCGCTGCCACTCCACCGCCCGCGACCGCCGAGCAGGTTAAAAAGCTGGTAGCCGTCCTCCAATCAGACGCCAATCAGAAAGACAAGGCCGACGCCTGCCGTGAACTGGCACGCATTGGCGACAAAGCAGCCGTGGCCCCGCTGGCCGCGCTCCTGCCGGACGAGAAGCTCTCCCACATGGCCCGCTACGGCCTGGAGACCATTCCCAGCCCCGAGGTGGATAAGGCCCTGCGTGAGGCGGCCGGCAAGCTTGAGGGCATGCAGTTGGTCGGCGTCATCGGCAGCATCGGCGTGCGGCGGGACACCAAAGCCGTGAGCCTCCTCGCCAAGCTGCTGCACTCCCCCGATAACGCCGTAGCCCAAGCCGCTGCCAGGTCTCTGGGCAGCATCGGCGACCGTAGTGCCACGAAAGCGCTGCTGAAGGCCCTGCCTGAAGTGTCGCCCGCCAACCAGCTTGCCTTCTGCGAGGGGTTGCTGCGTTGCGCGGAAGCCGCCACGGCCAAGGGCAGTCGTAAGCAGGCCATGGAGGTCTATGACCGTCTGCGTAATGTTTCCGGACACCACCAGGTGGCGACTGCGGCCTTGCGAGGCGCTATCCTGACGCGCAAACAAGCCGGCCTGCCTTTGCTCAAGCAGGCCCTGCACAGCGACCAGTTCTTGCTTTTCCTGGCCGCCCTCCGCACCTCGCAGGAGATGCCCGGCCAGGATGTCACTCGCCTCCTGGCGGGTGAGCTGAGCGGACTCCCGGCCGACCGGCAGATTCCCACGATCCAAAACCTCGCCAAGCGTGTCGATGCGGCGGCCCTGCCGGCGCTGTATGCTGCCTCGAAAGATGGCCAGGAGACGGTTCGCGTTGCGGCTATCCGCGCCATCGCAGAGATCGGCAACCCGTCGGCAACCTCGGTGCTGGTTGGATTGCTCGGTGATTCCAACCAACCCGTCGCCGAGGCGGCCCAGGAAAGCCTCGCCGCCCTCCCCGGCAAAGAAGTCGATGCCGCGATCATGCAGATGCTGGCCAGCGGCGCTCCGGCCCGCCGCCTCATCGCCATGGACCTTATCGTCCGGCGGCGCATGACCTCAGCCATTCCCGCCCTGATCGAGGCCGCCCGGGACTCGGATGCGAAGCTGCGCATCGCCGCTGTGAAGAAGCTGGGTGAACTGTCCGGCTCTGACCAACTGCCAGGCCTGTTTGACCTGCTGGGCAAGGCCAGCAGTCCCGAAGATCTGGAGGCTGCGGAGCAGACCTTGAGCGCAGTGTGTTTGAAGGCAACGGATCCGGCCGCCTGTGTCGGCCAGGTGGAATCTCGCTTGGCCCAATCGCAGCCCGCGCAGAAGTGCGCGTTGGTGCGCGTGCTCGGCGCGGTCGGCGGGAAGAAAGCCCTGGAGGCTGTCTGCGCCGCAGTCAAAGACCCGAACGCCGAGGTCCATGCCGCGGCGATTCGCACCCTGGGCAGTTGGAGCGGGGTGGATGCCGCTGACGACTTGTTGGGGCTGGCCAAGACGGCGGATAGCCCCTCGGATAAGATGATCTGCCTTCGAGGCTATCTGCGCCTTGCGGGGCAGGGCGATGTGCCGCTGGATAAGCGTCTCGCCATGTGCCGCCAAGCCACGCCTTTGGCCCAAAAGGATGACGAGAAGAAGTTGCTGCTGGCCGCCCTGGGCAGCATTGCCTCGGTCGAATCGCTTGACTTGATCACGCCGTATCTGGACCAAGCGGGCACGAAAGAGGAGGCGGCCGCCAGTGCTGTGGATATTTCGGATAAGCTCCTTAAGGGGAATGAGGCCGCGAAGGTGGCCGCCAAACTGGTCGAACCGCTGGACAAGGTGGCCCAAGCCACCGCCAACGCCGAACTGGCCAAGCGCGCCACGGGCCTCCGCGACCAGGCGAAAAGCAAGGCGGGCGCGAAGTAGGTTTCTCGGCGGGACCGGCGGATGGCGTGGGGGCGAGCGTCACCGCCCTTTGGTTAAGGGATGCAAAGGGGGCGGACGTGCCCTTTGTCCGAGCCTCTTTGTGAGTTGGGTGTGTTCTTCCCCCTCACCCCAACCCGCTCCCTTGGGGAGAGAGTTGGGGTGAGGGGGAACTGGGCAACGCCCACTTATTGGCATTGCGCGGCAATCAGGGCAGTGTTAAGAACGTAGAACTGCTTTATGGTTTCAATTACCAAGCTTGACGCCAAACGCCAGCCGGACCCGGGCAAGTGCTTGGCGCGCTCGGTCGCGCAGGCCTTGGTCGAGGACCCTACGCTCGAAGCGGTGACCGTGGATCAGGTGCACCACACTATTTCTGTCGCCACGCTAGGACAGACTGACGTTCCCAAACTCACCGAGCGCATCAGCACGACCATCCAACAGGCGCAGGAAAGCGACGTCGTGGAGCCCTGCACACTGTTGGCGGGCGAGACCACCTGCCAGACGTGCGGCCAGCCGCTCTCCGACTTCGAGCGTCAGAAGATCACCATTCGCCAGGAAGCCGACACGACGACGATCGCCCGCGTCACCTGTCCCACCGCGCCGAAGTTTTGGCGTTGGCGCGATATTCCTTGGCCGAAAGTCGTCCAGCGCGATGTCGAGTTCCTGGAGCACGCGGAAGATGGGGTGCCGTGGAAGGCGGAACTGGTGGCTGCGATTCTGTGTGGGGTGTTTGGCCTGGGTGCTTGGTACTTCCGCGCCCAGCCGCTTTCGGTGATCGGCTATGGGCTGGCCTATTTCGCTGGCAGCTATTTCACCGCGCAGGATGTTTGGGAGCGACTGCGACAGGGCGCCATTGACGTCCACTTCCTCATGCTCGCGGTCGCGGCTGGCAGCGCCAGTATTGGCGCCTGGGGGGAAGGGACGACGCTGCTGTTCCTCTTCTCTCTTTCCGGCGCGCTGGAGGGGTTTGCGCTCGGGCGCACCCAGCGGGAGATTCGTTCGCTGTTCCGCGATGCGCCCAAGTTCGCCACGGTGCTCGACGAGGGTGGCGAGGAGCGCGAGGTGCAAGTCGAGAAGCTGCGCCGCGGCATGCGGCTGTTGGTCAAGCCGGGCGCGCAGTTCCCGGTGGATGCCGAAATCGTCAAAGGCCAGACCGCCAGCGACGAATCGAACCTCACCGGCGAAGTCACGCCTGTCGAGAAGGCCATTGGCGACAATGTGCTCGCCGGCACGATGAACCTTTGGGGCGCGGTGGAATTGCTGGTTTTGCGTCCGGTGGCGGAGAGTTCGCTGCAGAAGATCATCCATCTCATCAAGGACGCCCAGCAGCAGAAAGCCCCGGCGCAGCAGTTCACTGACCGGTTTGGCACCTACTACACCTATAGCGTCCTGGGGCTCTCTCTGGTCATGTTTTTCGTCTGGTGGCTGGGCTTTGGCCAGGCGCCGTTTGCTGCCAAGACGGTGGATCATAGCGCCTTTTATCACGCCATGACACTCCTGGTGGTTGCCTCCCCGTGTGCGCTCGTGCTTTCGATTCCTTCCGCCGTGCTGGCGGCGATTGCCTGGAGCGCCCGTCACGGCATCCTCTTTCGAGGTGGCGCTGCGGTAGAAAAGCTGGCCGGCATTAACACGGTCGCCCTCGACAAGACCGGCACGCTCACTACGGGCGAACTACGCGTCGAAACGGTCGAGAGTTTTCCCCCGGGCCGGGAGACGGAAGTGGCGCAGCTTGCCTTCTCGCTCGAACGCCTTTCGACCCACCCGCTGGCCCGCTCCATCACCCGCTACGGGAAACAACAGGGCATCCAGCCGCTTGAATTGGCGCACTTCGAGTCCATCACCGGCCAGGGCCTCCGCGCCCAGTGGAAGGGCGACCCTTGCCTGCTGGGCCGCCGCGAATGGCTGGCGCAGGGCCCGCACGCCGCGGCGATTGCCCAGGTGTCTCCCACTGAGGCTGGCTTCTCGGAAATCTGGCTGGCTGAAGGCAGCCTGCTCGGACGGCTCATCCTGCGCGACGACATCCGCCCGGAAGCTCGCGAGCTTGTGGACGAGTTGCACCGCGAGGGCTTGCGCGCCGTCGTGTTAACCGGCGACCGCACGGCCACTGCCGAGCATCTGCGGCGCGAACTGGGGATCGAGGATGTCCGCGCTGAGTTGACGCCGGAGCAAAAGCTCGAGGCGATTCGCTCGCTGACCCAGCAGGGCCGGCGGGTGGCGATGGTGGGCGACGGCGTCAACGACGCCCCGAGCCTGGCCGCCGCGCATATCGGTGTCGCAATGGGTGCCCGCGGATCGGATGCCGCGCTCGAACAGGCGGATGTGGTCCTGATGCACGACCGGTTGGAGAACTTCCTGGCTGCGTTCCGCCTCAGTCAGCGGGCGCGCCGCATCATCCGTCAGAATCTTATCATCTCCCTGGGGACAGTCGTGGTGCTGGTTGTCTTCGCCATCCTGGGCCGAATCCCCCTCACCGTTGGCGTCGTCGGCCACGAAGGCAGCACCGTGATCGTAGTGATGAACAGCCTGCGCCTCCTCTTTGGCGCCGCGCGGCCTAGCCAAGGCTCGCGCTAGTTCTGCGTTCCTTTGCAGTGGATACGAGAGATCTGGGCTTAAGCCGCTGCCCCCGGCCACAAATCGGCCCGCATGGGCTCGACAAGACGCGGCTGGGAGTGGTACGTTTGCGACATGAGCACGCTGGAAGAGATCAAAGCCGCCGCCGCTGTACTCAAGCCGGATGAACAGGTAGAGCTATTCATGTGGTGGACCCAGTCAGACGCGTTCAAAGTGCGACAGCTTGCAGCCCTGAAAAGGGAGATCTCCATCGGCATTGAGCAGTTGGAGCAGGGCCGTTACCGGACCTTCGACGACACCAATGTTATGCAGTTGGCTGAGGACGTCAGCAAGTCGGGCCGCAAGCGGCTAAAGGACGGTCAATAGCATCCTCCACGATGAACCAGTATCGGGTTTCTGACGAGGCTAGCGCAGACTTGGAAGAGATTTGGATATTCATCGCTCAAGATGATCCCGATGCGGCCGATCGCTTCATACGGACTATCGTCTCCCGCTTTCCAAAGCTGGCTTCCATGCCACAAATGGGACGGCAACGTAACGACTTAGCATCCCGGCTCCGAAGCTTTCCAGTGGGCGGCTACATCATTTTCTACCGTCCGATGGACGATGGCATTGAGGTCGTTCGTGTCCTCCACGGCGCACGAGACTTCCCTCCATTGTTTGGGTGAGGAGGTTGGTAGGGCCTGGCCCCCAGTGGGTTTCAGCCAATCTGCCGCGGCAGAACCTACGGCACCACAGCCCGTTACACTGCAGCTACAGACGGCAGATCCATCGAGCATTCTGTCATGAAGGACACGGGTACCTCAGCCACCATAGAAATGCACTACCCAGTCACGGGTAATGCTCCAGTGCTTCCGCGGCGCAGTAATCCTACCGTGGTTGATTCGCGAGCGGGTCGCAAGCGCGGTGCGGGCCTGGTAATAGCCACGAACCCGCCTGAAATCCTCGATTGTTCCTCGATTGTTCCTCGATTGGTGCTCGATTGCTGACTGAGATGCTTGACGACATCTCTCGCGCAGAGGGCCAATTCATGAAAGGGGCGGGGACGGCCGCGTCCCCGGCTGCTCAACCTTCGCCCCGCTAACAACCGGGGACGAGGCCGTCTCCGCCCCTGCCTTTTGTGCTTCATGAATTGGTCCTGTCGCGCGCGGAGGCGGTGATTTGAGATCTTGAATTCGGCGTGCGTCTGAATTACAACGGCAGGCGCTAAATGAATGCTAATAATGGACTACCTTTAGTTGCGCCGCGAGTCACGCCAGTCCTCGACCCTGATTTCCGGCCTGCGGTGCTGGCCAACCGGGCCTTTCGCCAGCAGGCGCAGACCACACCCGGCGCTGTGCCGGTCTGTCTGGCGCTGGAACAAACCGACGGCACTGTCTCGCATTTCACGACACAGGTGCTGCCGGAGAGCCATCCGCAGGCGGCGGGCAACTTCACCTACCTTGAGCGCATCGCGAAGTTCCTGCTCTGGTCGCGGGGCGGTTTTCGGATTCATTTTGACGGGCCGGCGCCGCTTGCGGCGAGACTGGCGGATTACTACCGCGAGATCCCGGCTGGCAAGTTCGACTCGAATCTTGTGGGTGAGCGAATGTTCGACCATGCAATCGAGGTCGCACATACCAAAGTCCTGCCCCCGGAGCGCCGCAGCGCGGCTTCGCTGGGCCGGCATCTGGACGGCTGCCGCATCGGCTTCGATCTCGGGGGTAGCGACCGCAAGGTGGCGGCAGTCATTGACGGCGAGGTGGTTTTCAGCGAGGAAACGACGTGGGACCCATACTTCCAGCCCGACCCCCAGTATCACTACAACGGCATCATGGACTCGCTCAAGAAGGCAGCCGCCCACTTGCCGCGGGTGGATGCCATTGGCGGCAGCGCCGCGGGCGTATATGTGAACAACCGCGTCAAGGTCGCATCGCTCTTTCGCGGGGTGCCGGTCGAGGTGTTTAACAAGCGCGTCCGGGATTTGTTTCTCGAAATCAGGAAGGCGTGGAACAACATCCCGCTGGACGTTGTGAACGACGGCGAGGTCACTGCGCTGGCCGGGTCCATGTCGCTGGGGAAGAACAGCATCCTGGGCATTTCGCTGGGCACAAGCACCGCAGGCGGCTACGTGAACGCCGAGGGCAACATTACCACATGGCTTAACGAGCTGGCTTTTGTGCCTGTGGATTACAATCCCCATGCGCCGACCGACGAATGGTCCGGGGATTACGGCTGCGGCGTGCAGTATTTCTCGCAGCAATGCGTCGGACGCCTGCTCGCGCCCGCGGGCATCGAGGCGGATCCGAAGCTGCCGCTGCCCGAGAAGCTCAAGCAGGTGCAGAAGCTCACGGACCAGGAGGATGGCCGCGCTCGCAAGATCTATCAGACCATCGGCACCTACCTCGGCTACGCCATCGCGCACTTCAGCGATTTCTACGATCTGGAAAACGTGCTGATCCTGGGCCGCGTCACCTCCGGGCCGGGCGGGGACATCATCATCGCCGGGGCGAAGGAAGTGCTGAAGGTGGAGTTCCCCGA
Source organism: uncultured Verrucomicrobia subdivision 3 bacterium (assembly GCA_903912925.1). Classification (GTDB taxonomy): domain Bacteria; phylum Verrucomicrobiota; class Verrucomicrobiia; order Limisphaerales; family UBA8199; genus PALSA-1440. The sequence continues at coordinate 10,723 of CAIWJG010000673.1, read as the reverse complement.
GCTGACCGGCAAGATTGCCTTCCACATTCCTGATGAGAAAGACAAGCGGCACGGCCAGGCGGTCGCCGCCGCGAGTTTGCCGAAGCTGGGGTAAGTATTGAGGAATTGAAACGATGTAAGGCTGCTGTTAGACTGCTCGCATGAACTGGCGTGAGTGTATCATGAGCGACCCGCAGATTTTGCACGGCAAGCCCTGCATCAAAGGCACGCGTATTCCCGCAGCACTGGTCCTTGGGTATCTTGCCTGTGGGCGCGAGGCTGACGCCATCCTCCGTGAGTTTCCCGGTCTTACTAAGGAAGACGTAGCGGCATGCCTGGATTACGCCCGCGACCTGGCTGATTTTACAACCGTGGCCACATGAGCCTTCGCTTCTTTAGCGATCAGTGTGTGCCCGCTGAAATCACCGAATCGCTTAAGCAGCACGGCCATGCGGTCACGCTGCTTCGCGATGTGATTCCAGTTAACTCGCTTATATGACCCCCTATCATCAACTTGCATCTGAGTATGCGCGCCTGCTTAAGCAAGGCCGCTCGCTCCCGCTCGGCACCTTCCCGCCCGCCCCGCGGCCCGACATCCCCCCCAATGCGTCCAAGGCGCTGTTCTTTGCGCCACACCCGGACGACGAGTGCATCGCTGGCGGCATTGCGGCGCGCCTGCTGCGCCAGGCGAGCATCAACCTCATCAATGTCGCGGTCACCCTCGGCAGCAAGCAGGAACGCCAGCATGGGCGCCTGCGCGAGCTGCAGAACGCCTGCAATTACCTCGGCTTTACCCTGGTGACCACGGCCCCGAACGGCTTGGAGAGGATTAGTCCCAAGACTCGCGAGCAGGACCCGAAGCATTGGGCGGCCTGCGTTAAGGTCATCCGAGACATCATCGAGCAGCACCAGCCGAAGGTCGTGCTCTTTCCCCATGATCGTGACTGGAACAGCACGCACATCGGCACGCACTATCTGGTCATGGATGCTCTTAAGCAGATGTCCGCAAGCTTCACATGTTACATCGTCGAGACCGAGTTCTGGGGCGCGATGACCGACCCGAACCTGATGGTCGAGATCAGCACTGAAGATCTCGGCAATATGATGGCAGCGACCAGCTTCCACGTGGAGGAGGTCAACCGTAATCCCTACCATCTGACACTGCCCCCCTGGATGATGGACAATGTGCGTCGGGGCGGTGAAATTGTGGGCGGGCAGGGCGGGGCCGTGCCTGATTACACGTTTGCCGCGCTCTACCGTTTGCGCAAATGGAGCCAGGGCCATGCGACGAGTTTCTTCGAGGGCGGCAAGCAGGTGCCGGTCTCCATGAACATCGGCGACCTGTTCCCATGAAGGGGAAGCTGATAAGGATTTGGTTTTTGCGCGCCCGCTGGTATTGACCGTTACGCATTAAACTAACAGCGAAGACGCGAAGAACGGAAGCAAGGGCTCATGGAATGGTCCCCCTTCTTCTTCCCGCCTTCCCGCCTTCGCTGTTCATACGGGAGGACATTCGCCTCTCGGACCAAACGATGCGCCGCGGGCGGGGCGGTGGCTATACTGATCGAGCGGAGATCTCCAGCATCCGCTGAATAGGTAACTGCGCCCGGCGGATGATGTCCGTAGGCAACTCGATGCGCGGCGATAGGTTCTTCATGCAGTTGCGCACTTTCTCCAGCGTATTCATCTTCATGTATTTGCACTCGCTGCAAAGGCACGGGTCCGTTGGGGCGCGCATCGCGTCGAAGGTCGGCGCGCAGACAAACTCTTTGCCCGGACACTCCTTCTGCAGGCGATGGATGATGCCGGATTCGGTCACCACGACGAATTGCTTTGACGGGCTGGCTTGGCAGTAGCTGATCATCTTCTCCGTCGAGCACACCGCGTCGGCCAGATCCCGCACCTCGTGCAAGCTCTCGGGATGCGCGATCACCTTCGCCAGCGGGTAAGCCTGCTTCGCGCGTAGCAGGCTCTCGCGCCGGAATTCGACGTGCGCGTAACAATTGCCCTGCCACAGCGTCATGCGTCGGCCCGTCTGCTCCATCACCCACTCGCCGAGATTCTCGTCCGGCACGAACAACAGCTCTTTGTCCTTGGGCGAGGCGTTGACGATTTTGACGGCGTTGCCGCTGGTGCAGATCACGTCGCTGAGCGCCTTCACTGCCGCGCTGCAGTTGATGTAGGTGACGGTGTAGAAGTTGGGGTTTGTCTTCTGGAACTCGGCCAGCTTGTCGGCGGGGCAGGCTTCCTCCAATGAACAGCCGGCATCCTTTTCCGGCAGGACAACGATCTTGTTCGGGCTCAGGATCTTGGCTGTCTCTGCCATGAAATGAACGCCGCAGAAGACGATCACGTCGGCCTCGGTTCGGGCCGCCTGCTGGGAGAGGCCCAGCGAGTCCCCGACGTAATCGGCGATGTCCTGGATTTCGGGCACCTGGTAGTTGTGGGCCAGAATGACCGCGTTAAGCAGCTTCTTGAGCACAAGGATTTCGCGCGATAACGCATCGAACTGCGCTCGGGGCATCGGTTTGCGCACCGGGAAACGGTCCACGCCGGGCGGAGTAACTGTGGTTAACTCGGTCATCAGTTGAAAGCTAACGTCCACTCGATTGGGCGTCAATCGGCGTCCGTCCGTGCTCGTAGTGGGTCCGTTATAGCGGACTGGAGCGCCGGTCTCCGACCTGGCGTGTTTTGGCCGTCCAAAGCGCGCGGGGTCGGAGACCAGCGCTCTGGCGACTCGTGGGAAGGCGCCTGCGTCACTACTGACGGCTTGCCCTTGTCCGCACCCCTACGGTCCTCCTTTCTGCACCAGTCGCAATTGTCGGCCGGTCAGATAGAGGAAACCGACCAGCACGAGGAAGGGGATCAGGGCCAGCCAATCGGCATTGGGCCCGGCAAAGAAGGGGTTATGGTCGCTGGCCCACGTGTTGATCCTGGAATCGAGGGTGGTGGTCACGCCTTGCACGAAGGCGATGGCAATGCCTGCAATGGCACCGCCGGCAATGTAGCCGCTCGCCAGCAATACGCCGGGGCTCTTATCGCTTTCGGCGGCAAGCTCGGCCTCATCCAGCTTGTGCTCGCGCAACGCCCGCCGCATCCGGTAGTCCACCACCCAGCGCACCAGTCCGCCAACAAAGATGGGCGCCGACGAAGCGACCGGCAGATAGGCGCCCACCGCAAAGGCGAGCGACGACACGCCGCACAGCTCCAGCACGATTGCAATCATGACGCCGAACAACACCAGGCCCCACGGCAGCTTGCGGTCGAGCATGCCCTTGATGATGTAGCTCATCAGCGTGGCTTTGGGCGCGTCGAACTTGTGGACCTGCGTGCCGTCGGACCGCGTCTTGAAGACGCCGTTGATGCCCGGGTCCACCAGCCACACCGCTGCGCCGGACTCGTCCAGGAGGTATTTGCCCGCCAGCCCCCCGATGTTGTCTGGTTTGTGCCAGACGCGATAGGCCTTGGGGTCCCCCTCCGATTGGGAGCCATGCAGCGTTTCCGGTCTGCCGGGCACCGCGTCTGCCGGGGCGTAGAGGCCGGGCGCGATTTGCGTGGCGTCCACATAGACCGTGGCGGAATTGTTCAACCCCAGCAAGATCGGACCGAGCACCAGCGCACTGACGGCCGCGCCGATGAGAATCGAAATCTGTTGGTACCTGGGTGTGGCGCCCACCAGAAAGCCGGTCTTCAAGTCCTGCGAGGTAGCCCCGGCGTTCGAGGCGGCGACGCAAACGATGCCGCCTACCGAAAGCGCTGTGACGTAGTACGTCCCGCCGGTCCAGCCGACGAGGAGGAAGCTCAGGCAGGTGAGCAGCAGCGTGGCGACCGTCATGCCGGAGATGGGGTTGGACGAGGAACCGATTTCCCCGGTCAGCCGGGAGGACACGGTGACGAAGAGGAAGCCGAACACCACAATCAACACCGCTCCGAGCAGATTCATGTGCAGCGAGGGAGCAGCCAGGATGGCCAGGATGAGCGCCAGGATACCCCCGGCTACCCATTTCATCGACAGATCTCGCTCGGTGCGGAGGATGGAGGCGTGGGCGGTGGCAGCCGCTTTGAAATCGGACAGCCCGGAGCGTAGCCCATGCAAGATGATGGGCAGGGAGCGCATCAGGCTGATGATGCCGCCAGCCGCGACCGCGCCTGCGCCGATGTAGAGGATATAGGCGCTGCGGATGTCGCTCGGGCTCATGCTGGCAATCAGCTTGGTGCCCGGCGGCAGCACGACGTTGAGGCCCTCGCCGAAGAACTTGATGATCGGCGTCAGCACGAGGGCACTAAGCACGCCGCCCGCCATCATGATCGAGGCAATTCGCGGACCGATGATGTAGCCCACGCCCAGGAGTTCAGGAGAGATCTCGGCGGAGATCGAGCCGCCCTTGAGGGGGGCGCCGAATACCTTCTCCGGCACGTCCTTCCACAATCTGAAGGCGGCCATGAGCGTCTTGTAGGCCAGTCCAATCCCGAAGCCGGTGAAGATGGTGGAGGCTTTCAGGCCGGTCTCGGCAAGTGGCCTGGAAAGGGCTGGAAGGGGTGCCAAGTTTCGAAGTGCGCGCTTTTCCCCCTCACCCTGACCCTTTCCCTTGGGGAGAGGGGACACGGTCGGCCGCTCTTGTCTGGTGCCGACGCCGACAGACGGGCGGTGCGGCTCCCTCTCCCCGGGGGAGAGGGCAGGGGTGAGGGGAGAATGGGTCCCAGCCAACAGCACCTGGGCGCAGGCGGTGCCTTCCGGATACTTGAGTTGCCCGTGCTGGGCGACAATCAGCGCGCGCCGCAGCGGGATCATCATGAGGATGCCCAACAGGCCGCCAAGGAGTCCTACGAGCATGACCCGACCGATCTCGAGGTCGAACCCGAGGATCATGATCGCCGGCATGGTGACTCCGAGCCCGAAGGCGATGGACTCGCCTGCCGATCCGGCGGTTTGGACAATGTTATGCTCCAGGATGGTGGCGTCACGTCCGCCGACCTTCGACCAGAGCCGGAAGAGCGCCAGCGAAATCACCGCGACCGGGATGGACGCGCTTACCGTGAGGCCGACCTTCAACACGAGGTAGAGCGACGAAGCGCCGAACACCATGCCCAGCAGCGTGCCGAGGATAACAGCGCGGGGCGTGCATTCGCGCATGGTCACGTCGGGCGCGACGTGTGGTCGGAACATACCGCTGGCGGCGTTGTCAGGTTTCACGCTTCACGCCTCACTTCCTGTGCCGCGCGAGGAAGCCCGGCCCGGTCGCCGCCAAATCAGCCCGCCGTTGCCGGGCGAGCAGTTCGCCGTAAACCCGCAGGTCGCGAATCAGCATCGCCAGCCGCTGCTGGAGCGCGTCGCTGACGATCTGTCCGTCTTTCACATCTACGTGTTCCGTCAGGGACACGCCATAAGGCAGCGACCAGGCGTAACATTGCCGGGCCACCGTGCGTAGTTGGTCCATGACCGTGAGTCCCTTTTCATGCGAGGAGACGATCGTGGCGAAAAGCTTGCCGGCAAACTCGTGCCAGAAGTGGTCGAGGAAGTTCTTCATCGCGCCGCTGGTGCCGCCATGGTAGTCCGGTGAGCCGAGAATGATCACATCCGCCCGATGCACGCGGGCCTGAAGTTCGGCGTAGCCGGGCAGGTCGCGCGTGGTGTCGGGGTTATAGAGTGCGATGGGCTCCCTCTCAAAATCAAGCACATCGACGGTGCAACCAACGGACTGGAGTTGCTGGGCGACGTGACGAACGACGACGCGCGTCACGGAATCGCGTTGCATGCTGCCAACCACGGCCAGGACGTTTAAGGATGCTTCAGACATAGAATAAGAGTAACGCGGAATCAGACTAGCAACGAAGCGGACGAATGTCTAATATCACTGGAAGTAGCATTTGATTCCAATCATTCTCCCATTTAAGCTTGGCACATGAAGGCTCAACGACTCAGGGCTGCGCTAGCGGATATCTCCGCGGACGCTGACCCGACGCGTAAGACGGCCAAGCTGGCATCGCTCTGTTCTGCGCTGTTCCGAGAACGTGGCGTCGAGTTAGTGGTTGTTGGCGGCTCAGCGATTGAACTGCTGACTGACGGTGCCTACACGTCAGGCGACTTGGACCTCTGCAGCCTCAAGCAGGGGGCGCTCCCGCTGCGCGAACGGCAAGAGGTTATGGGTCAGTTGGGCGCGCGAGGCGGCCCACGAAGCTGGCAAGTGGGCGGTTTATTTGTGGATTTGCTAGGGCCCCTGGAGACTCTGGCTCGTACGCCTTTACGCAGGCTGAATGGAGCTTTCGGCGTGATCCAAGTCATCCAGCCCGAGGAATTGCTCGTTGAACGTGTGCTGGTCTCGGTCTATCCGCAGGCATACGCGCCGGCACGGCAGTGCGCGAAGAAGCTCGCGGCCGTGGCCTTGGGTGGTGCGGTGGAGCTTGATTGGAAAGAAGTGAGCTACCTTGCAGGCCGGATGGAATACCGTATATTACCTGAGTGCAAAGCCCTGGTACGCGAAGTTGCGAATGAACTCAAGATCAAGAGCCCCCTCGATTCCTATTGATCGAGTCATGAGTTGGGAGGACTGGCTCAAAGGTCGGCGCTGGCGCCGGGAATTGGGCGAGCGCGTGGCGCCGAAAGTCATCCGCCGCAAGCATGGTTCGAGCGACCGCCGCTTGCGCAAGCTTTTCAAGGGCCGTCGTGGGCTGCCCTTCACCCCGACGGAGAAACTCTGACCTCCCCTTGCCGCTGAAATGTTGAAATCGTCTGCTCGGTCGGTCATCCGCCTCCGGGGCGTCCGCCATAACAATCTGAAGAACTTCGATCTCGACCTGCCGCTCAACCGATTTGTGGTCATCACGGGCCTGAGCGGGTCGGGTAAGAGTTCGTTGGCATTCGACACCCTCTTCGCCGAGGGGCAGCGGCGGTATATTGAGACGTTCTCCCCTTACGCGCGGCAGTTCTTTGACCGCATGGACAAGCCCCAGGTGGACAGCATTGAGGGCATCCCGCCCGCCATCGCGATTGAGCAGCGCAACGCCGTCCGAACGACCCGCTCCACGGTCGGCACGATGACCGAGATTTGCGACTACATGAAGATGCTCTGGCCGCATGTCGCGCAACTGCATTGCCGCCAGTGCGGCCGGCCCGTGCGCAAAGACCCGGCGCAACAGATCTGGCAGTCCCTCCAGCGCCGACAGGAGGAAGCTGGAGGGAAATCCGAAGTCCGAAACCCGAAATCCGAAGTGCTGGTCACTTTCGATCTGCCGCTCTCGGAGAAGCTCTCGCTGGAAGAATCGTTGGCCCTGGTCGCCAAGCAGGGGTATCAGCGACTGCTGCTCGACGGGCAAATCGTTCGGCTGGAGGAAATCCCCTCACGTTCCACGTTTCACGTTTCACGCCCCGCCTCGCTCACAGTGATCCAGGACCGCCTGAGCCTCGCCGACAGCAACCGCGCGCGGTTCATTGAGGCCTGCGAACAAGCCTACCACTTTGGCAAGGGCAAGCTGGCAATCCATGAACTCGTTCCCGGGAGCGACGACGCCCAGCCCAGGACCCGCCCCGCGCAGCTCTTCAGCAACCGACGGCATTGTGCTGAGTGCGACATCGAATATCGCGAACCGACGCCTGCCTTGTTCAGCTTCAATCACCCCGTCGGCGCCTGCCCGGCCTGCCGTGGTTTCGGGCGCATCATCAGTATTGATTACGACCTGGCGCTGCCCGACCACTCCCGCACGCTGGCGCAAGGCGTGGTCAGGCCCTGGCAGACTGGCCTCGGCGCGGAGTGCCAGGACGACTTGCTGCGCACATGCAAGCGGTTCGGCGTACCTACCGACGTGCCGTTCAAGCGATTGTCAAAGAAGTGGCAGGACCTCGTCATTGAGGGCGAGCCGGGTTACGGCAAGGACGAGGCGCACAAATGGCCCCACGCCTGGTATGGCGTTAAAGGCTATTTTCGCTGGCTCGAATCCAAGGCCTACAAGATGCATGTGCGGGTGCTGCTCTCACGCTACCGCGCCTATACGCCTTGCCCGGATTGCCGGGGCAGGCGCTTCCAACCGGAGGCACTGCTCTATCGAACCCTCGTAGCCGCCGACGTGAGTCGGCGCAATTCGGCTCCAGACGCCAAGGCAAAGCCCGCGGATATCGGCAGCGGGCTCACGTTGGCCGATTTCTACCAACTGCCTATTCGCGACACCCTGCCTTTCATCGAAGCGCTCGCCAAGCGGCACCAGGTGCGACCGAACGACCCACTCGGCCTGGTCCTGAACGAAGTGCGTTCGCGTTTGGGTTATCTCAACGAGGTCGGCCTGGGCTATCTGACGCTGGATCGTCCCACTCGCACCTTGTCGGGCGGCGAGACCGAGCGCGTGAATCTCACCACCTGTCTGGGTACCCGGCTGGTGAATACACTCTTCGTCCTGGATGAACCGAGCGTGGGCCTGCACCCGCGCGACACGGAACGACTTGTCCGCCTGCTCCAGCAACTGCGCCACGCCGGCAACACGGTCGTGGTGGTGGAACACGAGGCCAGCGTGATCCGCGCGGCGGAGCAGATCGTGGACCTCGGTCCCGGCCACGGCGCTACGGGGGGGGAGATCGTGTTTCAGGGGACCTACCCAGAGCTCCTGAAGTCGAAGAAGTCCCTTACCGGCCAATATCTCAGCGGCCACAGGCTAATTGAGATCCCGCAACGAAGGCCCGTTAAGACCGGACAGCCGTCCCGCCTCAGTCTAAACCATGCCACGCGGAACAATCTCGCAGACTTGAGTGTCGAGATCCCCCTGGGCCGGTTGGTTTGCGTTACGGGCGTCAGCGGCTCCGGCAAGACCACGCTCGTCCGCGAAGTCCTGCTGCCGGCTTTGGTGGCCAGGCTCAAGTCCGAGTCACCCGCTGTCAAAGCCTCAGACCGCCTCCCGACCGAAGCCGATAGCGAGGCCGAAGACACCGACTTGCCCCTCGCCCCTCATCCCTCGTCCCTCCTCACTGGTTCCGAGCACCTCAGCCGGGTTGTGCTGGTGGACCAGTCAATCCTCGGCAAGACGCCGCGCTCAAATCCCGCCGTTTATATCGGCGCCTTCGAGGAGATTCGAGCCGTCTTCGCCCAGTCTGAGCTTGCGAAACAGCGCGGCCTGAACGCCAGTGCCTTCAGCTTCAACTCCTCCCAGGGCCAATGTGAGCGATGCCGCGGCGCCGGCTTCGAGAAGATTGAGATGCAGTTTCTCAGCGACGTCTTTATCCGCTGTCCCGACTGCAATGGCCGCCGCTACCGCTCCCATATTCTCGAAGTGAAGATCAGGCAGGAGACGGGAGAAGGAATGCAGAATGCAGAATGCAGAATGCAGAATCCAGTATCACGCCCCACTCCTCACGCTCCACGCTCCACGCTCCACGCCCCCCGCCCCCTCTCCATCGCCGACTTGCTCGACTCCACTGTCGAAGAGGCCATCGCCTTCCTGTCCGGATTCCCCGAGTCGCGCCCGGCGCAGCGCGCGGTGGAGAGCTTGAAGCTGCTGGAGGAGGTTGGGCTGGGCTACTTGAGGCTGGGCCAGCCCATCAACACCCTCTCAGGCGGGGAAAGCCAGCGCCTCAAGCTCGTGCGCCACCTCGCCGAGGCGATCGTAGCCGCCGACGGCACTCGGCGCGCTTCAAAGCCCGAAATCCGAGGACCGAAATCCGAAGGCAGTCAGAGCCTCCTCACGTCGGCCCCTACGCTCTTCCTATTCGACGAGCCGACGACCGGCTTGCACTTCGACGATGTGCGCGTCCTGCTCAAGGTGTTCCAACGGCTCGTGGATGCCGGCCACTCCGTGCTGGTCATCGAGCACAATCTCGACGTAATGAAGTCCGCCGATTGGATCATTGACCTGGGCCCCGACGCCGGCGACCAGGGCGGGCGAATAGTTGCGGCCGGCACGCCCGAGCAAGTCGCCACCTGTCCCGAAAGTCACACCGGCCAGGCGCTCCGAACTGTGCTCTATTTACCGGCGGGGTCTGTCAGGCAGAACCGGCACCCGGCCAAATAGCCGATAGCCGAAATCCCGGCTTTCCTGGGCCAGCGGGAAGCAAAAAGCCGCCGAAACGGCTCAATGTCCCTTTATAACGCCTTGTCCGGCCATTCTGCATTCTTCATTCTGCCTTCTGCATTCGCTTTGAGGTGGCTTTGTGGGAGCCTTGTTGACGCATTAGGGTCGCATGAAGGTGGCTTTGAGGTCGCATGAGGGTGGCTTCGAGGTCGCATGAAGGTGGCTTTGGGGTGGCTACCGCCTGGCTAGCAACAGGCTTTGAGGTGGCTTTGATGTCGCATGAGGTGGCTTCGCGCGGCCATTCTGCATTCTGCATTCTTCCTTCTGCATTCCCTGTGTGTGGTGGCTTTGACGGTATGCGTGATTTTCACTCATCCACCGCTTTCCGCCGGTCTGCGGTAAGCTCGACCTCCCAGCTTCACTGCCACTGGCCGGTCAGGGTGAAAGCGGCCCAGAAGTATGGGTTTGAAAACTCTTCCTTGCGCAGCAGAGACAACTGCGCTTCCCGCCAGGCTTTCGCGCGGGGCTCGCCGGAGCGCCAGCCCCGGATGAATTCCGTCGTCAACCGACTGGTGGCCTTGTCGTTCACGGGCCAATGGCTCGCCAGCACGGTCTGCGCGCCGGCGATGCGGAAGGCCCGCCGCAACGACATCACCCCCTCACCAATCTGCCAGCAGTTCTCATTTTGGCTGGTCTGGGAGGTTCGGTGTCCACCCTTTAGGGTGTTCCAGGCCGCGTATGATCATCCGCCATT
>CAIWJG010000672.1 GCA_903912925.1 uncultured Verrucomicrobia subdivision 3 bacterium | reverse complement strand
TGCCACCCTACGCGCCGGATTTGAATCCCGATGAGTTCGTCTGGAATTACATGAAGAACACCGGAGTATCCAAAAAGCCGCTGAAGAAAAACGAATCCCTGCGCGAGCGGGTGGAACAGGACTTAGCCAACATTAGTCTGGGTGCAATCCTCGTTGCATCCTTCTTTTTGGCCCCCAGTGTAGTCTATACCGCCGACTAGGTAGTAGGTCCAAGCGGCTCGTATAGACTTGAGTCTAGCGCGTCTGCCAATTCCGCCACATCGGCTGTCCGGTGACGGCAATATAGATCGGCAGCCCCCGGGGTAAACAAGAAGAATATTTGAAAATGCGCGGGCGCTCGGCGATGGTGGCACGTGAACCAATCCCAACAGCTTGATGAGTTAATGGTCTGCCGGTTGGATGCGGGGCGGAAGGTGCTGGAGCCCTGCTCGATCATCATCTTCGGCGCCAGCGGGGACCTGACGGCGCGCAAGCTCATTCCGGCCTTGTACCACCTTTACAAGGAGAAGCAGATGCCCGAAGCCTTCCGCGTAATCGGTTTTGCCCGGCGCGAGAAGACTGACGCCGCGTGGCGCGGCGAGTTGCGAGCGGCGCTGGACCAGTTCTCGCGCACCAAACCGGTGGACGACCAGGTTTGGCAGGAGTTCTCGCAGCAGATCTCTTATTGTGAAGGCGATCTCAACGATGCGGCGGCCTATAGGTCGCTGGAGACGCGGCTGGCTTCTTTCGGCAGTGAACCACTGCACCGGAATCTGCTCTTCTACCTCGCCACGTCGCCGAGCCAGTTTGGCCAGATAGTCGAGCAAGTGCATCGCGCCGGCCTGCTGCAGAAAGACGGAGGTAGGGGCTGGCAGCGGGTCGTGATCGAAAAGCCGTTCGGTCATGACCTGGAATCGGCCCGTCAGTTGAACCGGGAACTGACTCGCTATGCCCACGAGCAACAGGTCTTCCGCATCGACCATTACCTGGGCAAGGAGACGGTGCAGAACATCCTGATGTTCCGCTTCTCCAACGCGGTCTTCGAGCGGCTCTGGAACCGCGAGTCCATCGACCACTTCCAGATCACAGTGAGCGAGAAGCTGGGCGTGGGCCAGCGCGGAGGGTATTACGAGGAGGCCGGCGCGCTGCGTGATATGGTGCAGAATCATCTCTTGCAGGTATTGTCGCTCGTGGCGATGGAGCCGCCGGTCTCGCTCGATGCTGAGTCCATCCGCGACGAAAAGGTTAAACTACTCAAGTCGATCCGGCTGTTGAGCCCGGAGGACATTGCCCGGCAAGTCGTGCGTGGGCAATATGTTGCTGGGACGGTGGCCGGGGAGCCACGGCCGGGATATCGCCAGGAGCCGAAGGTTAAGCCGGACTCCAATGTCGAGACTTACGTTGCTCTGAAGCTCCTCATCGACAACTGGCGCTGGTCGGGCGTGCCGTTCTTTCTGCGCACAGGCAAGAATTTGCCCCTGAGCACCAGCGAGGTGCGGGTTCAATTCCGGCCGACGCCGCACGTGCTATTCGCCGCGCAGTGCGGGCCAAAACTGGATCCGAACGCGCTGACGCTGCGCCTCCAGCCCAACGAAGGCATCTCGCTGCGGTTCAACGGCAAGGTGCCCGGGGCGAGTTTGACAGTGCGGCCGGTCCGCATGCATTTCAGCTACGACGCCGAGTTTGGCGCCTACACGCCCGAGGCCTACGAGCGGCTGCTGCTGGAGGCGATGGCAGGTGATGCCACGCTCTTCATCCGCCGGGACGAAGTCGAGACGGCTTGGCAGATCGTCGATGGCATTCGCAAGGCGTGGGACGGGAACCCGCTGTCAAATCGCGAGTTCTACGCGGCGGGAACCTGGGGGCCGGTGGCGGCGGACGATTTGCTCGCGTCGGGAGGTCATGTTTGGCGCGAGCCGCTGGTGGTGAGTTGAGGTGGCCACTTTTTGAGGTTTGGAAACCGGCGTCCCATCGGGCGGGGTAAGGGGGAGGCGGTATCGGGAAACCGAGGCCACCATTCCATTTGCATTTCAACGGCGGCTTCGCGAACATCCGCCGCATCGTATGCAGAACAACTTGAAACATTTGCGAACTCACTTGGCTGGGACGGCTCTCCTGCTTTCCCTGACCTCGGTTGCGCTAGCGGCGCCGGGCGATTGGCCACAATTCCGCGGCCCGAACCGCGATGGCATATCCGCGGAAACCGGACTGCTGCAAGACCTGCCGCCGGGCGGCCCACCGCTGGTGTGGAAAGCCACCGGCCTGGGGGTCGGTTACTGCACCGTGTCTGTCGTGGGCAACCGCATCTACACCGTCGGCGAAGACAAAGAGGCTAGTTCAGTCATTGCCTTGGACGCGGCGGACGGTAAGAAGATCTGGGCTGCCAAACTGGGCAAACCCGGCGCGCCGGGCATGCCCGCCTTTGAGGGACCTCGGGCCACGCCGACGGTCGAGGGCGACCTGCTAGTCGTCCTGGGCCAATGGGGGGAGATGGCATGCCTCGACACCGCCCAGGGCAAGGAACTCTGGCGGAAGGATTGCATCAAGGACTTTGGCGGCAAGCGTCCCAACTGGGGCTATTCCGAGTCGCCGCTTATTGATGGCGACAAAGTGATGGTCACTACTGGCGGGTCCGAAGGGGCAATCGTCGCGCTGGACAAAAAGAGCGGCAACCTCCTCTGGCGCAGCAAGGGCTTCACTGACTCGCCCCATTATTCGTCGCTGATCGTGGCCGAGATTGGCGGCGTGCGGCAATACATCCAACTGACGGCCGAGAGCGTCGTGGGCGTGGCGGCGGCAGATGGCAAGGTGCTGTGGCAGGCGGAGCGCAAAGGCAAGACGGCAGTCATCCCCACGCCGATCTACAGTGACGGCTGTGTTTATGTGAGCTCCGGTTACGGCGTTGGCTGCAACCTGTTCAAGGTCACCGAGGTCGGAGGCAAGTTCACTGCTCAGGAGGTCTATGCCAACAAGGTCATGGACAATAAGCAGGGCGGCGTCATCAAGGTTGGCGACTATGTGTATGGCCATGCGGATGGCAAGGGCTGGACCTGCCAGGATTTCAAGACCGGCGCGGGCAAGTGGGGGTATAACAGTCTCGGCAAGGGTTCGATTGTTTTCGCGGACGGCCGTTTCTACCTGCGCGCCGAGGATAAGGGCACCATGGTCCTCATCGAGGCCTCGCCAGAAGCCTTCAAGGAGCACGGTCGCTTCGAGCAGCCGGATCGCAGCGACAAGAAAGCCTGGCCTTACCCGGTCATCGCTCACGGCAAGCTTTACCTGCGAGATTGGGACACGCTGCTGTGTTACGACGTAAAAGCCAAATGAGTTTCTGCCAAGACCTCGGCATAGACGACACCGAGCAACCCCTCACCCCAGCCCTCTCCCCTTCGGAAGGGGCGAGGGAGAAGCCTCCGCAGCTTTGGGTGTAGCGTATGCTGCGGACTCCTCAGTAAATGGGTTGCATGAGTTACATGGTTACAATGGACAGTCGGCCGAAGGCCCATGCAACTTGTGCAACCATGTAACCAAGTAACTTTCATATAACTCCACTACCATGTCCACGAAACTCACCATCGGTTTTCTCGGCGCCGGCAAAATGGCCACCGCCCTGGCGCGAGGTTTTGTTCGGGCCGGACTCGTTAGGTCCGGTCAGGTCACCGCGAGTGATCCGAGTGCAGCCGCCCGGGACGCATTCGCCAAAGAGGTCAGCGCCAAAACGACTGCCTCCAATGCGGAGGTGGTGAAGTTCGCCACTGTCCTGGTGTTGGCCGTCAAGCCTGATCAGGTTGGCGGTGTGCTGGCCGAGATTCGGGACCTCCTCACCGACAAGCATTGTCTGATCTCTATTGCTGCCGGCGTTCCGCTGGCCAAACTCGAAACCGGGCTGGGGACGGGTGCCCGGCTGATCCGCGTAATGCCCAACACGCCCGCCTTGGTCGGCGCTTCGGCTACGGCCTTTGCCCTGGGCAAAGCAGCCCGCCTGGAGGATGGCGAACTGGCCCAGAAGCTCTTCTCTGCCGTGGGGGTGGCCTTTCAGGTCAAAGAGGCCTTGCTGGACGCCGTTACGGGCTTGAGTGGCAGCGGGCCGGCCTATGCCTATCTATTCATCGAGAGCTTGAGCGACGGAGGCGTTGCCGCAGGTCTGCCACGGGATATTGCGACCCGGCTGGCAGCTCAAACTGTAATGGGCAGCGCGAGGATGGTCCTGGAGACGGGGCTGCATCCCGGCGTGCTCAAGGATATGGTTACCAGCCCGGGCGGCACGACTATCGAGGGCTTGCACGAGCTCGAGAAAGGCAAATTGCGTGGCACGGTCATCAGCGCCGTTCGGGCCGCCGCCGAGAAGTCTAGGAAGTTGGGCGCGTGAAACGGGGACTGAAACGTCAAACGTGAAACGTGAACTCAGAAGGAAGCTCACGCATTGATTCACGTTTCACGTTTCACTAACAGTTCCCTCACATCCACCGCTTCCATGCCCGCCGCTCGGATTGCCCGCATCCCCAGATCCGTATCCTCGTAGGCGCGGCAGAACTGTGGCGCTACGCCGAGGCGGCGGGCGGCCTCCAGGAAGATGTCCGGTGCCGGCTTCTGTTTCACGACGTCTTCACTGGTGACAACCGCCTGAAAGAGATGCCCGATGCCCAAGTGGTCGAGCACTGTCCCGATGCTTCTCTTTGTCCCGCCCGAGGCCACCGCGAGCGGTATCTTGCCGTAGTTCTCGCGGGCAACCCCGACGACCGTGTTGATCGGTTCCACCTGGGCGATGAGGGGCAGGTACTCCGCCTCCTTTTCCCGCGCCACGGCCAGCGGATCGATGGGAAGGCCCTGCTCCACGCTTAGCACCTTCAGGATGTCCCGTGACGGTATGCCGCCGAGCGAGTAGAAACGGTCTTCGGTGAAGTAGAACCTGTGCCGCCTCGCAATAATCTGCCACGCCTGCCAATGCATCGGCATCGTGTCCGCCAAGGTTCCGTCACAGTCGAAAATGATGCCTTGGGGCGGTTGTAGATGATGATTGTTCTTTTGCAGGACCATAGGTCAGATGAACTTCACGCTTCACGCCTCGCGCCTTGGGCGCGACGTCTTACCCCTTCAGCGCGGCTAGCTTCTCCTCCAAATCGTGGGTCATCAACGGCTCGATCACCGGATCAATGGCTCCTTCCATCACAACCGGCAGGTTATATAACGTCAGGCCGATGCGATGATCGGTCAGCCGGTTTTGCGGGAAATTATAGGTGCGGATGCGCTCGTTACGCTCGCCAGTGCCGACCTGCTCCTTGCGCTGATCTGCGTATTTCTTGTTCTCCTCTTCGATCTTGCGCTCCAATAAGCGCGATCGGAGCACGGTCAGCGCCCGCGCCTTGTTCTTCTGCTGCGAGCGCTGGTCCGCGCAGCGCACGATCATCCGCGTCGGCTTATGGATGATTTGCACCGCGGAATCGGTCGTGTTGACACCTTGGCCGCCGGGGCCCGAGGCGCGGCACACCGAGATCTCCAAATCCTCAGGCTTAATCTGAATATCCACTTCCTCCGCCTCGGGAAGCACGGCGACCGTGCAAGTGCTGGTGTGGATTCGCCCCTGTGCCTCGGTGGCCGGCACACGCTGCACCCGGTGCACACCGCTCTCGTACTTGAGCCGCTTATAGACGTCCTGGCCAGTGATTTGGAAGATGATTTCCTTGTAGCCGCCGAGGTCGGAGGAGCTTGAATCCAGGTTCTCCCACTTCCATCCCTGCGCCTCGGCGTAACGCGTGTACATCCGGTAAAGGTCCGCCGAGAACAAGGCCGACTCTTGTCCGCCGGCACCCGCGCGGATCTCGATGATCGTGTTGCGCGAGTCCGCCGGGTCGGGCGGCAGGATGCCCCGCTGCACTTCCAGCGACAGGCGCTTCTCTGCCGCCTCCAGCCGGGCGATTTCTTCCTTGGCCATTTGGGCCAGCTCCGAATCTGCCGGTTCGCTTTGCAGCAAGACGCGGTTCTCCGCCAGGTCGGCCACGGCTTTCAGGTAGGCCTGCCCTTGTGCCATCAGGTCTTTCAGACGGGCGTATTCCCTCCCCCGCTCCTGGGCCCGCTGCGGATTGTCGAACGCCTTGGGATCGTTCAAGGCAGCTTCGACCTCCGCAAAGCGGCGGGAGAACTTCTCTATCTGGGGACGCAAGTCCATGAGCCAAAATAAATCCGCCCGCAAAGACACAAACCCTGCGGGCGGATAAAGGGGCAGACCGTTAGCGCTTCTTCTTGCGCAAGGCCGCCTCGGCCTGAGCTGCCTGAGTCTTGACCATGCGCTGCTGGAACTTGTCCACGCGGCCGGCGGTATCCACAAACTTCTGCTGGCCGGTGAAGAAAGGATGGCACGCGTTGCAAATACCGACGATGATCACCGGCTTGGTGGACCGGGTCTTGACCACGTTGCCACACGCGCAACGGATCTCCGATTCCACATACTTTGGATGTATTTTCTCTTTCATAAAAGGCCGGGTAAATTAACACCCCCGCGCCGGATGACAAGCCCCAAGTGGAAGCTTCTTTTTGCCGCGGCGTCAGGCCGGGACACTGGCACCCGAAGCGACCGAATTCCCAGGTGTACCGGTGCCACTCCGGGGGCACTCTGGTACAGGTCTGGGGAGGGCCTGACGTGGATCGTACAACATTCTGCTATTGATTGACTTATAGCTTTAACTCTGAGGGGGCTCGGTACGATGCTTCTCCGCTCATGCGAGGACTCGCGACCATCGTAACTCGCTGTAATGCAGCGAGTTGTGCATGACGTCATACTCGGAATGGCGGTCGAGGGTGAGTTTCCGCCAGTAGCTCTGAAAGTCAGGGTTCCGTATCGGCCTGTTCCAGGACCTTGAGGATTTTGTTAAAGGCGTCGCGGACCTCAGCGGAATTGCGGAGATCCACAACGAAGCGGCCGTCGCGGTTGGAACGGGACACGGCATGGCCGTCCGAGAAGAGAATGTCCGCCGCACGCTGGCGGTGCTGGGTGCTGGGGGTGACGCCAAAGGTGGCCAGGCCGGACGAGCAGAGGAACTGAGTGTCAATGACCAGTGCGCGAATTGGCACCCCGTTGCGATTGTTGCCGAGTGCGTCGAGCCGGATGTGCTCGGGCGGGGCGAGGCCGACGTTGGGGTTGTCGAACAGGGTGGTTTTACCGGCGTGGCGATAGTAGAAGCTGCATTGGGCCTGGCGGTTGCCGACGTTGGCGAGCTGAGCGTTGGCGTCCATGGGTTGATCGCTGCTGGGGCAGAAGAGGACTTTAGGCTGGTTGCAGAGTTGTTCCTTGAGTAGCAGCCCCAGGCCGACGGGGGCACCGTTGCGCAATGAGATCAGGCTGGTGGGGGCGCCGGTGGAGGGGTAAAGATCGAAGGGGCTGATAAAGGGCGGAGCTTTGGGGCCGTAGGGTATGTTGCCGTCGTTGTCGCTGGCGTAGGCATGGATGGCCAGGCCCATCTGCCGCAGGTTGGAGAGGCAGGCGGCTTGCCAGCCTTTTTCGCGGGCGGAGGCCAGTGCCGGCAGCAAAAGGGCCGCGAGAATGGCAATAACGGCTATGACTACCAGTAGCTCGATCAGCGTAAAGGCGCGGGGCGAAGGGACGGCACCGCGGCATAGGAGCGCAGCCTTTAGGCTGCAGGAGCGTAAAGGCTGAAGCGGGCGCTGAAAGCCACCGAGGCCGCAGCATAGACCGGCGCTGCTGCAGCCTAAAGGCTGCGCTCCCGTGCGGATGCCCCCGCCAGGGCTGCTTGGCTGTGAGGCTTTCACGATCACAGAATCGCCTATTCTTGGGCCTATTGCAACTGGCGTGCGCGGTAGAAACGGTGGTCAAGGATCGTGGCCGGGTCGACGAAATTGGTTGTGCCGGTAGTGTTGGTCACGGTGCCGAGGCTAGTCCAGTTGGACAAGGGCGAGGAAAGGTTGGTGTGCGCCAGCAACTCGAATCGCAAGCCCGGCTCGCTGCGCAAGGTCATACTGAACTGCTGATTTGTTACCTGGGGATTGGTGAGTGCCGGAAGGACGATCTCTGTCAGTCGAACGTTGTCTATATCCCAATATCCGCCCATAAGGCCGAAACCAACGGTAGAAGTAATCCGCACACCGATGTTCTGGCTGGCCCACGCGTTGGTTGGCAGAACGCCGGGAACCTGGACCGAGAAATCAACGAGGTGCGTGTTCGTGGGGAACAAGTCTGCGGTGTTCGTGATCGTGGTGGCCGCAACGGTCACCATATTACTCGAGGCATCGCGGTAATAGAGGCTGAGTTCCAGGGACACGCCGTTAGTCATGCCGCCACCACCCCCGATTACGGCGACGGTAAGGGTGTAAGCACTGCCGATATTAAACATGGCGTTGAATGCGTGGCTCGGGATTGTGTTTGTGCCGTAAATGGAATTGTAATCCTGGAACACCGCGACCTCGGGAATGGCGAAGAAAAAGGCGGCTTGGGAGCCGTCGCAGTTGTCAATAAACGTATCGGGTGGTGGAGTAGTGTGGAAATTGTAGAACGTGCCTATGAGGGTGTCCCAGGGATAACCGCCGAAGTAAATGGGGTCATACCAAATCGGCTGGGGTGCTTTCTGCCAGTAATCCATGTCCGGAATAGCGGGCGTCAGGTCAATGGGCACGACTGGGGACTCAAAGGACGCATTGGGAACATAGACGGTGCCAGCTTGCAGCGGGCAAACCCACGCCGCCAGGACCGCCAAGCCAGCCACGACCTTGCACAGCAGTGGCGTAGCGCGGCCAACAGCAGAGGCTGCCTTGGGCGAATGCAAGACATTGGAATGACCGGCGTTACAAACGCCTCCGAAACGATAGAATTGGGGCAAAATCATTTGTGCTATTGTTAACCTTTAGCCCCCCTCCCGCAAGTTTCTTTACCATTCTAGCGCCGCAGGCTGACTCGCTGATGCGAAGTCCGTGAGTCCCAGTGGCCGAAGCGGTCTTTGGGGATCTCGGCATCTTCGGGGTAAATGAGGTAGACCGTGTTGCGCGAGTTGGCCCAGGCGTAGCTGAGGTCCTTGCGGGGATATGCGCGGCGGATATTGCTGGACGTGCCGGGGTCGTTGACGATGGGGTCGCCGTTTTCGGTGAAGCCGAGGCACACGAGCAAATGCCCGTTCGGGCCTGGGCCTTTGCGGTGGAGTCGGTCGGCGCAGACGGAAAGTATGACGGGAATGCCGGCGGCGGTCCAATCTTCCACTTCGGACAAATCACTCAAGCGGGTGACGTAGGCTCGGATGCTCTGATAGGAGCCAGCGTAGGCTGTGTTGAAAGGCCAGTTGCCGGTGCCCGGCCACTTGGCGTCGTAGATGGCGTTCACAATGTCGGGCACGTCGTGATCGAGTTCGGGGCGGCGGAGTTGTTTGGCCCAATAGGCCATGACCATGGAAACGGTTGTTGGGCTGCACAGGACCACCCCGTTCGTGTAAGCCATCTGCGTGCGCTGGGGCACGGAAATACTCCTCCCGAGGGCGGCTGGGTTGGAGGGCAGGGCGGGCGGGGTGACCGCAGTATCGGTCAAGTGCAGGCCGAGGAATTTGAGTTTTGGCTGCTGGCCGCCATCGCCGCCGAGAGTGAGCCGGATCTGCAATCGGTCGCATGGCCGTTTTAGCTTCAGGGTGTCGGTTGCGACGTTGCCGTCGGCGTCTCTCTGGTTGAGCACGCTCTCGCGCGGGTAGCGGTTGGTGTTCACCGACCAGAGCCCCATGGTGTAGTATTTCGTAGGGCCGTTGGGGTAAAGGGCGCGTGCTTCGATCTTCAGGTAAGCGGCGTTGGGCGTTTCGGCGTTCCAAGAGGCGATCAACTCGTCCCAGTTGATGCGAGCGACGACTTCCGGCGAGGTGAGCACGGTTTCGCCGGGTCGAGCGCCGGGGGCCTTCGTGAAGGTGGAAAAGCTGCTGAAACCGATGAACTGGCCGCCCCGCGCGTCGAAAGCATGGGTCGTGACGGTCGTTAGCGCCAGGCAGACAGTCGCGAGCAGCAGGGCCAGCTTGGGCTGCTGCCGTCTTGCGGCGTAGCAGGGGGCGCCAGTCCACTTATTCGGGTGACCGTTCATAAGCCGCCGTTCCGCAAGGCGAGCCACCAAGGCACGATAACCAGGAGGGCAAACAGCGAGCCGCTGAGGAGATTCGTCCTCGGCATTTGCGCAACCGCTGGGACGAGGCTCAATAGGGCTCCCAGCACCAGACCGCTCGCGAATCCGCCTAAATGCGCGATGACGTCGGTTCCCGGCGTCAATGCCAACAAGACGAACAACATCACGCCGCCGCAAATGCCGCTGAGAATATATTTCAGGGCATGCGGCGTTTGCCGCCAGAGTGAGAACGATTGCACAGCCAACAGACCGAGGCAGCCCGTGACCATGCCGGATGCGCCGAGGCTCCGATGCGGTTGTAAGGAGATCAGGCCTGCTACGAGGTTCCCGCCGGCCCCCGCGAGGTAGGCTGCCAACAAACCCGCGCCCGTTCCGTAACGTCCCATCGCCAGGCCCAGCAGCACTACTCCAATCGTCGCATTGGTTGCCAGGTGGGCGAGGTCCGCGTGGAGCCACATGGCGGTGAAGAGCCGCCACCACTGGCCGTGCGCCACGGCCGGGCCGTCCATCAGGCCGGCGGGCTGCAGGTCGGCGTGAGTGCTGAGCGAGTAAAACAGACACACCAGCAAGGCCCAGGCGAGGCTGCCCCAATCGAACAGCAGGCCGGGCCGGAAAACCGCTTGCTGCCACGGCCAGCCCCGATTCTCCAGCCGATACTGGCGGAGGGTCCGGAGCGCGTTTGTATATTCCTGCGCGGAAACCACGAGGCCCCAGCCGGCGCCGTCCTCGGCGTGGTCAATCGTGGTCTCGATCCCCTGGCTGACGAGCACAAGGCTCCAGTCCATCGCCTGGCGGTGTGAGCGCACGCGGATCCTGGCGGTCGCTGATTCCATTTGTGATTGAGCGTGGCTTGTTCCCCGGGGATCCTAGCCTCGGTTGAGGCGCCTGGTCCGGGCGATTGCCCGGTCACGCGTGGTCCAGCAACCCCAGCTTCTCGATGGCAGCCCGGCTCTTTTCCGGAGTTTCGTGCAGGATCACCTGCCAGCCGCGCGCGGCTCCGGCTGCGACGTTCTCAGGCCGGTCATCCAGGTAAAGGATCTCGGCACCGTGGCGTGCTGAGGTGCGTTCGACCACTTCGTAAAGCGGGGCGTCCGGTTTCATGGCGCCGTGCTGGTAGGACAGAATGTAGCCGTCGAAGTTGCCGTAAAAGGGGAAGGCGCGGCGGATTTGCTCGGCGGCCATTTCGTTGGTGTTGGAGAAGATGTAAGCGGGCAACCCTCGCTGGCGCAGCGTCGCCTGAAGCTGGATCATCGGCTCAATCGGAACGAAGACGTCGGCGAAGCAACTGCCGAATTCAGCGAGGGTACCACGAAAGCCGCTGACGCGACAGAGCTCAGCGCAGAATTGTTCGGTGCTCACGGTACCCAACTCATACTGCATGAACAGCCGGGATTGGGTGATATAGTCCGCAATCGCCCGGAGGGTCATGGTGCCGCGCGCGGCGATTCGCTGCGCCGCAATGGTATAATCGAATTCCACCAGGACTTTACCCAGGTCAAAGACTATAACGGTGGGGAGAGGCATGAACTTACGTTAAAGAGTTACAAAGGTTACAAGAGGAAGGAAATAACTCACATTTCCCTCCGCCCCTCCAATGCTCGGCTCAAGGTGAGTTCGTCAGCGAACTCTAGCCCTGTGCCGGCCGGCAGGCCGTGGGCAATGCGAGTGATTCTCAGGCTCTGGCGGGCCAGCCGTTTGGCCAAGTAATAACCTGTGGCGTCGCCCTCGACGTCCGTTCCCAGGGCCATGACGATTTCCTTGATCTGACCGGCGCTGAGCCGCCTTTCCAGATCACTGATGTGCAAGTCTTCGGGCTCGACGCCGTTGAGGGGCGAGATCTTGCCGCCCAGCACGTGATAGTGGCCACGAAAGGTGCCGGACTTCTCGATGCTGATGATGTCCACCGGCCGCTCGACAACGCAGACCAGTGAGGCGTCCCGTCGAGCATCGGTGCAAATCGCGCAGGGGGACTTCTCCGTGAGGGCCCCGCAGACTTCGCAGAACCGAACGCGCTCCCGCGCGGCAAGCATGGTCTCGGCGAGCTGTTTGACTGTATCGGAGTCGGCTTGCACGAGGTGCAGCGCGATGCGTTCTGCTGAACGTGGGCCGATGCCGGGCAGCTTGCTCAAGGTGCCGATCAGGGAGGATATGGGCTCGGGCAGTAAAGCCATGCGAGGGACGTGAAACGTGATGCGTGAAACGTGA
>CAIWJG010000671.1 GCA_903912925.1 uncultured Verrucomicrobia subdivision 3 bacterium | reverse complement strand
CGGCCAAGCCGCAACCAAAAAGTTAAATGGGTTAAATGAGTTGCAAAGGTTACATGGGGCCAAGAGACTTTGCGCGGGCTGCGAAAATCCTCACAGATAGCAGTGCAGAGGAACGCGGAGAAACGCAGAGACAAACTACTCTCTGCGAACCTCTGCGAATCTTTGCGCCTCTGCGTTAAAGGGTGAGCTGGCGGAATCGGCCTTCGGATCTCGGATTTCCTTCGGGTTTCGGATTTCGGGTTTCGGATTTGGGCTGCCATCGCCATCGCATAATGAGAATTGCTGGCGCATGGGCCAGCAGGGTGCTTCGCCACAGCCGCAGGGCCAGTGGGAAAGTCTTCGTAGGTCACTGGAAGCTCGGTGAGCACGCGCACGGTCAGCGGGCTGTGGGCGTCCAATGTCGTAGTGTCGGAGAATGAAAGGAAGGCAGATGACAAACATCGTGTCGGCGGCAGTCGCCCCCGATGGAACACCAACCCCAACTAAGCCCACCGCCGGAAGCACAGGTAAGGCGGACGGACACCGGGTCTAGCACACTGCCGCCAATGAGCGCGTACAGTCTCAGAATTCCTGACCCGCTGCTTGGATTTGGGGCGGCGTGGAATTTGACTGAGCCCATTTCCAGCTCGGGGCACCCATTCCCCCTCACCCTACCCTCTCCCCGAACGAGAGGGAGAAGTATCCGCCGCGCTACGACCCATTGTGGTGTTGGGACATTCCCAGCGGCGGGCCCGGCACCCTCTCCTTTGGGGAGAGGGTAGGGTGAGGGGGAATGGGGCTCACGTCGTTTCCGCGGGCTCAGGATCTCTGGTCTATATCGCCGGCTGTAGCTGCCGGTTGTTGCCGCTCTTCTACGCTATCATTGACGGCTTGTGCTGGCGCGTGTGAGACTTCCGACACCAACACCCGCCTACTATTTCGCGGGCCGATTCGCAGTGGATTGCGCTAACTCCGGGCGCTCCGGCCGGAAGAGATAGTCCGGCCACAGGGGACAGTTCAGATCAATCCACGTCTTCACTCGCTGTCCCTCTTCTGCCGTAAGCGACACCTGGTAATGGCCCGCTTCGAGCACCTTGAAGAGCCGGCTCTTGACCGTGCCAAAGGCCAGCGGCTCGGCCTTGTAATGACGCTGCCCATACCCCCAATCGAAGTAATGCACCCAGCCCCGCTCGATCAGCGTCCGGTAGGAAGCCGGGACGCCGTCCCCATCCAGCGTGCCGGCCAGGTTGATACGATCCTTGTCCTTCGCGTTGTGGCAGCTCACGCACTTGGCGTCCCAGACCGGCTGCACCACCTTTTCGTATGCGAACGCCCCGGCGCCCCACGGCGGTGGCTGGAGCTGGCTCGGCGGGCGTTGCAGGGCCAGCGGGATCGGCCCTGAAATCGGCGGCGCGCTGTTGCGATCCTCATGGCAGCCAATGCAACCGCGCGTCTCGCCCGCATGAAGTTGCACCACGCTCCGCATCCGCTGCAGCTCGTTGTAGTTCTCGTCCAGCGCCTGAAAGTAAATGACCTTGCCCGCCGGCGCGACGAAGCTGGCCGAACCATCGGCCTCCACCGGCACCAGGCCGAGCACGCCCTTGGCCACATAGCTGGGCCAGCCGTTCGGTCCGCTCACCTTGTGCACCGGCGTCGCGTACCAGTCCATGAACGGCTCATGATCCTGCTGATAATCGCCCCCGGCCAGTTGGCGCAGGTCGGCGCGCACCTCCTGGCACACTCGCAGATACTTCACCTGGCCGCGCTTCACCTTCGGCTCAAGGCCGCGGTACACATCGGCCATGACGAACTGTCCTTGCCCGGCATTCGTCTCGTCCGCGGCCAGGGTCGGGCTCAACACCGGCGGCGCCGGCGTTGGCCGCAGCGGCATGGGGGCCATGCTGCCCATAGCGGGATCAAAGTAGATCACCTCGCGGTTGCCCCAGCGGTCAATCACATACAGCCCGAACTGCTCCGCCGGAGCGTGGCTGCACAGGAACAGATCGCGGCTGACCGGACAGGGGTCGCGGAAGCAGTTTTGCCGCAGCCAGGTCATGTCGTACTGCGGCGGCACATCGGGCGTAATGCTGGTGATGGCCTTGGGATTGAAGCGCCCCTGCTGGGGGTTAATCAGCGCGATCGGCCCGTTCAAGTCGCCCCCGTGCGAGATGAGCGTGCAGACAATTTCGCTCGTGCCGGGCACCTCGCGGCCATTGACGTAGCAGTTGGTGGTGTTATTGCCGAAGATCAGTTCCGGACGCGAGCCGTCCGGGTGGATGGCCCAGAGCGTGTGGCCGAAGTTGGCCCCTTTGTCGAGATACTCAGAGCGCGTCCAGAGCAGCCGCCCATCGAGCATGACGGTGGGCGACCACTCGCTCACGTTCGCATACGAGAGCGGTCGGATCTGGCTGCCGTCCGCCTCCATGCGGAAGAGCACGAACGCTTGCGGCCGCCAGCAAAGGTATCGCTCTTTGCATCGTGTGGTCATAAACCCCACGCCGCCATCCGGCAGGGGGCACGGGTAGTAGTCGTAAAACGGCCCATCGGTAACCTGGCGGGCGTCGCTCCCATCCACGTTCATGCGCCACAGGTGGAAGTAGTCCTTCTTGGTGGTGCGGTAGCCGAACCAGACCGTGCGGGCGTCGTAGCTCAGGGCCGGGTCCCGCGCCACTCCGTTGCGCGAGTCGAAGAGCGTGGTCAGCTTCGCCTGCCCCGGCACCATGCGCCCCTCCGCGCGCGGGATATTCAGCACGCACACGCCGCCGCCCGGCTCACCCTGCGGATCGAAGAAGTCGCTGTAGTTATGCGACGGCTCGTAGGCCTGCCGCTTGACGAACAGGACGCGCTCCAGCGGCGCAAGGTCCGGGTCGCGCAGGAACAGCCGCCGCTTGGCCAGGTGAGCCTGGTAGAGCAGCTCCTGCCGGTTGGTCGCTGCCCCGCCACCCAGCGCAAGCGCCGGTCCGCTCCCTCTCTCCGCGAGGGACGAGCGGGGAGAGGGCTGGGGAGAGGGGTTCGTGCCCGCAGCAACAACGCTGTTTGGCACCCCTCTCCCTAACCCTCTCCCCACTCCTTCGTCGTGGGGCGAGGGGATACCGTTCGACCGCAATGGTAAGTCAGACAAGCCCGCCCGGTGCCGGAGCTCGGCCAGCTCTGCCCGCTCGCGGCTGGTGTCCAGTCCGCGTTCACCTAAGCGCGCCACCATCTCGTCCATCTGACGCAGCACGCGCACGCAAGGGTCGGTTGCGTCCACTCGCCGAACGCTGGCGTCTTCCCGGGCGAAGGCGTAGCGCAGCAGGGTTTCCTCCGTCAGCGGGCCATCCGGCAGCAGGTCGCCGTCATCGAGGCTGGCGACGCTCCGCCAGTTTTGCCCGTCGTCCGAGAGCCGGACCTCCACCGCCCCGGGCAACCGGTCAGCGAACTGTTCCTCGCGGTCCCGCGAGAACACGATCCGGGAGACGGCGCGCGGTTGGGGCAGCTCGATCTGGGCCCACTCGTTGCGCGAGCTGGCCGCAATCCAGCTATGGCTGTTCCCGTAAAGCCCGTCGTTGAGATGGGCGATCTGGTGGATGGCGTGCCCCGGCAGGAGCGACGAGGCGCTGGCTTTGGCGCCGTTGCTGGCGAGCGCCAGGTTGGCGGCGCTGTCCGGCCCATATACCTCCAGCTCGTCAATGCACGGCTCGCCCTGAGAGTGGCGCAGCACCAGCCGCACGAACTTGGCGGATTGTGGGGCAAAGGCGATTTCATTTGGCAGGGAGGGGCTGAGCGGCAGGCTGGCGCCCCAAGCCTGCGCCGCCATAAGCGCAATGACTAAGCCTGCTGCGATATGGCGAGCAAACGAACATCCAACATCCAACATCGAACGCCCAACATCCATTGACTCCCCAACCCCCGGCCATTGGCTGTTCGATGTTGGGTGTTGGATGTTGGATGTTGGGTGTTGGGTGTTCATTGTCCGATGTTGGGTGTTGGGCCGATCGGCCCTGAGTGTGCGGGTCTCCTGTTGAGTTTCCAGAAGACTCGAACTCGTTTGCGCCGTCGCATCCTGCGTCACATGCATCCTGCCCAACTCTAGGGCCTTTCGGAATTCGGCGTCAATTCTCGATTCCACCAGTTCAGCAGTTCTCATTTTGGCTGGTTTGGGAGGTTTGGAGTCCACCCTTCAGGGTGTCCGAGGTCGCAAACACGCTAAAGCGTGGACTCCGAACCAGGTGCAGGAGCCCATAGTGAGCATTGCTGCCACCAGTTACCCGATGACGATGAGATGCATGGACTCGGGCAGGTTGGCGGCGACGCGGGCCACGACGTTGCCTTTGAGTAGATTGACGAGCGTCGCGCGGCGGCTGCCGCCTAGCACGACGGTGTCCACGCCGAATGTCGCGGCAATGTCAATGATCGTGTCGGCCGGCGAGTCGCTGACGCTGTAGAGCTTGTTGACTTTGAGCCCGCGCGCTTCGAAGTCGAGCTGCGCGAACAGCGCCTTGGCGTGGGGGTCGTCCTGCCATTTGCTGCCCATGTCAATGTTGACAGCCACTTCGCGGATGTAGAGCACGAGCAACTGGGCGCCGCGCACCCGGCTCTCTTCGAGCGCAAATTGCAGCGCCGGGGTCCAGCCGCGCGCGGCGGCCAGGATGAACTGGCCAAGAAACGGCGCTCGCTCGACGCCACGCTCGGCTGCGGGAGAGGGGGGAGCTGGAAGCCGAGCGGCCAGCGCCGCGGCATGGCGGCGCTGCCGATGGGTGTATTCGCGGATCGCGAGGCCCACTGCCAGCACAATAGCCACAAACATGAGGGCGTGAAGCTTGCTCAACGCGATGGTCAGCCAGATGACCGCCAGCAGCGCGGCGGTCAGCTTCATGATGCGGCGCTGGCGCGGGCTGAGCGGCAGTGTGGCGGCGAAGGCGCACGAGCCGATGTCCAGCATAATGGCGCCGACGACGCCGATGGCGTAGAGGCTAGCCAACGCTTCAACCGACTCGCCGACGTCGAGCACGATTACGGGCAAAACAGTGGCGGCAATCAGCGGTACCCACGGCACGCCAAAGCGGTTGAGCTGCACGAAGGTGTCCGGCAGCTCGCGGTCGTGCGCCATGACGTAGAGCAGTGCCACCATGCCGCCGATGGCGGTATTCACAGCGGAGAGCAGCAGCAGCGCGAACACCCAGCCCACAACCTTGCCGAACGCCGGTCCGAGGAAGGTCTCCCCCATGTAGCGCAGCATGTCCTCCTTGTGTGTGTACAGTTGGTCGGCGGGCAGCGGCAGACACATCGCCAGCACGCTGAGCAGCGCAGTGAGAACGACCACTTCCAGCATGACCGTGGTGACCGCGCGCCCCGAGGTGAGCCGCACGGAAGGCCGGTCCGGGGTGGCGTTGTCGTCCAGCTTCATCACGCCGGTATTGCTGGCGGCTGCCTCGACGCCGGAGAGCGCCAGGATCATGCCGACAAACGCGACCCAGTTATGCCACACTCCACCGGTGGGCACTTGCGGGTGGAAGTCCTTTAGATGCGGAACGCCACCCACGATCAAGGCAACCACAACCACGAACACCGGCACTGCCAGCCAGATGGCGATGCTGCCGGTGTGCTTGGGCCCAAAGAAATTCAACGTGCCAATGAGGAAAATTGCGGTGATGGCCCACCGCTTGGCCTGCACCTGGTCAAAGCCGAGGTAGTGGAAGGCGTCGAGGCAGCTCAACGAAGCCGTGACGATGTAGTCCGCCAGCAGCAGTAGCCCGCCAACCATCGCCAGGCGACGCGAGTGCAGACCGGCAGCAGCATAAACCCCGCCCCCGGTGGCGAAACACCGGCAAACCCAGACGTAGTTAATCCCGACGACCGCGGTGACGAAGCAGACCGCCAACAGGTGCGGCAGGGCGGCGTAACCGACCGCGAAGAGCGCCAAGCCAATAACATAGGCTTTGCTGGTGCCCCAATCGCCGTAGAGCAGCGCGGCAGCCCGCACCCAGCCCACATTGCGCGGGCGCCCAATGCTACTGATTTCCATGGGTTGGTCTATGCACTGCCGCAGGCGATATTCATCAGCGGCTTGGATACCAGTGGCGCCGGAAGGTGGCAAGCTTGCTTTGAACTCTTGTTTTGAACTCGCAGGCGGATTCAACCTCAGTTCTCAAGGGTGGCTTTCGCTATGGTTCGAGGCTGGCACAAAGTTCCGGATCCCGATAATCCCCCCCCCCAGCAATTCTCATTATGGGCAAAAGTCAGGGGAAACCGTTGAAACGGTTGGACCGCAGCGGGGGCGTGGTTCACCCAACTGAAGTTGGGTGCTACTGAGAGGAAGACTCGGACGACGGGTTTCGGATTCGGGAACCGGGCTTAACGCCGAGACGCAGAGGAACGCGGAGAAACGCAGAGACAAACTACTCTCTGCGAACCTCTGCGAATCTCTGCGCCTCGGCGTTAAAGGGTGAGCTGGCGGAATCGGCCTTCGGGTTTCGGATTTCGGGTTTCGAATTTGGGCTGACCTGGCCATAATGAGAATTGCTGAATGCCCCCTTTACACGCGAATGGGTATGGGCTTAAATCGTGCAACATCCAATAGGAGCGGGGCAGGAAGGCGCCTCGCAGCCAACCACGCAACCGGTGAGCGCTAAAAAACAGATAATCAAAGTGTTAGTGGCAGATGATCATCCGGTAGTCCGGAAGGGGCTCCAAACCTGCCTCGCCAGGCAGAAGAACCTGAGGGTCGTGGGCGAGGCAGTTGACGGCGATGAAGCCCTGCGCAAGGCGCGCGAGCTCTCCCCGGACGTTGTCCTGATGGACATCAACATGCCTGGCATGAACGGTCTGGCCGTCACGGAAGTACTCCGCAAGGAAGCCCCGAACATGAAGGTGCTCATCCTCTCGGTACACAGCAACAAGGAGTACATCTTCCGAGGCATCCAGGCCGGCGCGCATGGCTATGTCTCCAAAGAAGCGCCCCCGGAGGAACTGATCCGCGCGATTGAATCAGTGCATGAGGGCGAACCGCATTTTAGCGAGGATGTAAGGCGCGATGCCCTTAATCAATTCGTGATTGGCGGCGGCAAGAAGCCTCCCTTTGCCCAGCTTACCAACCGGGAGCGCGAGGTGCTTATCCTTATCGCCGACGGCCGGAGCAACAAGGAAATCGCCGACCGTCTGAAGATTGGCGTCCGCACGATCGAAACGCACCGGGAACGCATCATGCGCCGGCTCAATATTCACTCGGTAGCGGGGCTGACCAAGTACGCCATCGCCAACGGGCTGATCTCACTGGACGACGGGGATGCGGCACCGGGTAAGCCAGGTGTCAGGGCGCTCTAAAGTCGGTTGGGATCACCCGAAAACCGAAACCCGAAAACCGAAATGGGCCTGCCGCCCTGGGGGCAGTGTTTCGGTGTTTCGGGTCCAGTAAAGGGGCACGCCCTTCGGATTTCTGATTTCTGATTTCCTTCGGTTTTCGAGCTTCGGATTTGAGCCCGAACGCCGAGTGGGGGCACGCGGCCTACAGGGGGCTGCTGGCTGGAAACGGGAGAACCTTAGAGCAGCCTTGGCCAAGCGTTCACAATTACTGAGGAGTCCGCAGCATACACTACACCCAAAGCTGCCGAGGCGGCGCCCTCTCCCCTTCCGAAGGGGAGAGGGCTGGGGTGAGGGGTTGCTCGGGGTCGTCTATCCCGCGGTCTTGGCAGTAGGATCAGTTTAATTTCGCTTGGAACCCGACTCCGGGCTGTTTGCAGGGGAGGAGGCTGAACCCGATCGGCCCTGATCCGCCGACGGCCGAGAGCGGGTTTCGGAGGACTGATAATAGCCTTTAGGATAGTACTTAGGCGAGTTGCGTCCCTCAGAAGGTGTTTGCTTCGCAGCGGGCGTGGACTGGGTTGCGCGGGAGTTGTTATAGCCGGGCGTTGAGCTTGTCGGTTGCTTCCCCTGCTCGGGTTGTCGCACTGGGGTCACGGCGGATGGTGCTCTTGGCGCCGGCTGGTAAGTCCTCGGGGCGGATTGGTTTTGCGGAGCGGAATTAGGCTTTGCGCCGCTCGACCAGGAGGAAGCTTTAGGCGTAGCGGGTGTCGGCGCCGGCTGAGAGTTCCTCGGGGCTGGCTGATATTGCGAAGCGGACGAGGGCTTCGCGCCGCTCGACCAAGTGGAGGCTTTAGGCGCTGCCGCTGCTGGCTGGCGGGGAGTAGCGATCGGAGCTGATCCGCTGCGGCTGAGGGTGGAAGGTTGTGACGTTCTCACCGGCGCAATCGGGGCGTGCTGAATGACTGCATGGCGATCATCCAGTTTCTGAGCGGTCATGCTCACCGGTCGTGTCGGAGCCTTAAGTTCCGGCCGATAAACCACCGTCGCACTCCGGCTGGGCATTCTGTCAGGCCCGCCGCGCCAGTCGCGGACCGTTGCCCTGGGGACCGGGACACGGGAGGCAGTGGACACGCGCTCGATCGGAACACCGCGATTCACGATGGTGTTGTTGTGCACTTGGTAGTTGTTGATGATGGTGGTCTGGTTGTAAATCGTCGTGACTCGTTCCGGCGGCAAGCGGCGATGGCCGAGGTCGCGATTGCAGAAGTCGCCAAACGAGACGAAGGCGAAGGCGTTGAAGCCGAGGCCAAAGCCAAAACTCGCCCCCACGCTTACACCGTTGAACCGCCAGCCCAGCCGCACATCGAATTCGGCATGGGGTGGTAGCGGCGCCCAGCCGCAAGCGTCCCCACTGGTGCGCCACGTTACCCAGGCTGGCCCCCAGACGCGGTCGGGCGTCCAAACCCAGCCACAGCTCGGATGCATATACCATCGGCCATAGTGGAACGGCGCCCAGCCCCACGAATAGTCGGATTGCCAAAACCATCCGGCATCGGTGTAAACCCAATGGCCGCCGTCGCAGTAGGGCCGCCAAGTGCGCGAGACCATGACCGCGCGCGGTTGCCAGCACCAGCCGTATCCCTCCAGGGACACCCAGGTGCCATAGGGCGAAAGATCGTTGTAGAAGTAACCCACATCGGCCGGGGCGCTGGTGACATAGGCCGGCGGCGGAGCAATGACCTGTGGCGGCTGCGCTGCCGGCGCCGGGGCCATCGGGGCGACTGGAGGGGGCCCAACCGGGGCCGGGGCTGCGGGCGCATATTGCTGAGCTTGGCCCCGCAACGCGCTGTCGTGGCTAAGCATCGCCGAGGTCACTTGCGGGGACAGCCCGACGTCCTTCAGGTATAAGACGTTGTCAGCGGAGAGACTAAACGGGGCTTGCGAATTTTGGATATAGGCCAGCACGACATCGTCACCAACGCCCGAACTGGCCAGGCGGACAACTTCGGCAGCGCCCGGCGACAGATCAACTGGCACCGCCGCCTGGGCTTGTTCCGGCGCCCCTGGCGCTTGAGCGTACCCGCTCAGTAACGGAAGAGCCAACGATGCCACCAATCCAATCCATTTCATGTTCTTCATAAGCTGTGAACCCGCGTTCTTCATATACCTGTTAGACCACCGCGGGAGTTCTTTATTCAGTCGGCCCACCCCATTGATATTACATCAGATACACAAAGCCATCGAAAACGCCACAAGTGCCCCACCGCTAACCACCTCCGGGGCATGAAGAATGAAGAACGCAGAATCCGGGCTTTGAGGTGCCGTTTCCGGGCATTCTTCATTCTGCCTTCTTCCTTCGCTCTGAAATTGCCGGCGGCTTCGCGCGAGTTGCGGTGAGCTCGGTTCGATAGGGTCCTGTTGGCGCTCCGGATTTCACGTTTCACGCTTCACGTTTCACGTTTCACGTTTCACGTTTCACGTTTCACGTTTCACTTTCCCCGTCATCGTCAGGCTTGCCGTGGCTGCCCCCGACCCATGAGCCGCTTGGCCACCCAGGCGAGGCCCAGCAGACCGAAGCTCATCGCCGCCCACTCGGAAGGTTCGGGCACCGCCGACAGCTCCAGGTGCAGGCCCCAGCTATTCACCGTCATCACATCCACGCCATTCAGGTCCGCCACGAACAGGTGCCAGGCTCCGTTCGGATT
>CAIWJG010000670.1 GCA_903912925.1 uncultured Verrucomicrobia subdivision 3 bacterium | reverse complement strand
CCCCATGTAGTGAGCGGTGTTGGCAATGGCGGTGCAATTCGACACCACGCCGCCCCCGTCCATGAACACGCCCGCGCCCCGGCGGTCGTAGTAGCCGCTCCCGTTGGTCTGCGTGAACCCGTGGGTCACCGTAAAGCCGATCACCGAGGCGCCATTGGTCAGGTAGAGGCAGCGCACCGCGTCCGGCCCCAACGGACCCTGGCCTTGGATGATCGTGACCTCCCGGCCGTTGACGCTTTGCAGGGTGATCGGCTTGGTTACGGCCACCCGGTTAAGCAACACCCCGCCCGGCGTGACCGCGCCGCCGGTGGCATAGACCCCGTTGGTGACGAGGACGGTGTCGCCGGCACTCGCCGCGTCCACCGCCGTCTGGATGTCATGGGCGGCATTGGCCCACTGGTCAAACGGCGCGCCCGGTGTCGGGCTGTCCGGCCAGACGCGCAGGGTGGCGGCCTGGAGGTTGGCGAGCCGCAGGCAGCACAGCGCCGCGGCGATTACCAGCAGTTTTTGCATAGCTTTCATAATGGGAGTGTTCCGGGGGCTATTACGTTTCACGTCTCAGTTTTCATTGTTCTGCGGGCACTACTTTCCAATCTTGCTACGGCCTTAGCCTGACTGCAAGCGGTGAATGCGACAGCGGTGAATGCAGAAGGAAGAATGAAGAAGGAAGAATGAAGAAAGGGGAATGGCTCCCGTTCAGCCTGCGGTTTTCATTCTGCATTCTACATTCTGCATTCTGCATTTCCTCTCCCCCTCCCGGGAATTGCCACCGGGGCTGGTTCTGTCATACTCTGCCGCGTATGCGACACTACTGCCACACTCTACTTCTGATCACCGCTCTGTCCCTTGCTGCTGCTGCGTGCCTGGGCGCGGCGCCGGCCACGCTGACGGTGGCGGTGGATAAACCAGGCCATGCCATCAGTCCGATGCTCTATGGGATATTCTTCGAGGACATTAACTGCTCGGCGGATGGCGGCATTTATGCCGAACTGGTTCGCAACCGGAACTTCGAGGACTCCGATAAGCCGCAGTGGTGGGAGGCGGTCAGCAACGGCGCCGGTGGTGTGAAGCTGGAGGTGGATTCCGCTCAGCCGGTCACCCCGAAGAATCCCCGCTCACTCAAGGTGCAGATTACCAGCCCTGGCAGCGGGCGGGCCGGTGTCGCCAACAACGGTTTCTGGGGCATGGCGGTGACAAAGGGCCAGGCCTACGATCTCTCACTCTTCGCGCGGGGGAGCGAGGGCTTCAAGGGCCCGCTGACCGTTTCGCTGGAAAGCACCAACGGGACTGTCTATGCGCAGAAGCAGCTCGACTCCCTGGCTCCCGATTGGAAATCCTACCGGCTCGCATTGAAGGCCAATGCCAGCG
Source organism: uncultured Verrucomicrobia subdivision 3 bacterium (assembly GCA_903912925.1). Lineage (GTDB taxonomy): Bacteria > Verrucomicrobiota > Verrucomicrobiia > Limisphaerales > UBA8199 > PALSA-1440. Next base: position 10,439 of record CAIWJG010000670.1, on the reverse strand, counting down.
ACTCCAGGGCACGCCTGGTCATCAGCGCGAGCCAGCCCGGCACCTTCTGGCTGGACATGGTGTCGCTATTTCCCAAGCGGACCTGGAAGCACCGGCCGAACGGCTTGCGGCCCGATCTGGCAGAGATGCTGGCGGGGTTGAAGCCGGGCTTCGTCCGGTTCCCGGGCGGCTGCTGGGTCGAAGGCGAGACGATGGGCCTGGCCTATCGGTGGAAGCAGACCATTGGGGACCTCTCCGAGCGCCGCACCCAGTACAACATCTGGCAATATCACGCTACGCACGGCATCGGGTATCATGAGTATCTGCAGATGAGCGAGGATCTCGGCGCGGAGCCGCTCTTCGTCATCAACTGCGGCATGTCGCATAAGGAAAACGTGCCGCTCGATAAGATGGGAGAGTTTCTTCAGGACGCGCTGGATGCGATCGAGTACGCCAACGGCCCGGTCAGCAGCACGTGGGGCGCGGTCAGGGCAAAGAACGGCCACCGCGCGCCGTTCAATCTCAAGTATATGGAGATCGGCAACGAGAACGGCGGCACCGCTTACCACGAGCGTTATGCGCTGTTTTACGACGCCATTAAGGCGAAGTATCCGCAGATGCATCTGGTCGCCGATGAGTGGAGCGGCACGCCGAAGAACCGGCCCGTCGAGATCGTGGATGAGCACTACTATTCCACACCGGAGTTCTTCATTGCCAATGCCGGCAAGTACGATTCCTACGACCGCGCCGGGCGGAAGGTCTATGTGGGCGAGTATGCGGTCACGCAGGGCTGCGGCCAGGGCAACTTGCGCGCCGCCGTCGGCGAGGCCGCCTTCATGACCGGCATGGAGCGCAACTCGGAGGTGGTGGTCATGGCGTCCTATGCGCCGCTGTTTGCCAACGTGAACTATAAGAAGTGGAACCCCGACCTGATTGACTTCGACAGCTCTCGCGCCTACGGCATCCCGTCGTATTACGTCCAACAGATGTTCAGCGAGAACCGCGGCGACGTCGTGCTGCCCGTCACGGTGACAGCACCCGCGATCACACCTGCCGCGAGAACCGGCGCGATCGGCGTCGGCACCTGGCGCACGCAGGCGGAGTTCAAGGACATCAAGGTCACGCGCGGAAATGAGACGCTATTCACCTGCGACTTCGTCAACGGCACGCAAGGCTGGCGGCTGCATAATGGCGACTGGTCCGCGGAGGGCGGCATCCTGAAACAGAAGGCGATGGTCGATAACGTGCGTGCGTTTGCCGGCGACAAGAACTGGAGCAATTACACCTACAGCCTGAAGGCGCGGAAATTGGGCGGAGCTGAGGGTTTCCTCATTCCATTCCTGGTGAAGGACGAGGAAGCCAAGGCGTGGTGGAACATTGGCGGCTGGGGTAACGTGCGCCATGGGATTGAACTGGACGGCATCGCCGGCGCCGACGTGCCGGGCAGCATCCAGACCGGTCGTTGGTATGACATCCGCATCGAAGTGAAGGGCGCGAACGTCCGGTGCTTCCTTGACGACAAACTGATCCACGACGTGAGCTACGCGGCGACTATGCCGCTTTACGCCACCGCCAGCCTGGCGAAGCGCGCGAATGAGGTGATCCTCAAGGTCGTGAATGTCTCGACCACGGACTTGGAGACCGACCTCCAGTTGGAGGGAGGCAAGATCCTCCCGACTGCCACGGCCATTGTGCTTGCCTCCGACAAGCCTGAAGATGAGAACACGCTGGATCAGCCGACGAAGGTGAAGCCCGTGACGTGCAAACTGAACGATGCCGGCGCTACATTCCGTCACACTTTCCCCGCCAACTCGGTCACCGTGCTGCGCCTGAAGCTCCGGTAGGCGGCGCATTGGGAACCGAGCGGGGTGCTGGCTTGGGGCGGCACCATCTTAGCGGAGCTCTACCGCTGAGAGCCTGTTAACACAAGGTGAAACGTGAAACGTGAAACGTGAAACGTGAAGGGATTGCGCAGCGGAGATCTACCGCTGAGAGCCGGTTATCCCAAGGTGAAACGTGAAACGTGAAACGTGAAGGGATTGCGTAGCGGATCTCTACCGCTGAGAGTCTGTTTCCCCAGTGCTGACCCTGGGCGTCCAGCGCGAGGGTCTCGATTGTTCCTCGATTGTTCCTCGATTGTTCCTCGATTGTTCCTCGATTGTTCCTCGATTGTTCCTCGGTTGTTCCTCGGTTGTTCCTCGGTTGTTCCTCGGTTGTTCCTCGGTTGTTCCTCGGTTGTTCCTCGGTTGTTCCTCGGTTGTTGGGCCTTTTTCGCCGGGTTCGCCTGGGTGCATTATGGGAATGGCGAGTGGCCATAAGAAGATTGACGCGGCACGGGCTGTAGTCAGATGATCCGGCTGGATAGTGGATGAACAACACACCCGGCGCATGAAGGACAGCAAGAAGCCCGTAGCCAAACCGGCCGCGCCGGATTCCTCGCGCACCCCGGGAGGCAGCGGCGCACTGGCGCGTTCGCGGAGTTTCCTGCGCACGCAATACTGGATTTGGCCGCTGGTGGCAGCAGTGGTCCTGGTGTTTGTGGGGGGGTTCGTGCGCGTGCGGATGGAAGCGGCGATGAAGGCGCTGATCGCCGGCAACCTGCAGACGATTCTGAACGCCAACACCGAGGCGCTACGGGCCTGGGCGGCGACGGCCAAGTCGCGCGCGGAGGCAGTGTCCGAAGATGCTCGGGTGGCCGACCTGGTGGGGGGCATCGTTCTGCAGGCCGGGCAGCATACCAACTCCCGGGCGGCGCTGCTGGCCGCCCCTCAGCTTGCCCAGCTTCGGGCACTGCTGCAACCGGAGTTGGAGCATTACGGATTCACCGGCTATGTGGTGCTCGACCCTGAGTTTGTCGTGGTCGCCGCTGCGAACGAGGAGGTCATTGGGCTCAAATCACCCTCCGGCTACGCGGAGCGACTGCGGCGTTGCCTGGAGGGTGAGGTCCTGGTTACGCCGCCGTTCCCTAGCTTCCTGACGCTGCCCGATGAGCAGGGCAAAATGCTGGCGAATGTGCCGACGATGTACGCAGCGGCGCCGGTGCGCTCGGCTGACGGCAAGGTGATCGCCTTGCTGTGCCTGCGGATTCCGCCGGAGAAGGATTTCACGCGGATACTGGCCACCGCGCGTGCCGGCGAGACAGGTGAGACCTACGCCTTCGGTCGGACGGGGCTGTTGCTGTCGGAAAGCCGGTTTGACGAGGACCTGAAGCGGTGGGGGCTGATTTCTGATACGCCGGAGGCGCAGTCCATCCTGACGCTGGAGTTGCGCAATCCGCAGGTGGACCTGACACGGGGCAACCAGCCTCCCAAGCGGCGGACCGAGCAGCCGCTGACGCGAGCCGTTAAGGCAGCCGTCGAGGGTGGGGCGGGGGTGGATGTGACCGGCTATCAGGATTACCTGGGCGTGCCGACGGTCGGGGCGTGGAAATGGTTGACCGACCTGGACCTGGGCCTGGTCACGGAGATGGACCTGGCGGAAGCGATGGGGCCGCTGCGGATATTACGGTTGGGCTTCGGGTTTATCTTTGCGCTGCTGGTGCTGTCGGCGGTTGCGGTGTTCCTGTTGATGCGGCTGGCGCGGCGCTTGCAGGAATCGGCGCATAAGGCCGCACTGAAGGCAATGCAGCTTGGGCAATACGCGCTGGACGAGGAGATCGGCACGGGCGGGTTTGGGACGGTGTATCGTGGTCATCATGCGCTGATGCGTCGGCCGGTAGCGGTGAAACTGCTCGACCCGCTCATGGCCAATGAGGTTTCCATTGCCCGGTTCGAACGCGAAGTGCAATTGACCTGCGGGCTGACGCACCCGAACACCATCGCGCTCTACGATTATGGCCGGACGCCCGAGGGCTTGTTTTATTACGCCATGGAGTTCCTGGAAGGCGTGGCGCTGGATAAGCTGGTCCAGGACTCCGGCCGGCAGCCCGAGGGAAGGGTGATCCACATTCTCAGGCAGGTGTGCGGGTCGTTGGCGGAGGCGCATACGCAGGGCCTGGTGCATCGCGATATCAAGCCGGCCAACATCTACCTCACCCAGCGCGGGGGCATCCCGGACTTTGTGAAGGTGCTGGACTTCGGACTGGTCAAGGCGCGCAAGTTGGAGGGTCAAATGGAGCTGACGGGCGCGACGGCGACGCTTGGCACGCCGCTCTACATGTCACCCGAGGCGGTCGAGCACCCTGACCGGGTGGACGCGAGCGCCGACCTGTATTCGCTCGGCTGCGTCGGTTACTACCTCTTGACCGGTGAGACCGTGTTTGTGGGGCTGAGCGTCGGGGAAGTCCTGCTGCAGCAGGTCCGGTCTGTGCCGGAGAAACCGTCGGCCCGCCTGCGCCAACCGGTATCTGCCGACTTAGAGGAACTCTTAATGAGCTGCCTTGCTAAGAAACCGGAGGGGCGTCCGGTCAGCGCGGAGGCGCTGGAAGCCGCTCTGGCCAAGTGCGCCGCCGCCGCTGCCTGGGATCGCGAGCACGCCGGGGAATGGTGGCGCAAACGCAGCGCCGCGAAGACCGAGAAGACGATGGTCATGCCGGGGGCTAAGCCGAAATGAACGCTCAAGATAGCGCAAGTCTGCCGTTCGCCATACTGGATGCCACGCGTCAAAGGTTGTCAGAGCCCCACCACGAGCCGCTGACGCGCCGGGCGTTCTTAATGAGCTGCGGCGTGGCTGTGGGCGCTGTTGCCGCAGGCCTCTCGGCAACGTGCGCGGCCAGCGCGGCGGAGGCGGGACGGAAAGAGTCCAAGGATGGCACCACCCCACGCACCTTTTTCGCGATGCCGCACTCGCATATTGATGTGGAGTGGTATTGGACCTTCGCCACGACTCGAGAGTGGACGGCGGACATCCTGAATAAAGCCATGGCGCTGCTGCGGCGTGATCCCGATTACCGTTTCACGCAGGACCAGGTGGTGTTGGTGAAGAGCTATTGGGACAGCCTGGGTGCTGAGGATAGAGCTTTCTTCAAGCAGATGGTGGCCGAAGGGCGGCTGGCAATTGTCGGTGGGATGTACGTTCAGCCGGAGGTGGCTGAGCCAAGCGGCGAGGCCCTGGTTCGCCAGATCCTGCTCGGCCAGCAATGGCTACAGACGACTTTGGGAGTGCGGGCGCGCTGCGGTTGGTTCATTGACACTTTTGGCCAGATCCCGCAAATCCCGCAGATCCTGCGACTGGCGGGCTATGACAGCTATGTCTTCTGGCGCGACATCCCGCCGGATTATGCCATCGAGTCATTACCGGCCGACTTCTACTGCGAATCGCCGGATGGGACGCGCATCCTGACGCATTGGCTGGCAGGAGGATACTCCTTTAGCAACGGACAGATCCGGGCGGTGGTGGGGCACAGCCGGACGGAGGACCTGCTGTTGCCTTACGGCTCCGATGTTTCGCGCCCCACGGCAGACAGTGCCGCCATCCGGCGGGACGTGGAAACCCGGCTGGGCAATCTGGACATTGCGGCGGGGCAGGTGCGTGTCGCCACGGCGCCGGAATACTTTGAGGCGCTGCGGCGGGTGCCGGGTTCGCTGCCGGTGGTGTGGCTGGATTTCAATCCACCCCAACGGGCGCAGGATCTGCGCGGGACCTACGACAACCGGATGGAGCTGAAGAAGCGCAACCGGGCTGCAGAGCAGGCGCTCTATAGCGCTGAATGCCTTGCGGCGATTGCTTCAGCGGCGGGGCACGCCTATCCCGCGGCAGCGCTCAGCGACCTGTGGCACAAGCTGCTCTTCACGCACTTCCACGATACTATGGGCGGCAGTCACTCCGACCCGGTGTACCTGGGCGCAATGGAGCGATTGGAAGCGGTGCTCGCTCAGGCGGAACCGATGAGCGCCGCTTCGCTGCGGCAAATCGTCCCTAGTGCTGCCGAGGGTGGGGAGTGGTTCGCCGTGTTTAACACGCTATCCGTGCAGCGAAGCGAGCTGTGCCGGGTGCGCTTGCCTCGCAGCAAGCTGGCCGAGGGAGCAGGGTTGCAACTGGAGGATGCGGCCGGGCGGGCAGTGGCTTTTCGTGTGATTGACTCCCCAGGCTCTGGCGCGCCGCCCGCGGACGCAGGCATCGAGTTCATCGCTGAGAACCTCCCCGCTACTGGCTATCGCGCGTATCGGTTGGTGCGCGGCGCACGGCGGCGGCCCTCCTCACATCGGCGGCTTGGTTCCAATTACCTGGAGAACGAGCGCTTCCACCTGGAGTGGGATCCTCGGACCGGGGATTTGACCGCGCTGCGCGACAAGCGGCGGGGCAGGGAGGTGCTGGTTGGCGCGAGCAACGTTCTGGTGTTCGCGCGAGAGAAGAAGCCCAACCTGGAAGGCAACCTCCATTTGACAGGTGAAGCGATGTCCTCTTCCGATCGCGCAGCCACTTCGATCACGCCGGAGCAGGATGATCTGGCCCTCCGCGTCCGATGTGTCACCCACCTGCCGGATTGCGTGCTGGAGCGCGAGATCATCCTCTGGGACCGGATGGAGCGCATTGATTTCCGCACGACGCTGCGTGACTTCACGGGCGGGGACGTATTGGTCAAAGCCGTGTTCGCTCCCCGGCTGGATTGGGGGAAGGTTGAGCGCGTCTATGAAACGCCCTTCGCCGCGACGGTGCGCCCGGAAGGCCACTTCGCGGCCCGGACCTGGGTGGACTGCTCGGATGGCCACTGCGGCGTCGCCTTGCTGAACCGGGGGACGCCTGGCTACTGGATCGCCAACGGCAAGCTGGAGCTGGTGTTGCTGCGCTCCCTCGCGAACTACACGGATTACCAGAGGAGCGGACGAGGGAAAGGCGTGCCGGGCTATGAACGCAGTACGCAGACCGAACTGGCGCGCGAACAGGGGACGCATCAGTTCGACTATGCGCTGGTGCCACACTCGGGGAACTGGCGCTCTGGCCGGTTACCTGAGTTGGGGCTGGGCTATAACACGCCGCTGACATGCCTGGCGGGGTTAGGCGCGGCGGCCAGCAAAGGAGCGGGCCGGAGCTTTATCACTTGCTCGCCCGACTTCCTCCTTACTGCTATTAAGCGCGCAGAAGACGGCCACGGGTTAATTGTCCGCGGCTATGAGACGCGGGGTCAATCACACCGTGTTACTTTGCGGCTGCCACGAGGCGTGTGCCGGGTGCAACGGGCGAATCTACTGGAAGAGGCTGGCGAGGCGCTGCCGGCGTCGCGCGGACGGGTGAGCTTCCCCTGCCGGCCCCATGAGATCGTGACGCTCCTGTTAGGGTGGTGATTGCCCCAGCGTTGTTATCAGCCCGTCATTTCGTGTATTTCGCGTATTTCGTGGTTTCAAACGCCGTTCTTAGGATAACCAGGCTCACAGCAGCCACGCCGCCATTCCAAAATAGAACAACAGGGTAAAGACATCAGTGAAGGCAAGCGTCACCGGACCGGCGGCGATCTTGGGGTCCAGCTTCAGCGCGTGTAACCCCGTCGGGATGCTCAAGCCGAACAGGCACGCCGCGCACAAAGCCAGCAGCAGGCTTGCCCCGACGCTCACGCCGGCGAGCGCAGCCCCTCGCCACAGCCAGACAATGATGCCCACTACCGTCCCGCAGGCCACCCCCAGCAGCAGCGCCGTGGCCGCCTCGCGCCGAAACGCCCGGACATACCACCTCAGCGTCGGCCGCGTCGCCCGCAGGGCCTGGATCGCGACCGTCATGGACTGGATGCTCACGCTTTCGCCCAGCCCGAGTACCATCGTCAGGAAGAACGTCAGCACCAGGCTCTTGGCCAGCGTCAGCTCGAAGCGACCCGCCAGCAAGGCGCAGAGCGTGCCGCTGCCGATCGTCGCCAGCAGCCACGGGAACCGGAACCGGAACGCCCGCAGGGCAGACGCGTCCCGCACCTGCGCCACGTGGAACCCGATCGCCTCGAACACGTGCTCCGGCGATTCCTCCTGCTCGCCCGACATGTCGAACACCTCCTGCGTGAAGAAGCTCACGTCCACCACCCCGACAATCCGCCGCTGCTCATCCACAACCGGGAACGCCAGGAACTTGTGCAGCACAAACGCCTCACATGCCTCCAGCAACGTCGCCGTCTGCGGGATCGCTACTGCTCGCGCCACCATGATGTCCCGCAGCCGGGCGTCCAGCGCCCCCGTCAACAGCCGCCGCGTTGGCAACACTCCCGTCAGCCGGTCCTCCGCGTCCACAACGTAGAAATAGACGATCTTCTCGCCCAGCTCGCGTCCCCGGATGGCCTCCAACGCCTCGCGCACCGACAGGTCCTGGCGCAAGGTCGCGACATCCCGGCGCGCCACGGTCATGACCGGCTGCTGCAGGTGATCGGGATTCTGATTCATGGTGCGAAACCTCTAACATACCCGCCCCGCTGGCGCAGGCGAAATCATCGCTTGGAGGAGGACCTGCTGGGTGAAGGCTCTTGAGCAAGCCAAACCTCGGTGTCTGCTGTGTCTTTCAGCTTTTGCGTCTTTGTTTCTTTGTTGTTCAACTGCCCTTTTTAGGTTCAGGCTCGTTTGAGGCTTCCTCGTTCGTCCTGCTGTCCTTTCCGCCACGAGAATTCCCCGGGCTGGCGGTCAAACTCGGAATGGGACGAATGGGACGAAGGGGACTAATGGGCTTCCGGCACGAGGATTCTCCGGGCTGGCAGCCAAACGGCGTCCTTCGGGTTTACAGCCCGCCCCGTTTATGTCACGGTTCCGCGATGAAGAAATACTCTCTGCTCCTGATTGCTTTGCTCTTCTCACCGGATTTTATCCAACGTCTGGCTGCGGCCCCGGAGAAGGCGACGGAGTTCCGCCGCCTATCGCTGGCGGAGTTCCGCGACAAGATGAAGGCCGGCTGGATTGGCCAGATGGCCGGGGTTACCTGGGGCGCGCCGACCGAGTTCAAGTTCAAGGCCCAGATCATCCCTCCGGACAAGGTCCCGGCCTGGAAGCCGGCGCTGATCAACGATGCCTTCGAGCAGGATGATCTATACGTCGAGATGACCTTCCTGCGCACCCTCGAACGATACGGCCTGAACGCCTCCATCCGCCAGGCGGGCCTGGATTTCGCCAACAGCGGCTACCCGCTCTGGTGCGCCAACAACGCCGGACGCAAGAACCTGCGCGCCGGCATCGCGCCGCCCGACTCCAGTCATCCCAAGTTCAACAAGTGCCCGAATGACATTGATTACCAGATCGAGGCCGATTACTCGGGCCTCATCGCACCGGGTCTGCCGCAGTTCGCCATCGAGATGGGCGAGAAGTTCGGGCGGCTGATGAACTACGGGGACGGCATGTATGCGGGCCAATTCGTCGGCGCGATGTATGCCGCCGCCTACTTCGAGAGCGACCCGGTCAAGATCGTCGAGACCGCCCTCCAGGCCATTCCGGCCGATTGCCAATATGCCGAGATGGTGCGCGACCTGGTCGCCTGGTATCGCGCCGACTCCAAGGACTGGGAAAAGACCTGGCAGCTCTGCCAGAAGAAATACTGCGAGAACCCGGAGTATCAGAAGGCATCCAATGGCGGCATTGACTGCAAGATCAACGGCGCCTATGTGCTGCTGGGCCTGCTGTACGGCCAGCGTGATCCCGACCGCACCATCACCATCGCCATGCGCGGCGGGCTGGATTCTGACTGCAACCCTTCCAGTGCAGCGGGGGTGCTCTTTACCACGATGGGCTTCGCGAACCTGCCCGAGCGGTTCACGAAGGAACTGAACCAGACCACTATCTTCAGCCACACCGCCTACAGCTTCCCGCGGCTGATCGCGGTATGCGAGAAGCTCGCTCGCGATGTTGTGGTGAAACAAGGTGGCCGAGTGGAGAAGAAGGGCGGCGAGGAGTTCTTCGTCCTGCCGGTGCGGGCGCCGCAGCCCAGCAATCTGGAGTTGAGCTGGGCGCCCGGCCCGATTGCTGACAGCCGTTTCACACCCGCCGAGATGGCGCAGATCAAAGCGGGCAAGGTGCCAGCGTACTTGCTCGAAGCGGTGAATAAGGTCGTGCCCGGCTGGCAGCTTGCCGACTGTGGCAGCGACATGGATCCCGGCCTGCGCGCCGAGTGGGGCGGGAGGAAGAACGTGCTCGTCACCCATCCCCTTGACGAAAACACCGGCTGTGTGCTGAGCAAGAATATCAAAGTGCCGGCTGGCAAGAAGACCAGGCTGCGGCTGGTGGTTGGGCACGACCCGCAAGGCGACTTTGATCTGATCGTGCGGGCGAATGGCCAGGAGCTATTGCGCAAGCCGGTGAGCAAGGCCACGGCCACCAGTGATCCGTGGCTGGCGCAGGAGGTGGACCTATCCGCGTTCGCGGGGAAGAAGGCTCCCAAAATTGAGCTTATCAACCAGCCCTCCGGCTGGTCCTTTGAAGCGGCCTACTGGGCGGAAGTTGTAGTGGTGAGTGAGTGAGTGGGTGAGCCGCTGGCAGAAAGGTGGGATAAAAGGATGGTAACTGTTCAGGTCGCCCAAGCGTACGCGGCAGGGGCGGGGACGGCTCGTCCCCAGGTCTTCGTGATTG
>CAIWJG010000669.1 GCA_903912925.1 uncultured Verrucomicrobia subdivision 3 bacterium | reverse complement strand
GTAACCATGTAACCATGTAACCATGTAACCATGTAACCATGTAACCATGTAACCATGTAACCATGTAACCATGTAACCATGTAACTCATTTAACTTGCCAGGCTACTACCGGCCCTTCTTCCCCAATCCATCGTGGTTAGCCGAAACTGCGTTCTGCCAGGCTTTGGGAATGGTGGCGACACAGACATTCGGGTTTCCCAGCAGGTTCGAGTCGAACACTACCTTTTCCCCCTTGCGATCCCAGCCCACGTGGGGGTGGTCGCCTTTGCCGTATGTGCGGTGGCCAGTGGCGAGCAAGTGTGGACGCGTCGTCTTACCCTCAAACAGCATGATGCCCCCATGCCAGTTGTCGGCGGCGACCCAGCGTCCGTCCGCGCTGCCGGCCGCATGCCACCAATTGACCCGTGCGGCCTCCGCCGGCGTGGCCTCGGGCCACCAGGCGCCCGCGCCCACAATCCGGACTTGGCCGGTGTAGATATTGAGCAACTTCACATGGGACACTTCGGTTGCCGTGGGACTCTTGCCCCCGCAGAACAGGATCTGGTCGTTCATCCACCAGGACTCGTGGGTGACCAGTTCGCCCTCCTCGGCCAGATAGACATTGCGCGGCACGCCCTCGCGGATGTCCACGACCCACAACCGCTCTCCGCGGCCCGCATAATCCTCCGGCGATGTCGCAACGGGCACCGGCCCCGCGAAGTCTTTCGTCGGTCCGCGGCCGCCCGCGAAGCTGATCAGGTTGGGATTCGTCCGGCTCCATTGCACGTGGCCGCCGTAGCCGGGCATCAGTGGCAAACGGCATACTTCGCTGAGTTTCCCGTTCCCGACGGCGATCTTGCAGATGGTCGGCCCGCGCGTGCGGTCAGCGAAACCGGTAACGCCCAGGGACAAATACTTGCCGTCGCAGCTCGGGTTGAGCGCAGTGCTCGGAGCGCCGTCGGGCAGCGTGCATAGAACCCGCTCGGTAGCCGTCACCCGCGATGGGTGTGCCGCTGGTGTGCTGGAGGGCTCGATGGCGAGCTTGATTTCCACCACGCTGCGTCCCCGCACCGCGAATATGGCGTTGCCGCGGGCAGCGGCGGTAGCGCCGCCGAGCGGACCTTGCGGGGTGTGGAGCCGGATCAACTCACCCGTTGCGGTGACGTATCCCATCAGGCCCCCCTTGGCGCGTGCCGAGGTGAACAGGATCACCGACTCGTCCCCCAGCCACGAGTATTCGTGGAAGTATAGATTGGCGTCGTTCTCGGGCGCCGTGGTCAGAAAGAGCAGCTCGGCCCCGGTCTTCGGATCGGTCATCCTCTGGTGCTCGGGTGGGAGCACCTCCAGGGGGTAGATGTTCTCCGCCGCGATGGCCGCACCGGTGATCAGGGCGAAGATGCTGGCAAATAGACCAGCCACAAGGCCGCGCTGCGAAGGGGCGCGACTCTCGGCTGAGGTTGCCAGGAATCGTTGCCAGAACCAGCGCGCTCGTTCAGCCGGGGAACAGAGGATACGGGTAAACATGGGCAAATCCTACTTCGACTCCGCGCCAAGGGAAAACAAATCTGGTTTATCCAGGAGGCACTTCGCGACCATCTGACCTGTCCCACTTCGCGCCTCCGTTACCCCCCGGAGAGCCAAATGCACCCGCCTCCGAACCGCTGACACCGTGAATCCGCACTCCACCCGAGGTGGTCGCCTGCATGGCGGTGGGGCTGCCGGCGGGCGCATTCGTGAGTTCCTGGTACGGAGTCCCGGCTTTAGCCGGTCTGGCGCGCCACCGCCCTGCCCGTTGGCTTGCCAATCCTGGCCCTCGCCGGCTAAAGCCGGGACTCCGAACCAACAACTCGTGAATGCGCACGCTACCGCCCGCGCGGGTAAGAACTTTTTGCATTTGTTCCAGAACTCACTTCCTCATTTGCGGTAGTTGTGGGCCAGTGGACCGACAACTGGTCATTCAGGGGCGGGCGATTCGCCCCGACGATGTCGCGCTGATTCGCACCTGGCTGGAAAGCCATCCGATTCGAATCGGATGCGGCTATCTCGTGAAGTGTGACGGCAACAGGATCCAGTTTGTCAACGCGCTGTCGCTCGGGCTACAAAACCGTTGGGTTGAAGTCCCTGGTTGCGGGCAGGAGAGTTCGCTGCCGCGCTCGCGAGGCCGTTTACGGATTTCCGGCACGCGCTCGGGGTTTCCCCATGATACGTTCGGAAGACCCGGCTCAAGTGTTGGCCCGACGCGAACCCGGTGGCGAAGGCGATTTCGGTGATGGACTGCCGGGTATTCCGCAGCAGCTCCGTCGCCTTCTCCAGTCGCAACCGGATCAGGTAATGATGAGGGGCCAGACCTGTTTCCGCGGTGAACAGCTGGAAAACCCGTGCCCGGCTGAAGCCGAGATGTTTGGTCAAAGCCGCCACCGACAGCGGTTCATCGAGATGGGTGCGCAGGTATTCCACGGCGGCCCTCACGATTTCGTTCGGTCGTTCGACGGGTTTGCAAGCAACTTCCCGGGCCGCTTCGAGAATGTGCGCGCAGACCAGCATGCGCAGCCTGGCCCTCCGGTCCCACGTCGTCTGACTACCATTCCAGGCTACGATATCTGCCTTCAAATGCTGGATGATCGGCTTTACCGCCGGCCCGAATGGATAAACTCCTGCCCCGGCTTCCTCGAAACAAGATCCCATCAGATCCAGCTCCGGCCGCGTAAAAGGCAGGGCCGGGGATTTCCCTCTTCGGCGCAAGTTGAAAGTGAGGCTCGTCACCTCCGAAGGCATTCGCACATTGTTCAATCCCCGGTGGGGTGCGCGTGCGGGTACTACCAGGAAGTGTCCCCCGGGCAGGTCAAGCGTGCGCCCGGCCGCCAACTCGTAGGTGGTGGCGCCCGTAATAAGGAAAACGAGTTGGACGCCTTCGTGCGAATGCCACCCGAGCCGCTCCGCCCCAGGCGATCGATCCGCCGCGGCTTCAATCAGCAGCGGCAAGTCAATTTCAGTGCCGGTGATTTTGATCATGGTTAAGGCCGGCTACGCGCGCCGTCACTTAATCGTCCTGTGCATAATCGTCCAGTGGATTATAAGACACGACGGCAGCTTTGGCCTGTGGGTAAACTTTGACAAGTCAAATCTTTAGCGGTTGGCGCCGCTAGAACCAAGTAAGCAGTTAGAAGTCTAACGCGAAATGGTTGGGTCCATGTGCATTCAGGCAAAAGATTGCGGCGTCGGCGTCGGGCATCATCGAGTGGTAGTGCTGCGAAGGGCGACGCTTTTGCCAGTGGTGAACGAGGGTTTGGCCTTTTCGTTAGAATCCCCCCCAAAAAACAAATCGCCGCTCATCGCGGCAATCCAACAGAAAGCAATACTCATGAAGAATCGATACATATGGGCCGGCACCCTGGCGCTGGCGATAGGAGCAGTATCACAGGTGGAAACCAAGGCCGCCTACACTAACCAGAATGGCACCATTATCACCAATGGCACCATTATTGTCACCACACGTGCCGCTAATGACGGGCACTTCTTCACGCAAAGTTCATCGTCCATAGATGATATGGACGATAACCGGGGGTCAGGCACTTCACCGGGGGACGTGGCGATGTGTGAATTGCTGCAAGACAATGGCTACACCACCAAACTACTGCCCGATAAAGCCCTCGCCTGGTTTACTACCCCTGTCGGTGGCCAAGTTCCTTGCCTGGACGTTTACGGCAACCCCAACAATCCGGCGCTCTATTATACCGGCTATCCCGGGCCGGCAAATGCGGGATTGGCCTACAACGAAAAACTGTCCGCGATGCTGGTGGTCGTATCGGGCAGCGGCAGTTCGTCTGACGCCATACAACCGAACACCAACGGCGTGCCGATCATGTGCGGCGAGAGTTCGCACTTGGGTTCGAGTGACGTCGCTGGGAGTATTCCGGGCAGCCATGGCGAGCTATTCCTTTATAATAACAGGACCGCAAACAACCTGACTACGATCGGTGGCGATTATCAATACATGAAGGTGTTGCTTCCCAACCACCCAATTATGCAGGGTATCCCGCTCGTGGCCAGCACGACGGACACCAACCGGGTGTATGTGAAGTTTATCCGCGACGCCTATCCGAACGAGAACGCCCATTGCCTTATTGCTCCAAATGGTACCGGCGGCCTGCCGAACTACCAGGTCAGTACGTGTTACGCTGACATTGGCGAAGGGAAATCAGTGCCAGCGGCTGGACTGAAAATCATCGGCGTGCTGGCCGCAAACACGAACTACTCGATCTTTGCCGTCATGGACCGGGGAGGGTTGCTGGGTGATACCTCGCAAGACGTTGGCAGTCCCTGGTTTAACTACACCACCGCCCCGGCGCGCATGGTCCACTTCTTTGTGAACGAACAAGGCTCGAGCAACGCCCGCCGTAGCTTCAACGCGCTGAGCGTGTGGGGTCGCATACTCTTTGTCAGGGCCGCCAAGTGGGCGATGGAAGAGAACCTTGCTCCGTACCAAGGCTTGGGCATCATTGATGTCGGCATGGTCAGTCCCTCGAACATTCGCCTGAGCTGGACCGGCTCGAAGGATCACAATTACCGCATCTACGGCGCTACGGACATCGTAAACCCGAACTGGATCCCCGTAGTGGATAGCATCACCAACAAGGGAGACGGTGTAACGGTGACGCGCACATTGAATATCACCTCGGCGCCGCAAACGACGTTCCTGCGGGTAGGGACCCTGCCGGAACTCGCGGTTTCCTGGGTTGCCCCATAGCCGGCACAGACCCTCCTCGCCCGATCGGGCGGGGGGCTTGCGGTTCTTCAAATTACATGCCCTCTGTCGGTGGGAAACCGCCGACAGAGGGCTTTGGTGTATCCCCGAGAGGACGCTTGCCGTGCGTCTCATTAACACCTCGCTTCAGTGGGGTGCCGGTCCAGCAGCGCGAGCCCCAGACCGTTTCAACGGTTTACTCGACACTGGAGAAAGCGTTGAAACGGTTACAGCCCAATCCGCAACGCTTCGCACCCCACTTCAGTGGGGTGCTGCTGAGAGCACTTCCAGCGGCTTTCATTTGGGGATGGGTCCGATGGCTTTGTCATCCTCTCCGAGTGGTTGACAAGACCGCTTGGGGGGGTGGCTTAATGGGCTGCGGGCAGGTCGGAGTTGCGGCGTGAGCAGTTTTGCAAATATGAACGAGTCGAAGATAAGAGAGCCTGGCCGAAAAGGGGAAGAGTCCTGGACGACGGCACGGGCGGTGTCGCGCGGTTTTACGCTGATCGAACTGCTGGTGGTTATTGCAATTATTGCCATCCTGGCCGCGCTGCTGCTGCCGGCCCTCGGCAAAGCCAAGATTCGCGCCCAGGCCATCATGTGCATGAGCAACACCAGACAACTGACGGTGGCATGGATTTCCTACGCGGGCGATAACAACGACACGCTGGTGGCCAATGACAATAGCGGCGCCAAGACCTGGTGCCCCGGCCAGATGGACTGGGGGACCGGTTCGGACAACACGAACACGTTGCTGCTATCGGATGATCAATACGCGATGCTGGCCCCCTATTACGCCAAGCAATACAAGCTCTTCAAATGCCCGGCCGACAATTACGCGAGCACCGCCCAGCGGGCACTGGGCTGGTCTTCGCGGGTCCGTAGCGTCGCGATGGACGCCGCGATGGGGCCGGGCTGGAAGTACTTTTCCTATTGCCATCAGATCAAGAAGATGAGCGAACTCGTTAAACCGCCACCGTCAATGGCCTGGGTATTGGTGGACGAGCATCCCGACAGCATCAATGACGCGATGCTGTATGTGAACACCAGCGTGCCGGTGGTCGGCGGTGTTTGGGTGGATTTGCCCGCCTCCTATCATGACGGCGCCTGCGGATTCAGCTTTGCAGACGGGCATTCGGAAATCCACAAATGGAAGGTGCGCTCTACCCTACAGGCCGTTACCTACGGTTCCATCAACAACACGCTTTGCCGGGGAAGCCAGGATTTTGGCTGGGTTATCGAGCGGACTCCTTGACATAACTACCACCCCGGCCCGATGGAAAATCCGAAAACCGAAGGAGGGCCGATATCCGAAAACCGCCCAGTGAAGTAGCAGGAAGACTTCACGGGACAAGGAAATCCGAAGGGCGAACGTTAGCCGACGGGCCGCGCCGCCGCCGCCGATCGAGGGAAAAACCGAGCTGCGGAAGGGTGGGTAGTGGTCCACTTGCGCGCGGTGCTTTCGGGTTTCGGGTTTCGGATTTCCTTCGGGTTTCGGGTTTCGGATCTCCGCGCCGCTGCCGCCCAAAACGTCTTTGGC
>CAIWJG010000668.1 GCA_903912925.1 uncultured Verrucomicrobia subdivision 3 bacterium | reverse complement strand
GTCGGGCTGGGCATCTCCCTCTCCCTTGGGGAGAGGGCCGGGGTGAGGGGGAACTGAGCTCACGCCGTTTCCACAGTGCCAGGAATTCCGAGCAGGATACCCGTCAGACCAGGTTCCAATTCCTGGCGGCATTGGACCTCCGGTCTGCCGGTTCACGGAGCCTCTGACTCCGTGCCCCTCGGGCC
Source organism: uncultured Verrucomicrobia subdivision 3 bacterium (assembly GCA_903912925.1). Taxonomy (GTDB): domain Bacteria; phylum Verrucomicrobiota; class Verrucomicrobiia; order Limisphaerales; family UBA8199; genus PALSA-1440. The sequence continues at coordinate 24,898 of CAIWJG010000668.1, read as the reverse complement.
GCCCCAGCTCCGGGCCAGAGGTCCGACTAACGCTCCGACCTGAGCAGATACCTTTCGCTACGGGCACACGCGACCAGGCCATGCAACTAGCAGAGCGTGACAACGGCCAGCCCGGAAGCTAGCATCAACCCACTTGAATTATCCGCTTATGAAACTAAAGACTATTCTCCTTGGAGCAGCAATCTTGACGATACCCGCCGCCGCCCGATGTGCCACCGATCCGTTCATGGGTGACTGGCAGGGCAGCGTCTCGATCGGCGGCCAGAAGCAGCCGGTAGCTGTTTACATGATCCCGTTGGACCAAGGCCGCTACGAGGCGCGCTTCGTCGGCGACTTCAGCAAACGCGGGCCTTACCTCTACCGGTTGCGCGGTCAGATTCGCGACGGCCAGTTCCGGTTCATGGATGATATCCCGTTCGACGTGGGCCGGATCACGGACGCCACAGACAAAGGTCTGCTGCTGCCCGCTTCGCTCTGGTCGGGCAAAGTCACAGACCGCTCGGTCCAGGGCTCCGTGGCCGGCCTTCAGAAAGGCGAGTTCGAGCTGCAGCAAACCCAGCGCGTATCGCCCGAGCTGGGCAAGCGTCCGCCGGAAGGCGCGGTGGTGCTGTTTGACGGATCGAGCCTCGATCAGTGGCAGACGCGAGACGGGAAGCCTGCGACATGGAAATTGCTCCCAGGCGGCGTGATGGAAGTAAACAAGGGCGGCGACGTGGTAAGCAAGGAGAAGTTCGGCGACCACATGCTGCATCTCGAGTTTCGCCTGCCGTACATGCCGCACGATTTCGGCCAGGGCCGCGGGAACAGCGGCGTGTATTTGCAGACCCGGTATGAGACGCAGGTGCTGGACAGCTATGGCTTGGAAGGCCACGACAACGAATGCGGCGGTTTCTACCAGATTTGCCGTCCGCTGGTGAACATGTGCGCGCCTCCGCTCCAATGGCAGAGTTACGACATCACCCTCCACTCGGCCAAACTCGGCGCCGACGGCAAGAAGACCGCCAATGCCCGGGTTACGGTCGTTCACAACGGCGTGGTCATTCACGACAACTTTGAATTGCCGCACGTCACCCCGGGCGGCATGAACAACACGGAAGGCGAGCCGGCGGGCCTGATGTTGCAGGACCACAGCAATCCCGTGCAATACCGCAACATCTGGGTAAAGCGGCTGTGAGCGAGCCTCTGGTGTTGGCTGTCGAAACCGGTTGCTGCTGCGGCTGAAGCCGAGGCAGCGCGGTTTGCCGTGCCGTAGCCGAGCGAAGGCGGGAGCTGAAGCTCTGATACCATGCCATTCACCCCCCGGACGGCACCCCATTCAAGCCAGGCGAAGTGGAGTTCCTTAAGGCGAGCACGGGTGTCGAAGTGCGCCCTGCTGCAATGCGCAAGGCACCACCAACACTCGTGCCCTCGCGTCGTCGTCCTCGCCATCGTAATCGGTCTTGCCCTATCTTCATACGTTTATACCTTTCTTTGTGTGTGTACTTGCAACGGCGCGCGTGCCCGGCAACGCCGACCGGGTTGCGCGCACCGGAAGTGATCTAATTCGTCACTTCACCCGGTATAGGTCCACAAACCCTGTCACTTGAGGCACAAGCCACCATACCCGTAGTCCCCAACTCGCCGCTTCCTACTTTCCCCTTTCCACTTCCCCCGCTTCGGCGCACCATTGCGCGACTTACCGTCATGGGCGGCACGAATGCACAGTTTTCAGCCGGCAAGGTGTCCCTCTCGGGCCACAGCGCACATGCACGCACCGTCGCCTCATGACGCTCACGGACTACCATGCTAAATACTTCGCGCATGAGTTGACCAAGCGTTGTTCGTCGGACAGCTTGGAGAAGCTCGCCGGCGCGGTGGCTGGGGCGCAGGTGGACTTGAACCCGCACCAGGTGGACGCCGCCCTGTTCGCCTTCCACTCGCCGCTCTCCAAGGGCGCTCTAATTGCGGATGAAGTCGGCTTGGGCAAGACTATCGAGGCGGGCCTCGTCATTTCCCAGAAGTGGGCCGAGCGCAAGCGCAAGATTCTAGTCATCGTGCCGTCCAATCTTCGCAAACAGTGGTATCAGGAGCTGACCGAGAAATTCTTCCTGCCCTGTCAGCTTCTCGAAACGAAGTCCTACAACGCCGCGGTGCGGGAGGGGAGTTTCCGGCCATTCGAGGCCAAGGACAAGATAGTCATCTGCTCCTACCAGTTTGCTCGCAAGCAAGCCCCCGACGTTGCGAACACGGCATGGGACCTGGTCGTCATTGATGAAGCGCACCGCCTGCGAAATGTCTATAAGCCCACAAACATCATTGCCAACACGCTCAAGCAGGCGCTCAGGAATGCTCCCACACTTCTACTCACGGCCACGCCGCTGCAGAACTCGCTGCTGGAACTATTCGGCCTCGTCAGCTTCATTGACGAGCACGCTTTCGGCGACCTCAAGGCCTTCCGCGAACAGTTCGCGAATCTCAGCCAGGAGAAGGTTTTTGATACCCTGAAGCGCCGTCTCAAGCCCATCTGCCATCGCACGCTTCGAAGACAGGTCACCGCTTACGTTCCTTTCACGAAGCGGCATCCGATTCTGGAAGAGTTCACCCCGGAGGAAAGCGAAGACCGGCTCTACGAGCTCGTCTCGGAATACCTGCGCCGCGAGAATCTTCAAGCGCTTCCCGCCAGCCAGCGCTCGCTTATGACGCTCGTGCTGCGGAAGCTGCTCGCCTCGTCCACCTTTGCCATTGCCGGCGCACTCACGTCTATCTCGGAACGGCTCAAGGCGAAGATCAGAAGAGAAGAACCGGCGGTGCCGCTGGAAGAGGAGCTGGATAAAGATTACGAAGCCCTCAATGAAACTGCTGAGGAATGGAGCGAGGAAGAGTCCGCTGAACCAATCTCGGACGCCGACCGTGCCGCCATCGAAGCCGAGGTCGCTGACCTCGACGGGTTCGCCAGGCTGGCCACCTCCATCGAGCAAAACGCCAAAGGCAAGGCCCTCGTCAAGGCGCTCGGCGTCGCTTTCAAGAAAGCCGTGGAGCTTGGCGCGGCGGAAAAAGCCATCATCTTCACGGAATCACGCAAGACCCAAAGCTATCTGGTCCGCGTGCTCGCGGACAGTCCGTTCAAGGAGGGCATCGTGCTGTTTAACGGCTCGAACACGGACGAACGCTCGCGCGCGATTTACGCGGCGTGGCTGGCGAAGCACGCCGGCACGGATCGCGTGTCTGGTTCAAAGACGGCCGACATGCGTTCCGCGCTCGTGGATTATTTCCGCGAGGAAGGCCGCATCATGATTGCCACGGAAGCGGGCGCGGAGGGCATCAACCTCCAGTTCTGCTCCCTCGTGGTGAACTACGATCTTCCCTGGAATCCGCAGCGCATTGAGCAGCGCATTGGGCGCTGCCACCGCTATGGGCAGAAGCATGACGTGGTGGTGGTGAACTTCCTCAATCGCAAGAACGCGGCCGACCAGCGCGTCTATGAACTGCTGTCCGAGAAATTCCAGTTGTTCGCGGGCGTGTTTGGCGCGAGCGATGAAGTGCTGGGCGCAATTGAAAGCGGCGTGGATTTCGAGAAACGCATTAACGACATCTACCAGCGCTGCCGCAAGCACGAGGAAATCAAGGTCGCCTTCGACAAGCTTCAGCTTGAGCTGAACTTGGAAATCAACCAGACGATGACGCAGACCCGCCGCAAGCTGCTGGAGAACTTCGACGATGAAGTCCGGGAGAAGCTCAAGGTCAGTGACAAAACGTCGAAGGACTTCCTCAATCGGCATGAGCGTTTGCTCATGGAACTGACCCGGCATGAGTTGGACGGCCACGCCGAATTCCGCGATGACTCAACCTTCTTGCTTTGCGCCGTCCCGGAATCTTTGCGTTCCTTTGCGACCTCTGCGTTTAATCAAATTCCCCTCGGTCTATACGAGTTGCCGCGCCGCTCCGGCGAAGCGCACCTTTACCGTCTCGCGCATCCGCTGGCGGAAGCAGTTGTTGCGCAGGCCAAGAGCCGCGAGCTTGCGCCTGCCGAAGTCCGGTTTTCATACGAAGCGCACGAAGGCATCATTTCAACCCTGGAAGATTGGCGCGAACATTCGGGCTGGCTTGCGGTCTCCCACTTTAGCGTCGAGTCCCTTGACCAGCGGGAGGATTATGTTTTTCTTGCCGCAACCACCGACACCGGTGCGGTGCTGGATGAGGAAACGGCGGCCCGGATGCTCTCGCTCCCCGGCAAAGTCATCGGCCCGCTCGACGGCAAGCCCCCCCACGATCAACTCAATGCCCTGGTTGAGAAACGCAAGGCCGAAACCCAGCGCGCCATTTCCGAACGCAATGCCCGGTTCTTCGAGGCTGAGGCGGATAAGCTCGACGGCTGGGCCGACGACCTCAAGTTGGGCCTCGAACGCGAGATCAAGGAGCTTGACCGCCAGATCAAGGAAACCCGCCGCGCCGCGACCACCGCCTTGACGCTCGAGGAAAAGCTCGCTGGCCAGAAGCGGATCAAGGCCCTCGAATCCCAGCGCAACGAGCGGCGCCGCTCGCTGTTCGAGGCGCAGGACAAGGTGGATCAGCAACGGGAAACCCTGATCGCAACCATCGAGGGAAAGCTGACCCAAAACGCCTCATCTTCTGATCTCTTCACTATCCGCTGGAGATTGGCATAGACACTTATGGACACACCATCACAAGCACTCGCAACAAAGATTACTGAGCGGTTGGTCCGTGAGGGACTGATTACGGCTGAGGCGGCCAAGAGGCTGCAGCCCAAATTTGCCGAGGGGAAGCTCCGGCCGGAGGACTGGCGGCTTCCCATTGAGCTGGCCAAGAAGAAGGAGGCCAAGCCATGAGCGCCGCCGGACTAAAGAAACTCACCATCGAGCACCTGCGGGGCTCAGTAGCTCCTTTCGCGCTTCCGCTTGAGCAGGGCAAGAAACTCACAGTCGTTTACGGTGAAAACGCGAGCGGGAAGTCAACGATCTGCGATGCGTTCGAATTTCTGGGCAAAGGCAGGGTCGGGTCGCTGGAGAACCGTGGTCTCGGCAAAACCAATAAGTACTGGCACTCGGTGGGAAAGAAGCCCACAGACGTCGCCGTGACCCTGGAGAATTTGGATGGCTCCTCATGCCGCGCGATCATTGTGAAAAGCGATGTCGTTGCCAACCCGGCAGCTTTTCGCCCACGGGTTGAAGTTCTTCGCCGCAGCCAGATTCTCGCGTTGGTCGAAGCGAAACCGGGTGATCGCTATGCCGCCATCAGCCGATTCATAGACGTGTCTGGGGTGGAAACCTCGGAGGCGGCTCTTCGCCAGTTGATCCGCGACCTTGCCGGAAACGGCGAGGTCGCGTTGGCGCGGGTGCGGGAGAATCTGGATGCCATTATTCAGTTCTGGGAAGCCGCAGGGAAGCCAGGCACCGATCCGCTGTCCTGGGCCGACACTGAATCCAAGCGCGACCCCAACGCTGCCGATGCCGAGGTTGCCGCTTTGATCCGGCTTCAGGCCGCTTACTCCCGCCTTAACGATTACCCAGCGCGCCTCAAATCGGCCAGCGACGTTGTAAAGCGCGCCAAAGAGGCGGCCACTGAGGCGGAGCAACAGGCTCAGCAATGCGTGCTGACGGTGGCCACCGATGCCGGGGAAGTCATGGGCGTCCTGCAAGCCGCACGCGCCTACCTGCACAAGCATCCGTCCCCGGCGGCCTGTCCGCTGTGCGAAAGCGCCGAAAGAGTGGAGGGGCTGGACCAGCGCATCACCCAGCGCCTGGCTTCGTTTTCAACCCTGCAAATGGCACAGAACCGAACCAAGGAGACCGAGGCCGCGGTGCAGCGTGCCGAGCGGCAATGCGACGCTCTGCGGGATAACGCCAAGAACGACGCCGAGGGCTTCGAGAAAGCACGCGCCGGCTTTGCCTGGTCCGCAGACATCCCGATGCCGGCAGCAACACCGCAGGATACTGACAGCCTGGAAGTCTGGCTGACCGCGAGCGCCCACCTGACCGCGAAATGGAAAAACGCCGAGACAGCGCGGCAGGACAAGAAACAGTTCATCGGGACACTGAGACGCGCCCTGCGAACTTACATGGAGAACGTTCAGGCCCAGCAGGAACTCGACGTCCTGCTGCCCAAACTCAATCGGGCGCTGGAAATCGTGGAGGAAGAGCGCCGGGCCTTCACCGACAGTATCCTTGCCAGAATTGCCGGGGAAGTGGGCCGCATCTACGAACTCGTTCATCCCGGCGAGGGGTTGAACAAAATCAGCCTCGCACTCGACCCCAGCAAGCGAGCCTCACTGGAAATCGGCGCCAGCTTCTGCGGCGAGACGGGCGCGCCGCCACAGGCCTATTTCAGCGATTCGCATCTGGACACTTTTGGGCTTTGCGTCTTCCTTGCGCTCGCCGCGATGGATGATCCCGAGAACACGATTCTCGTCCTCGATGATGTCGTTGCCAGTGTTGATGAGCCCCACGTCGAGCGCCTCATCGAGATGCTCTATGCCGAGGCGATCGAGTTCAGGCATTGCCTCATCACCACCCACTACCGCCCGTGGAAAGAAAAACTCCGTTGGGGTTGGCTGAAGAATGGTCAGTGTCAGTTCATCGAGCTGGCCAAATGGACGAATCAGCACGGAATGACGCTCATCCGCAGCGTCCCGGATGTCGAGCGCCTGCGGATCCTGCTGACCGAGACGCCGCCAGATCCTCAGCTTGTGTGCGCCAAGGCCGGGGTCATCCTGGAAGCCGCGTTGGATTTCCTCACCCAGCTCTACGAGTGCTCGGTTCCCCGGCGTCCCGGCGGCCCTTACACCCTCGGCGACCTTCTACCGTCTATTGCCAAGAAGCTGCGTAATGTCCTTCAGGTCGAAGTGCTGGTTAGAGATGCATCGGGAGCTCTCAGCTACCAGACCAAGAGCCTGACGCCCATCCTCGATGAATTGATTCGCATCGCTCAAGCTCGGAACGTATTTGGCTGCCACTTCAACGCCCTGTCATTCGAGTTGCTGGATAGTGACGCAATTGGCTTTGGACAGACGGTATTGGAGCTCATCGAGACTCTCGCTGATCCGGACGCAGGGTGGCCCAGAAACTCGAAGTCCGGCAAGTACTGGGCAAATTCGGGTGAGACTCGTCGGCTGCATCCTCTACAGCAACCCACCTGATAGCCTGATGAACACGAAACAAAAACTGGAAGTGATTTGGATTGAGAAGAAGAACCACCCCCGGCGAGAGCCGCGTATCCGCATTGAACTTGCGGACGATCCGCAACGGGAAGATTCACCGGTCCGTTGCCAGGAAGCGACTCTGGCCATCTGCCACAAGCCAAGATGCCGATGCTTCAACATCCTATTTCAATGGCTGCCGGCGCCGGCCAATGCCCTTGCCGCGCCTGCCTCTCCGGCCCGCGAGTTCTGGTTCGATCTCAATGAGAAGTCCGTCCTCCTCACTCCGGAACTGGAAAAAGAGCCGGAGTCTCTGCGCCTGGCCGAAATCCTCCGCGCGGAGCTGACCGAAGCGGATGAGTGGCAGTTGCGTGAATGGTTTCTGGCCGCAAAACTGGCCGTCATCCAGACCACTCCCGTTGCCGCATTTGACATTGCCAACCTGCCGGATGCCGATGATGGGACGATGGTCCGTTTCGTGGAGGTCTTTCCTTTAGGTTTGGCCCTGAATTTCACCTGGAACAATGAAGCTTGGGCTGTGGACGAGCAGTATTGCGTGCAACCCGGCTGTAAGTGCAAGGAAACGGTTCTCTCCTTCCTCAAACTTGCGGATGCCGCCGGCCGCAAAACCATCAAGATCGAAGATGCCCCCGTCCTGCGCTACAACTACCATACCCAAGTGTCCAAGCCGCTGGCACGGGGGCCGGCGGGGAGCCCTCCCTTGGACGGCTTGCTGGCGGCTCTCAAACGCGAGCACGCCTCCTTGAACCTGCAACTGGAGCTCCGCCAGCTCATCATGCAATCCCTCTACGCGCGGCATCACCAGGCGCGAACCAGAGCGCGTTTGCAAGCCCAATTAGCCAATCCCAGCTCCGCGGTGGCCCTGAAGATCGGGCGCAACGAACCTTGTCCGTGCGGCAGCGGACGCAAATACAAGCAATGTTGCTTGAACAAGCCCCGGGCATGAATCCAAAGTGTCGCAACTTCGGTGTCGAAGACCATTGCGAGCAAATCCTCGAAATGGGCAGCATCAGTTCGGGCGCGCAAAGCAGGATCGAGGATTGGAAGCTTTCCCGCTACGCCGGCTGCCGGGGGCCTTACGGTGGGCTGGGGATACGCGACGTCCGTTGGGCTTTGAATTAGCACCCACACCCGTTATTCTCAAGATCATGTCAGCGACCAATTTCAACACCAAGAACGACACCTACCGCAAGCTGATGGGCAACGGACTGACCTACCGCATTCCCCGCTTCCAGCGCGATTACAGTTGGACCGAGGAAGAGTGGGAAGACCTCTGGATGGATATTCTGGGCACGATCAAGACGGGCGGTGAACCGGCTCACTACATGGGGTATCTCGTGCTCCAGTCCGAGAATGACAAAGTTTTTGACGTAATTGACGGGCAGCAGCGCCTCACGACCTTGAGCCTCATCGCTCTGGCGGTGCTGAAGAACCTTCAGCGACTGGTGGACGAAAGGAAGGACGCGGATCGCAATAAGCAGCGCCTGGATCAAATCCGCCAGACCTACATTGGCTATCTCGACCCTGTCACCCTGGTGTCCCGGTCGAAGTTGGTGCTCAACCGGAATAACGACAATTATTTTCAGACCTACATTGTCCCGCTGGGGCATTTGCCGGTGCGCGGTTTTCGCGCTTCCGAGCACAGCCTGCGCAAGGCGTTTGAATGGTTCGAGAAGCGCATCACCGAATACGCCGCCAAAGCGGGTGGTGAGGAAGGCGTCGCCCTGGCGCAATTTGTCGAGTCCATGAGCGATAAGCTCTTTTTCACGGTCATCACGGTGACGGACGAACTGAATGCCTACAAAGTCTTCGAGACCCTCAACGCTCGCGGGGTGCGCCTCTCCGCCACTGACCTGCTAAAAAACTATCTCTTCTCCGTGCTGCACCGCGACGGCCAGCACGAGCATGAGCTCAAGTCCCTGGAGAACCGTTGGGAAGCGATGGTGGGGCGTTTAGGCAGCGAGAGTTTCCCGGATTTCCTCCGGGCTCATTGGAACAGCCGTTTCTCATTCGTTCGCCAGACCGAGCTCTTCAAAACCATTCGCGGGAAGATTTCCACCCGCGATGCGGTCTTCGACCTCATCCGCCAAATGGAGGAGGACATGGACGCCTATATGGCGCTGACCCAGCCGGAAGCTTCCCAGTGGTCTCCCGCCCTCAAACAACATGCCACGGACCTGCGCATGTTCAGCGTGCGGCAACCGTTCCCGCTCCTGATGGCGTCACGTCGCGCCTTTGCTGACGCTGCGTTTGAAACGGTGTTGCGCGCCTGTGTCATGATTTCCTTTCGCTACAACGTCATCGGCAGCCAGCCAACCAACGAGCAGGAACGCGTTTACAACGCCGTGGCGGAAAGAATCTCCGGCAAACAATTGACCGACGCCGGAGCACTGCTGACCGCGATGTCGTCGGTTTATCCCGGCGACGACGCCTTCCGCGCCGCCTTTGCCGAAAAATCCATCCGCACCACCCAATCCCGCAACAAACGCGTGGTCCGCTACATCCTCTGCGCGCTTGAAAAGCGGCTCACCGGAACGGCGCTCGATTTCGACAGCGATAGTTTCAATCTCGAACACATCCTGCCCGAAAATCCCGAAGCGGGTTGGGATGCCTTTTCTGACGATGAGGTGGAAGCGTTGGTTTATCGGATTGGCAACCTTACGCTCCAGTCCAAGGGGGCGAACAAAGACCTGGGCAACGCGCCCTATGCAGTTAAAAAGCCCGTCTATGCCGGGAATTCCTTTGGTGTCACCAGGAAAATCGCCGAGGACAATGCGGATTGGAGTCCGGAGCGACTGGCCGCGCGTCAGAATTGGATGGCCAATCAGGCCACCGCCGTCTGGCGCATTGACCAACTCTCCTGAGCCGCATGACCAAGAAACAAAAGCTGGAGCTGACGTGGATTGGGAAGGAAAACCGGCCCCGGCTGGAGCCGCGCATCCTGCTGGAAGACCCGGAGAAGTCGTGTCACGCGCAATACCGGGTGAGGGAGGGGAAGGTTTTAACCGCAGAGAACACAAAGAGCACAGAGAATTCCGACTCTTTGCGTTCTCTGCGTTCTTTGCGGTTAAATGATCCGGGCGACTTGTTTCGGCGACAATCTCCTCGCCCTCGAAGCCCTCGAAGCCCAGCGCAACGAGAAGCGCCGCTCGCTTTTCAACGCGCAAGACCAGGCGGATCAGCAGCGGGAGGATTTGATTGCCAATATCGAAGGAAAGCTTACTCAGAAGAGCGGCGCAGCAGCTTTTCACCATTCATTGGAGGCTCGCTTGAAACGATCCTCTGACGTAGTCTCCCAGCCACAATATGAAATCGGCACCCATCACTAAGATTATCATCAAGCGATTCCGGAGCTTTCCGACGGCGGCGCTCGCTTTTGACAACCCGCTCTTTGTCGTGGGCCGCAACGGTTCCGCAAAAAGCAACCTGGCCGACGTGTTCAGCTTTGTTTCTGAAGCGATGGCCTCCCCGCTTCAGGCGGTCTTCGACCGGCGCGGAGGCGTTGGGGCGGTGCGCAACCGAAGCTCGGGGCAACAAAGTTTCCCGCCCAATCCTGGCCTGGCCAACGGCCTCGAAGGCGGGCGGTTCGCCTTCGAAGTCAAGGCGCTGCGCAACGGCAACCTGTTCGAGTCATTCGCATGAAAGTGTATCCGATTGTTGAGCGGAGGAATACTTATGTCTGAATTGTTCCAGTTTCTGAAATCAGGATCGGAAGCCACAATCCGCGACGGCAATCCTTGGTGGCGAAACGAGAAAATATATAAGTTGCCCACCATGCGGCGGTGGGCGTTCGACTCGGTTCTTGGCAACTTGACGCAGGGGCTTACGCCGGCAGTTGTCTTGAAGGGGCCAAGACGTGTTGGCAAGACGGTGTTGCTTGAGCAAATCATCCAGCATCTGCTCGAAGAAGGAATCCAGCCGCATCGCATTTTCCGTGTTCAGTTCGACGATTTGCCGGACTTGAGAAAACTGGAAACGCCCATTCTGGAACTGTGCCGCTGGTTCTCGGAAACAATCCTCAAAAAGACCTTCAACGCCGCGGCGAACGCCGGCGAACAGGCGTTCATCTTCCTTGATGAGGTTCAGAACTTGCCGGATTGGGCTCCACAACTCAAGCAACTGGTGGACATGAATCCGGTCAAAGTGCTCGTCACCGGCAGTTCCGCGTTGCGCATTGAAGCGGGTGCCGACAGCCTGGCCGGGCGTGTATTCACAGTCGAAATGGGCCCACTGTTGTTGCGCGAAATCGCCGATTTACGAGGTTTCGGGAAGATTCCGCCACTCCTGCCGTTCAACGGGCCGGGGCCGCTCAAGGAAAAAGAGAAGTGGCAGGAATTGAGGCAATTCGGAATAGATGAAGCCGTCATACGGCATAAGGCGTTTGCCGCTTTTTCCGAACGGGGTGCCTATCCCATTGCGCACGCGAACCCTGACCAGCCGTGGTCCCAAGTGGCGGACTATCTGAACGAATCCATCATCCGACGGGTCATTCGGCACGACTTACGACTGGGCGAGAAAGGCCGCAAGCGGGACGAGCATCTGCTGGAAGAGGTCTTCCGTCTGGCTTGTAGATATGCCGGACAATCCCCGGAACAAGGCCTGTACTTGACCGAGATCAAGCGCGCCATGAACGCCAACATTGGATGGAACAAGGTTCTCGGCTATTTGAAGTTTCTCGATGGGACGCTCTTAGTTCGCTTGATAGAACCTTTGGAGTTGAGACTCAAGAAACGCCGCAGCGCCTCCAAAGTGTGCATTTGCGATCACACGTTGCGTGCGGCATGGCTGCAAGAGGTCATTCATCTTGCGCCGGATCGTCTGGACGAGTTCCCCCACCTGTCGAATTTGGCTGGGCATATTGCCGAAAGCACAGCGGGGTACTTTTTGAGAACGATCAACGGACTTGACGTTGCGCATTTCCCCGCCAGAACCACTGAACCGGAAGTGGATTTCGTGCTGACCATCGGGGAACAGCGTATCCCGGTTGAAGTCAAGTACCGGGCACGCATAGATCACCAGGACACGGTTGGGCTGCGGTCTTTTATGGAAAAGGCCCACTACAATGCCCCTTTTGGCATTCTTGTCACCCGTGACGAGGCGGTCGCCAGCGACGATCCGCGCATCGTCTCTATGCCTCTCTCGTCCCTATTGTTGCTGCGGTAGCCGAAGGAATCTGAATGGCCGGCAAGCCCAAACTGGAACTGACGCGGATTGGGAAGGAGAACCGGCCCCGGCTGGAGCCGCGCATCCTGCTCGAAGACCCGGAGATGCCCTCGCGCTCACTGGAAACTCGCCTAAACCTCTCGCAACGCCTACAAATCATCGCTGTATGAAACTGGAATCCATCCGACTGAAAAACTTTCGCGCCTTTCGGGACGTCGCAATGCGTGACATTCCCCGCTTTTGTGTTCTCGTGGGAGCCAATGGCACTGGCAAATCCACGCTCTTCAGCGTGTTTGGATTCCTGAAGGATGCCCTCACCGAGAATGTCCATGTGGCCCTTACCCGCCTGGGCGGCAGCCGGGGCTTTGCAGAGGTCCGCAGCCGCAACACAACTGGCCCCATCGAAATCGAAATTAAGTTCCGGCAAAGCGATTCTTCTCCGTTGGCTACCTACTTTCTCGCTATCAATGAGGAGGACGGCGTGCCCTTCGTCGCGCATGAAGTTTTGAAATATCGTCGCGGCAGCAGCGGCAAACCCTGGCACTTCCTTGATTTTTCTCGTGGCGAAGGCGAAGCGGTCACCAACGAGCCGGACAAGGTGAAAGACGAAGCTCAGCTCGACCGCGAACGCCAAACGCTCAAGTCCCCCGACACTCTTGCCGTCAAGGGACTCGCCCAGTTTAAGAAATTTCCTGCCGCCATGGCCCTCGGCGAACTCATCTCCAACTGGCATATCTCCGATTTTCACATTCAGCGTGCCAGGCCAGAGCAGGAGGCCGGCTACGCGGAGCACCTCTCCCGCGAAGGCGAGAACCTGGCTCTCGTCACGGAGTTCCTCTACAAACGCCACCGTCAGGTTTTCGACCGCGTGATCGAGAAGCTGAAACAGCGCGTCCCGGGGATCACCCAGGTGGATGCCAAGACTACCGAGGAAGGGCGTGTCCTCCTCCGTTTTCAGGACGGCGCATTTGCCGACCCATTCCTGGCCCGGCACGTTTCGGACGGTACGATCAAGATGTTCGCCTATCTCGTCCTGCTGCACGACCCCAAGCCCCATCCGCTCATCTGCGTCGAGGAGCCCGAAAACCAGCTCTACCCCAAACTGCTTTGCGAGCTGGCCGAGGAGTTTCGCGATTACGCGCGCCGAGGCGGACAGGTCTTCGTCTCCACCCATTCGCCGGACTTCCTCAACGCTGCCGAACTCGACGAGGTCTTCTGGCTGGTGAAAAAAGACGGTTACACCGCCATCCAGCGAGCGGCTGACGATCCCCAGGTCGCCGACTACATGCGCGCCGGCGACCAGATGGGCTATCTGTGGAAACAGGGCTTTTTCGAAGGAGCCGATCCACAATGAGAGAAGTCGTCTTTTTCCTGGAAGAACCCTCCGCCCGGGCGATGCTGGAGGGCTTTCTCCCCAAGATCATGTCGGACTCGATCCGCTGCCGCTTTATCGTTTTCGAGGGCAAACAGGACCTCGAAAAGCAGATGGTAAAGCGGATGCGCGGCTACCGTGTGCCGCAGGCCCGCTTTGTCGTGCTGCGCGACAAGGATTCCGAGGACTGCCGACAGGTAAAAAAGCGTCTCGTGGGACAATGCACCGAGGGCCTGCATCCTGGCAGTTTGGTGCGCGTGGCCTGCCATGAACTGGAAAGCTGGTATCTGGGCGATTTGGCCGCCGTTGAGGCTGGATTGGGTGTCACCGGTCTCGCCCGGCAACAGCACAAGACGCCCTACGATAAACCTGACGACCTGCCCGCTCCCGCCCGAAAACTCCAGTCCATCGCCCCAGCCTACCAGAAGGTCGGCGGCTCCCGCGCCATCGGCCCTCATCTTGACCCCGCCAACAACCGGTCGCACAGCTTTGGGGTCTTCGTGGTCGGGATGCGAAAACTCGCGGCCCAATGACCAAAAAACAAAAACTGGAGCTGACGTGGATCGGGAAGGAGAACCGGCCCCGGCTGGAGCCGAGCGTTTTGCTGGACAACGCACGTGAGTCGCTTCACTAAGTAGGCTGACCGAAGGCAGCAACGCAGCGTTACGCCATTCGGAACATTCCACGGCGGCAAATCCGCGAAGTCCAATAATCCAGTTTGCAACCTTTGCTTGTTCCGCTTAATCTCGTTTCGTTCGACACCAAAAAAGAAACATTAACGACCAAGACTTTTAACTAAATCATTTCGCGTAGCTTCGGCTGCTGTCCGTCTCGAAACCTAGGAAATTTCGCACAAAAGACAGCGCTTGAGGTGCGCCCCAACCGGGGCGCATTGAAAGCGTTCTTTTGTGGGCTCTCCTAGGTGCCTGAGATGGGACGCAAGTAAGTGCGTCCTATTCTTGTTTCAGGCACCAGAGTTCCCACAAAGACAGTCTCCATAACAGGGCTGATTCGCGCGCGAGCGAACGGCCATGTCTCAACGAAGACAGAAACTGGAGCTGACGTGGATCGGGAAGGACAACCGACCCAGGCTGGAACCGCGCATCTTGCTCGAAGACCCTGCATGGTCACACCACGCGACGCACCGCGTGATGGATCACGACCGGTTCGATAACCGCCTCATTTTCGGCGACAATCTCCTCGCCCTCAAAGCGCTCGAACAGGAGTTCGCCGGCAAGATTAGGTGCAGCTTCATTGACCCACCTTACAATACCGGAAGCGCGTTCACACATTACGATGACGGCGTTGAACACTCCCTCTGGCTCTCTCTAATACGAGATCGCCTAGAGTTAATTCACGGACTTCTTTCAAGCGACGGTTCGTTGTGGATCACGGTGGATGACAATGAAGCTCACTACTTGAAGGTGGTCTGCGATGAGATATTTGGCCGACAGAACTTCGTGGCAAACGCTGTGTGGCAAAAGAAATACACGGTAGCAAACGATGCAAAGTGGCTTTCAGACAATCATGATCACGTTTTGATCTTCGCAAGAGATAAAGAGATTTGGAGACCCAATCGCTTGTCTCGTAGTGAGGAAATGAATGCGCGTTATCGGAACCCCGACCACCATCCCAAAGGACCGTGGAAGGCGACGCCACTTCACGCAAAGAGCGGCACGGAGAAGGGCCGCGGATTCAAGTTCACTTTCAGGAATGGGGTTACATGGTCGCCACCGCCCGGAACGTTTCCCCGCTTCTCAGAAAGTAGACTGCGGGCTCTTGATGAAGATAACGCTATCTGGTTTGGAGCGGACGGCAACGCGACACCCTCAAGAAAGACGTTCCTGAGCGAACTAAGAGTTGAAGGTCCTCCCGCGCCGACGGTCTGGCTGAATCAAGACGTGGGAAACAACCACGAAGCCCGTGAAGAAGTTAAGTCATTTAACCCGGAGCACCCGTTCGACACGCCAAAGCCAGAAAGACTCGCGCAGAGAATAGTCGAGTTGGCGACAAACCCGGGCGATTGGGTCCTCGACTCGTTTGGCGGTTCCGGCACGACCGGCGCGGTGGCGCACAAGATGGGCCGGCGCTGGATCATGGTGGAGTTGGGGGAGCATTGTCACACGCACATCATTCCTCGGCTCAAGAAGGTGGTTGATGGCGCGGACCCCGGCGGCATCACGGAGGCCGTGGGCTGGAAGGGCGGCGGCGGGTTCCGCTATTACCGGCTCGCGCCATCGCTGCTGGAAAAGGACAAGTGGGGTCAGTGGGTCATCAGCAAGGAATTCAATGCCGCCATGCTGGCCGAGGCGGTCTGCAAACTGGAGGGCTTCACCTACGCGCCGAGCGACACGGTCTATTGGCAGCACGGTCATTCCACCGAGCGCGACTTCATCTACGTCACCACCCAACACTTAACCGGCGATCAGCTTGCCCAGTTGAGCGACGAAGTGGGGCCGGAGCGCACGTTGCTCGTGCTCTGCGCCGCCTTCCGTGTGCCGCGCGGTGCCGGTGCTGAGCGCTACCCTAACCTGACCGTGAAAAAGATTCCCAAGCAGGTGCTCTCCCGCTGCGAGTGGGGCCACGACGATTACAGTCTGAAGGTGGAGAACCTGCCCAAGGCGCCGCCGAAACCCGGTCAGATCGATTTGATTTAACCGCATAGAACGCAGAGAACTCAAAGGAACAAAACGTTATGACGACACTCAACATTCAGAATCTCGGCCAGATCAAGGAGGCCAGCCTGACCTTCGGCGATCTGACCGTCCTGGTCGGGCCCCAAGCCACCGGCAAGAGCATCGCTTTGCAGCTCTTGAAACTCATGGTGGATGCCGGCCAAGTGCAGGCGGAACTGGGTCGTTACGGCCTAGACTGGTCAGGCAAGCTGCCGGAGTTTTTGGACGTCTATTTCGGCGAAGGGATGCGGTCCATCTGGCGGCCCGGAAAAAGCAGGGTGGAGTGGGAAGGGAAAGCGGCGGATTTGCCTCACCTGGCGGCGCGCAAGCGTAAGAGCAAAGAGGAGTCCCTGTTCTTCATTCCGGCCCAGCGGGTCCTCGCGTTGCGGGATGGCTGGCCGCGACCGTTCACGGATTACACCCCGGGCGACCCATTTGCCGTGCGCGAGTTCAGCGAGAAGCTCCGGATTCTGGTAGAACAGGAGTTTGGCGCGACCGGTGACCTGTTCCCGCAAGAACGGCGGTTGAAAAGAGAGTTTCGGGACTTGTTGCAAAGGCATGTGTTTTCCAATTTCCATTTGAAGGTGGACAAGTTTCGTTCGCAAAAGCGGTTGGTGCTTGGAACCGGGCCGGACGCAGAGTCCCTGCCCTACATGGTTTGGTCCGCAGGCCAGCGGGAATTTGTGCCCTTGCTGCTCGGCTTCTATTGGTTGATGCCTTCCACGAAAGTTTCAACGCGTGGTGACATCAAATGGGTCGTGTTGGAGGAGCTGGAAATAGGTCTGCATCCCCGAGCGATCTCAGTCGTCCTGTTACTGGTCTTTGAACTGGTGGCCCGAGGCTATCGCGTCTGCTTGTCAACCCATTCGCCGCAAGTGCTGGATGCCGTTTGGGCTTTGAAACACTTGCGGGAAAATCATGCCGGTGCGGAAGCCTTGCTGAACATCTTCGAGGCCTCCAACAGTCCCCCCATGCAAAAGCTGGCGACCACGGTTATGGAAAAAACCGTCAAGGTCCACTACTTCAACCGGGAAACCGGCGCCACAACCGATATATCGGCCTTGGATCCATCGGCTGAGGGACAAGCAGAGGCCGGATGGGGCGGACTCTCTGAGTTCAGTGGCCGCGCAAATGAAGCCGTCGCCCGCGCCGTGGCCAACGCTGGCAGGGAGGCTCGGTCGTGACCTTCAAAGAAGCGGTCATCTGGGTCTCAAGCGGTCACACCCTCTTCACCAAAGGCTCGGCGCAAGTTAAGACGCTGGCACAAAATGGCCTCATCTACTCGGGCGCGATCCTCAGAATTCCGAGCGAAAGACGGCCATGAGCATCCACGATGACGCCAGGGTCAGGTTATGAACCACCACGTCAACGCCATCGCCGGTCGCCTGAGCCTCCGCCCACCTCAGCGCCGCTCGCTGGAGATTCTTGATCGGATCACGGAAATCGTGCCGCCCCAGAAGGGTGCCGACCTCGCCGCCGCGCTGGCGGTGATCCGCTCTGAGTTCCCGACCGTCACCGATTTTGAGCGCGAGTTTCCGTCACTCTGCTTCGCGCTGGCCACTGGCGTCGGCAAGACGCGGCTCATGGGGGCCTTCATCAGCTACCTGCACCTGGCGCACAGCATCAACAACTTCTTCGTCATGGCCCCGAACCTGACGATCTACAACAAGCTCATTACCGACTTCACGCCGAACACCCCGAAGTATGTGTTCAAGGGCATCGCTGAGTTTGCCACCGACGCCCCCGAGATCATCACGGGCGACAATTACGAGGCGAAGGCAGGCACGCTGTTCGACCAGTCGCTTCGCTGTAAGGTGAACATCTTCAACATCTCCAAGATCAACTCCGAGGTGCGCGGGGGCAAATCGCCCCGCATCAAGCGGCTTTCGGAATACATCGGCGAGAGCTACTTCGAGTATCTGGCCGGCCTGCCCGACCTCGTGCTGATCATGGACGAGTCGCATCGCTACCGCGCCAGTGCCGGCGTGCGGGCGATCAACGAGTTGAAGCCGGTCATCGGCCTGGAACTCACGGCCACACCGTTCGTGGAAACGGCCAAGGGCGGGGTGCCGTTCAAGAACGTCATCCTCGATTATCCTCTCGGCAAGGCGATGGCGGATGGCTTCGTCAAGGAGCCTGCGGTCGTCACGCGCAAGAATTTCAATCCCGCAGGCATGACCGCGGAGGCCGTCGAGTTAATGAAGCTTCAGGACGGTGTTCGGTTGCACGAACAGGTGAAGGTCGAGCTGGAAACCTATGCTCGCGAGAGCGGCAACGTCATCGTGAAGCCATTCGTCCTGGTCATCGCACGCGACACGACGCATGCGAAGCAGTTGGTTGATTTGATCCAGTCGGTTGCGTTCTTTGAGGGGCGCTACCAGACCAAGGTCATCCAGGTGGATTCCAGCAAGACCGGCGCGGAAGAGGACGAGATGGTGGAACGGCTGCTCAAGGTCGAGCACACCGACGAGCCGACGGAGATCGTCATCCACGTCAACATGCTCAAGGAAGGTTGGGACGTGACGAACCTCTACACCATCGTCCCGCTGCGCGCCGCTAATGCCCGCATCCTCATCGAGCAATCCATCGGGCGCGGCCTGCGCCTGCCCTACGGCAAGCGCACCGGCGTCAACTCCGTGGACCGCCTGAACATCATCGCGCACGACAAGTTTCAGGAGATCGTGGACGAGGCGAAGAAACCCGACTCGGCAATCCGCTTGCAGCAGGTGATTCTGGAGCCAGAGCAGTTGGGCGAGAAGACGGTGACGGTCGTCTCGCAGTCCCAACTGGCGAGCAAGCTGGGATTACAGCCTGAGCAGACGACCACGAGTACGCTGGTGCCTGAGGCTGCCGAGCCACCAGTCTTCAAGACGCCGGAAGACCAAAAGGTGGCGCAGATTGCGTATCAGGTGATCCGCAAGTTGGAAAACCAGCCGCAGCTACTTCCCAGCGTCTCCTACCTGACGAATACCGACGTGCAGGCGGCGGTGCTGAAGGAAGTCGCCGCCCAGTATCGCCCATCGCAGTTGGAAATGGAGGGCGTGACGGCCAGGCCCGACCTCGCGGCCATTGTTGCGAAGACCACGGAGTTGGTGATTCAGCAGACCATTGATATTCCTCGCATCCTCGTCGTGCCCGTGGGCAAGGTTCAATCGGGTTTCAATTCGTTCACGCTCAAGCTGGATACGCTTAACTATCCGCCGGTGTCGGAGGAGCTTTGGGCCAAGCACCTGCGCACGGATCAGGTGGATGTAATCGCTATGGGCAAGGGGGGCCTTGAGGAATCGCGGCTGGAGAATTACGTCGTGAGCGGCCTCGTTGATTTCGACGATGTCTCTTACGACTCACATGCCGACCTGCTTTACGATCTGGCCGGCCAGGTCGTGAAGCACCTGCGCGGCTACCTGCCCGACGAGCACGAGATTCGCAAGGTGCTCAGTTGCTACCAGCGAGATATTGCCCGGTTCGTTCACGTCCAGATGCAGGAGCATTATTGGGAAAAGGCGACCGGCTACGAGGTGAAAATCAGCAAGGGCTTCTCCGAACTCAAGCCGAGCGCCTACACCGCATCGGCCTCGGAACCGGTTCTCGATTACCGTCAGCCGCCAGCGGACAAAAGTAACATGGCGAAGTATCTATTCGGCGGATTCAAGCGCTGCCTCTACCCGGTGCAGAAGTTCCAGTCCGACGCTGAGCGCAAACTATCCGTGACTTTGGAGCGCGAGGCATCGAAGTGGTTCAAGCCGGCCAAAGGCCAGTTCCAGATTTACTACAAGTCCGGCGCCGACCTACAGGAATACCAGCCGGACTTCGTGGCAGAGACGGACGCCACGATCTACATGCTGGAACCGAAGCGCCGGGACGAGATGACGGACGCCGTGGTCGTCGCCAAGAAGGACGCGGCGGTGAAGTGGTGCAAGCAGGCGAGCGACCACGCGAAGACCTACAAAGGCAAGCCGTGGAAGTATCTCCTCATCCCGCACGACGTGATCGCCGACAACATCACCCTCGAATGGCTCGCAACCCAGTTTGGGGTGAGTTACTAAGGAATCCGCAGCATACACTACACCCAAAGCTGCCGAGGCTGCTCCCCGGGTTCTGCGGGGGAATAACTTTCGGACTCCCGGGGCCACCTTTCGCCCGGGCCAGGCTCCGTCACAGGCGCCAATCCCCCTTCCGAGCTTGGCAGAATGCTCCAACCGCAAGACACTGCCGCTATGGCCACATCAAACCCGGATCAATCGGATAGCAGCGGGAGAACTCACAGCCTGATCGGCCTGCCGCCCTGGATCCACGGGTTCACCTGGGGAGCAATGGTCGTGCTGACGCTCCTGGTGGTCGGAATAATCCGCAGCTACCAGGGCCGGGAGGTTTGGGGCGGCTGGGCCGAGAGCGTGGAGCTGCGACATCCCGCTTACGCGGAAAGGGTTCATTTAGATGATGTTCTGCGCACCCAGTCCGATACCTGGTCCAACCTGGCTTATGTCCTGGTAGGCTTCTACGCGCTGGCGCTGGGCTGGCATGACCTTCGTCGGCAGGCACCGGCCCATGCCGGCTATGTGATCCGCACTCCGGCGATGAGCATCCTGCTCGGTGCCGCCTGCTGTTTTCTTGGATTCGGGAGCGGCCTGTTTCATGCCTCCTTGACCCGCTGGGGGCAGCAACTGGATGTGGCGGCGATGTACTCGCCGCTGGTGGTGTTCATCGCGATCAACGTGGGCCGCTGGGTTCCCCGCCTGAACGTAGGTGGTGGTCGAGCGGGGGTTCCGACCTGGCCGATTCTGGCCGGCCTGGCTCTGGTCGTCTGCTTTCTACTCTACGAATACAAATGGTCCATGCGTTCCAGCGTGGTGCTGCCCACCCTCATTTTGATCGTCGCGGCCTTTGTGGTCGCGGACCGGTTTCAGCGCCGGCGCAGGCTGTCTGTCCCGTTGATGATCTTGTCCCTGGCATCGCTGGTTGCGGCGCGCATCTGCTGGGTCATGGACGTTAAGGAGAGTTTCAGCGGCCCGGACACATGGTTTCAAGGCCATGCCGTGTGGCATTTGTTGACGGCGCTTTCCTTGGCAGCTATCTACTTCTATTATCGCAACGAAGAATTATGAAATCATCCTTTCTGAGCACGTGCATGGGTGGCGTAGCAGCCGACGTAAGGAGGCTCAAATTGCTTTGCGCATCGGCTGTTTCATCAAGAATCAGAGCCTCCTCACGTCGGCTGCTACAACCGATGCCAATTCGCAACCACGGCCTTAGCTGCTTAGTTGCGGTGCTTCTGGCCCTGCCCTTCCTTTCTGCCGCCGCCGAGAAATACGAGCCCAACTGGAAATCGCTGGATGCGCGCCCCATCCCAGCCTGGTTCGACGAAGCCAAGTTTGGCATCTTCATCCACTGGGGCGTTTATTCCGTGCCGGCGTGGGGGCCTAAAGGGAGCTACGCCGAATGGTATTGGGATGCCTTGCAGAACAAGAGCAGCGCCACGTCGAAGTTCCACGCCAAAACCTATGGCCCAAACTTCAAGTACCAGGACTTTGCGCCGCAGTTCACCGCCGAACTGTTCGAGCCGGACCAATGGGCCGATATCTTTGTGCGGTCGGGCGCCCGCTACGTGGTCTTGACCTCGAAGCATCACGAAGGCTTCTGCCTCTGGCCCAATGCCGATAGTTGGAACTGGAACAGCGTGGACGTAGGGCCGCACCGCGACTTGTGCGGCGACCTGGCCAAATCCGTGCGGTCCCGTGGCCTCAAGATGGGCTTCTATTACTCGCTCTACGAGTGGTTCAATCCAGTCTATCAGATGGACTTCCCGCGGTTCGTGCGCGAGCACTTCCATCCGCAGTTCAAGGATCTGGTCATGCGTTACAAGCCCTCGATCATCTTTGCCGACGGCGAGTGGGGCCACACCAGCGCCGAGTGGAAGAGCGAGGAGCTTATGGCCTGGCTATACAATGAGTCTCCCTGCCGCGACGAGGTGGTGATCGACGACCGCTGGGGCAAGGATACCCGCAGTCATCACGGCGGCTATTACACGACCGAATACGGCGAAGTCGGCGGCGACACGAAGCTCGGTGCGGCTCGCAAGTTCGAGGAGTGCCGCGGCATCGGCGCCAGCTTCGGCTACAATCGCAACGAGACGATTGACGACTATCAGTCCGCATACGGACTGGTCTGCGTGCTGGTCAACCTGGTCTCCAAGGGTGGCAACCTGCTGCTCGACATCGGCCCTACGGGAGATGGACGCATCCCAGTCATCATGCAGCAGCGGCTCATCGAAATGGGCGACTGGCTGAAAGTGAACGGAGAGGCCATCTACGGCACTCATCCGTGGAAGGTATCCGGTGAAGGGCCGACCAAGCCGGCCAAAGGCCAGGAGGCCGAACGCAAGCAAGTCTTCAAGCCGTCCGATATTCGGTTCACAACCAAAGACGGCGCGGTGTATGCCATTTGCCTCGCGTTGCCGACGGGAGAAGTTCGGATTGCCTCTCTCGGCAAGTCCGGCGCTCAGGCCGGCGCGTCCGTTCGTTCCGTCGAGCTCCTGGGGAGCGATGCCAAGCTTACCTGGTCGCAGGAAGCCGACGCCCTGGTGGTCCAGTGCCCGCGGAGCCTGCCCTGCCAGTATGCCATCACGCTGAAGGTTGCGCTGAATCCTTAAAACATCCAACATCCAACATCGAACCCCCAACATCCAACCCTGGCGCAGGGCCTGGTCCTTGGATGTTGGATGTTGGAAAACCGGCTACCGCTGCTGCCCGGTCAGTTGCTCCAGGAACTGGCGGGCCTTGGTCGCGGCGGTCTTGACGCTCTCCAGCGGGCCGCGCGCGAGGCACTCGACAATCAGTGGCCCGTGGGTGAAGCCGCCCTTCTTCAGCCGAGCGAAGACGGCCGCGAAATCCACCTTGCCGCTCCCGATGTTCACGAGCACTTCCTTGGGCGGGAGGAAATCCTTCACGCTCATCCCGACTACCAGACCATCCACGGTGGCGGCATCCTCGACCGGGTCGAGCTTGCCGTCCGAGTAGTAGAAGACATTGCCCGGGTCATACCACAGGCCGAAGTTCTTCTTGGCGACCAGATCGATGGCTTTGCGGCATTGTGGGCCGGTGGCGTTTTGGCCGCCGTGCGGCTTGATGCTGAGGCCGACGCCTTTCGCGGCGGCATAGTCGCAGCACTCGGCAATGGTCTTGTAGTAGAGCTGGTAAAGTTTCTCGTCGGAGGTCCCGGCCAGCATCAGGTTCGAGCATTCGCAGATGGCCGTGTCATCAATGAGCTGCTTCAGGCCGAGGATGCCCGCGGCGAGCGAGTCGGTGACGGAGAAGTCGCCATAGACTGACAGCACCTTGAGCCCGCGCTTGGCGGCTTCCTTGTGCATGGCCTGGACTTCCTCGACTGGCGTGGTGGTCTTGATCATGACCCAGTCCTTCGTCTTGGTGGTCATCAGCCCGACATACTTGAAACCCGCTTCGGCGATGGCGTCGAGCGCGACCGGGTATTCGAACTGGTCGAATGCCCGCGTGTAGCAGCCCAGTTGCCAGGCGGGCGCGCGCGTCGTGACGGCATCGGCGGCAAAGCAGGTTTCAACTCGCGAGGCCACCAGGCCGGCGGCGCTCAGCTTGGCAGCGGCAGCCAGAAAGGATCTTCGGTTCATTTGGTTGGCAGTGCTCATAACATCATATCGGTCCCGACTCGACGTCCCATTCCAAGACCAAATCGGCCCGCTGGCAAGCACCGAGTGGCCCGGGGGAGTGGTATTTGGACTGGGGCGCACGATAAAAATCTTCGTTTCCTTTGTTTGCCTGGTGTAAAAGAGGCACATGCATCCGCTTTTGACTTAACGGAAGGAAATGAAGGATCCAGAGAAATGAAGCTCGCAGGTAAGTTCGCGGTGGCGCTGGTGACAGCGCCGGACCTAAAGGTGGCGCGCAAGTTGGCTGGCGCGGCTTTGGCGGCCCGGCTGGTGGCTTGCGTTAACCTGATGCCCAGGATCGAATCGCACTACTGGTGGCAGGGGAAGTTGGAATGCAGCACCGAGGTGCTGCTGGTGATGAAAACCACCACCACCCGCCTGGCCGCGCTCGAAGAATTGGTTGTGGCGAAGCACCCCTACGACACGCCGGAGTTTATCGTGCTGTCCATCAACCGGGGCAACCAGCGCTACCTGGCCTGGCTTGAGGACTCGGTCGCGTAACCGCTGAGGGGAATCGGCGGGGTTAGCACGGCCCTCCTCACCCCAACCCTCTCCTCCCTCGGGGGGAGGAGAGGGGGAAGCCGCCGCGTCTCGCGCGGTAACTTCTCTAATTCTACGGCAGTGCACCCCAGCCCCTTCGGAAGGGGAGAGGGAGCAGCCTCGGCAGCTTTGGGTGTAGTGTATGCTGCGGACTCCTCAGTATCCAACGCGGCCTGCCTCTCATTAACACCCCACTTGAGTGGGGTGGGGGCGATGGTCTCGGCGTCGGAACCGCTTCAGCGGTTTACCCGCCACCGTAAACTGCTGAAGCGGTTGTGGAGCTGGTTCGCGTGCCACACCCACCCCGCTGAAGC
>CAIWJG010000667.1 GCA_903912925.1 uncultured Verrucomicrobia subdivision 3 bacterium | reverse complement strand
GGTTGCAAAGGTTTTGTGCGGTTGGGGCGAGGAATTTGAGCTGTGGCGGAATCCGTGAAGACCTCCCCTGGGGGGGTAGCTGGGACTTTTTTTGTCGCTAAACGCTAAGGCGAGGATTTGGGGCTGAGAAACCGGGTTGACCCCGGCGTAGCAGCTCTGCTACCGCTATGGGCACTCTCACCAGAGCACCTTGAATATTATCAATCAGATCGACCCCGAAGTTTCCGACCCCGCGTTGGTCGCGCGCGCCCAAGCGGGCGAATTGGACGCCTTCGAGGCGCTGGCCAATCGCTACGAGCAGCGAGTCTATGCCCTGGCGCTGCGGATGCTGCGCCACCAGCAGGACGCCGAGGATGTAACGCAGCAGACCTTTCTGAGCGCGCTGGAGCACCTGGGCGGCTTCCGCGGCGACGCCAGCTTCGCCACCTGGCTGCTGCGCATCGCCAGCCACGCGGCGCTCAAGGTCATTCGCAAGCAGAAAGGCCTGGATACCATTTCCCTGGAGGAAGCGACCGAGGAGGCGGACGGGTACGACACGATCCCCCACCCGGAATACATTGCGGATTGGCGCCACTCACCGGAGCAGTTGGTGCAGCAGCACGAGATTCAGCGCCTGCTGGATGAGGCACTGGCCAAACTGGACGAAAAGCACCGCCTGGTGTTCCTGCTGCGAGACGTGGAAGGGCTGTCCGTGCGGGAGACCGCCGAGACGCTCGGGCTCAGCGAGGCCAATACCAAGGTGCGGTTGCTCCGCGCGCGCTTGCAGCTCCGCGAGCAATTGACACGCACCCTGGGCGATCCCGAGCGGCGGGTGGTGCGCGTTCCACACAATCATTGAATAGGAGTTAGTAGGAGTTACATGAGTTGCATGAGTTGCATGGTTACATGGTTACATGGTTACATGGGTTACATGGGTTACATGGGTTACATGGTGTGGCGCGCTGCTTTATGTAACCCAAGCACCCATGCAACCATGTAACTATGCACCGATGTAACCATGCCCCAATGCCCCCCTGCCCCCATGCAACCAACTCATGTAACCTTTTGTCCCTTCGCGGCTCAGTTTAATCGGAATAGCATGATATGAAGTGCGCGGAATTACTTGCGGTGCTGAACGAATACGTGGAGGGCACGGTGGACCCGGCCATCTGCGAGGAGTTCGAGAAGCACATGGCCGGGTGCAACCCCTGCCAGGTGGTCGTGGACAACATCCGCAAGACCATCACGCTCTACAAGGGCGGCCAGCCCTGCGAGTTGCCGGTCGAATTCCGCCAGCGGCTCCATTCGGCGCTCCGGCAAAAGTGGAAGCAGACGCATCCCCAGAAGGCATGAGCCGCAACACCTGTTGAGTGACCGCATCCCCTCACCGTCCGTTCTATATGAACCTTGTTACCTGGATCGTTATCGTTGGCGCGGTTGTCGCCTTCCTGCTCCTGAAGCGTCTGAGCCTGGTGACGACGGCGACGGCGCGCGAATGGCTGAACAAAGGCGCGCTGGTCATTGATGTGCGCAGCGAAGGGGAGTTCCAGGAACGGCATCTGCCGGGGGCCATCAATATTCCCCTCGGCAGGTTAGGGGACGAAATCGCGCGGCGCGCTCCCGACAAGGAGCAGGCGATCTTGCTGCACTGCTTGAGCGGGACACGCAGCGGCATGGCCAAGGCCAGGCTCAAGCAGATGGGTTATCGCAATGTATTCAACCTCGGCTCATACGGCCGGGCGGCGGGCATACTTGGCAGCCCCAACGGGTAATCAACCTGGATGCCGCAGTTGAACAGCGAAGACACGAAGACGCAATTCAATACAACCACAGATGGACACAGATAAACACAGATAGGGACTACTCAGAACCTGCCGTTTCCACCGCGAGTATCCGTTCATCGGCCATTGACCCAAGGGCGAGCACGGCAAGAACCGAGTCCGGCCCTCAGAATCTGTGTTCACCTGTTGTTCTCTTCTGCATGGATGCGGCTTGGCCCTTTCTTCGCGTCTTCGTGCCTTTGTTGTTCACATCCAATTGCGGAGTTTAGGAGTTTAGGTTGATAGTTGATGATTCAATCACGAGCATACGCCGAATATGGCTGACAACTTTGTCCAACGCGGCGGCCTTTGGGTGCTGGGGCAGGCTGCGCTTCTGGGCGCGGTGATTGTCGGGGGTATCCTTTGCCGCAACCAGTGGCAGCACCTCGCCCTGACTCTTTGCGGCGCGTTTCTGCTCCTGATTGCCAGTGGCTGCGGCCTCGCAGGCACAATCAGCCTGGGCCGCAACCTAACGCCTTTTCCAAAACCCTCCGCGGGCAGCAGCCTGGTCCAAACCGGTATCTATGGGTTCATCCGCCATCCGCTTTACACAGCGGTATTCTGCGGGTCAGTAGGCTGGGCACTGGTGTGGCAAAGTTGGCCCGCACTGCTGGCGGGGTTGGCCCTGGCACCGCTATTTGATGGCAAGGCTCGGCTGGAAGAACGCTGGCTCAGACAGCAGTTTCCCGAGTATGCCACATACGCGCGGCGGGCGCGGCGATTCGTGCCGTGGATCTACTGAGGTGCGTGTCAGGTCGCCGCTTTCAAAACGATCTGGACTTCCAGACCTTGCGGCGCGCGGTTTCTGGCACTAACGGTTCCCTGGCAGGCTTCCACACACGTCTTCACGATCGCCAGTCCCAGGCCCACCCCGCCGGTGTCCCGGCTGCGCGAGGCTTCGGCCCGGAAGAACGGATCGAAAATCTGCTGCAACGAGGTCTCGGGCACGCCTGGGCCTTGGTCGGCGACCGTAACCACCACCGTGTCATCCTTGCGCAGAGCCGAGACGGTGATGGGGCCTGCCTGACCGGCGTAGCGGACGGCATTGCGCACCAGATTCGACAAGGCCCGGGAGAGCAATTCCGGTTGGGCCAGGACTGACAGGTTGTCGGGAATCTGGATTTGCACCTGGCTGCTCTGCGCCGCCTCCGAATCCAGCACACGCCGAGCCGTCGTCGCCAGATTCACCGGCTCAAGCTTTACTTCCCGTGGTGTCAAGCCGGCCTTGGAGAATGAAAGCAGCTCGTTGACCAACCGCGACATCTGCTCCACCTCCTCGCGCAGGTCGTCCACATAGGCCTTCTGTTTGTCGTCGGCGCGCTGTTCGAGGATGCCGAGGGCCACCTGGATGCGGGCGAGGGGCGAGCAAAGCTCGTGGGCAATATCACCAAGGAATCGCTTCTGGCCGGTGACAAAGCCCGAGAGCCGCGCTGCCATGCGGTTGACGGCCTGGCCCAGCCGGCCCAATTCATCGCCCCGCCGTTCATCCACGCGCGTGTCGAACCGGCCCTCAGAGATCTGCTCGGTGGCGCGGGTCATCTGCGAGAGCGATCGGGTCACCCCTTGCACCAACGGAATCCAGAACAGGACCGAGAAGATCACCGCGCCGAACCCTACGATGACCCACGGCATCGGATCGAAGAACAAGCCGCCAGCACTCAGCGAATCTGACATCAGCAGCAGGGTCACCGGCCACGGACGGCTGGTCCCGGGTTCGGTCAGCGGCAGGCAGACACCTACCCAATAATGCGCCGGGGTTTCGGTGCGGAGAATGAACCGGGCCTGTGGTTCGATGGCTTGTCCCTCCCGCCCATACCGCGGGCCTCGGCCCGGCGGAGGGCCACGCCCGAGACCTTCGCCCATTCCGCGCCGCTCGGCGACTCTCGCCGCCACCACCGCCGGCAAAGTGATGCTCTCCCCGGCAATTTGCGAGCCGTCTCGGCGGAAGACGAAGAACTGCACCTTGTAGGCCTTCCCAAAGTTCTTGAGCACCTCGTCCCAGCCGCTGAGGGACTTGGCTTTCAATTCGCCGGTCATCACGTCGCTGACCGCTTGGACGCGATCGCCGACGCGGCCAGCGAGGAGCGAATCCAGACCAAAGCGGAATTGGACCTTGAGCACGAAGAAGAAGGCCACGCCCAGGACAACCAGGTTGAGAAAGAACCAAGCGAGAATCTTCGGCAGCAGCGGAAAGCGGAATTTCATGGCCAGGGGGTGGTGAATTACAACGGCGCTATGCGTCGGGGTTGATGAGCGTGTAGCCCGCGCTGCGCACCGTACGGATGAAGCGCGGCTCTTTCGCGTCGTCGTCCAGCTTGCGGCGCAGCGTGGAGATATGCACGTCTATCGAGCGGTCGAACACATCGTAATTCCGGTCCCGGATTTCCTCCAGCAATTGCTCCCGCGACT
Organism: uncultured Verrucomicrobia subdivision 3 bacterium; assembly: GCA_903912925.1. Lineage (GTDB taxonomy): Bacteria > Verrucomicrobiota > Verrucomicrobiia > Limisphaerales > UBA8199 > PALSA-1440. The sequence goes on along the minus strand of CAIWJG010000667.1, from coordinate 5,718 downwards.
TGACCCGACCGCGCGCGCGGGCCAGCGCGGCCAGCAGATCGAACTCGACCGGCGTCAGTGTGAGCGGTTGGTCATCCAGCAGCGCCAGGCGCGTGGCGGGGTTGACCCGCAGCCGGCCCACCACGATCTCTGCTTCGCCCTCGGGCGGGGTGCCCGGAGCCGCGCGGGTGGTCCGCCGCGTGACGGCGCGCAGCCGGGCCAGGAGTTCGCGCGTCGAGAATGTCTTGGGCAGGTAATCATCCGCGCCGATCTCCAAGCCCACAATGCGGTCGGGTTCCTCGCCGCGGGAGGTGAGCATCAGCACGGGAATATCCGAAGTGTGCCGCAACTGCTTGAGCACCTCAAAGCCGTCCATCCCAGGCAGCATCACGTCCAGGATGATAATCTGGTGCTGGCCGGTCTGTGCCTTGTCCAGCCCCTCCGGGCCGGTGTGCGCCGACTCGACCTCATAGCCCATTGGCTCCAGGTAATCGCGGATGAGACGGCAGAGCTTCTTGTCGTCATCAATCACCAGCAGCCGTATCTTTCCTGCTCCGGCCATTGGCTTGTTAGTGCCTGGGGTTATCATGTCGGTACTGTATTCAGCGATTCCGTCGGCTGCGGGCAACCGGCCTGCCCCGTCCTGTAAACCGGGTCCCCCGACCCGCGCAATCGCCCGTGTCGGTGCAGGCGACAGGTACTACCTTGGCCTTGCGCCTGCTTGAGCCACAGGTTCGGATTCCCTTCACGTTTCACGTTTCACGTTTCACGCATGTATAGCGCGTCCGCCGCCGGAAGTCGGCAACTTTCACAATCCCTTAACAATTCTCAGCCCCGGCCCACACAGAATCTTAACAGTGCGGGAGTCTATTTATTTCAGAAGCCAGAAACCTGGGCTGCCGGGAGCTGCCGAAAGGCGGCAGGCGCTCAGGTCTGGCGAAAACAATTAAGAAAAGCAAAACGTATGAAACAGACAATTACACTCCTTATCGGACTGGCTCTCGCAGGGTCGGCATTAACAGTTAGCGCGCAACAAGGCCAGGGCTGCGGCGGTGGCGGTGGCGGTGGCGGTCAGCATCGCTACGGCGCTCAGAGGTTACCGCCCCCCGTTGCGGCCATCTTAGACACCGACTCGAATGGAGTCTTGTCGGAAGCGGAAATGGCCCAGGCCGCCAGCCAGTTGCTGAAACTCGACCAGAATCAGGATGGGCAGCTCACGGCCGAGGAACTTTGTCCCGGCGGTCTGGGTCGCGGCGGTCAGGAATGCCCCTGGGGCGGCCAAGGGCAGGGACGCCGGGCTTGTGCTAATGGCCAGAAATCAGTGCTGCTGGTCATCCTCGACGCGGATAAAGATGGCGTCCTGTCGGCGGATGAGATCAATGGAGCACCCGCCATGCTGAAGGCCCTGGACAAGAACGGCGACGGACAGGTCACCCCTGACGAAATCCGACCGCTAGCCGGCGCGGGCCGGGGATGCGGGCGGGGACAGAATTAGCCTCAGTGAGTTAGCGACCGGCAACCGCAGGAGCCCGGCGGGCAATCGGATCTCGCCTGGCTCTCGCAGTTTGACCCTAAAACCGCGCAATCCCCAGTTCCCTTGTGTTATGAGTGAGCAAAAGTCGCGGTTCATGTGGCGAGCGATGACGTCGGTCTTAGTCGCCGCCTCATTCCTGTTACTGCTAATCAGTGGCGCAGTCTTGTTTGTTTCACCGCCCGGACGAGTGGTCAACTGGAGCCTATGAGCAATGACACGGAGCTTTCTCTGGCGGGTTTGAGCGTGCTGGTAGTGGATGACGAAGCGCTGTTGCGCCGCCGCCTGAGTGCACACCTGGAGGCGCTGGGCGCCGATGTCACTGGCACCGGCACGCTCAGCGGTGCGCAACGGCTGCTGGTGGACCTGGAGTTCGACTTTGTTCTGTTGGACATTCATTTGCCCGACGGCCTGGGCACGGACCTGTTGCGTGCGGGTCTCGCGCAAAAGGGGCCCGGGGTGGTGGTTATGACGGCGGAGGGAGCCATCAAGGGCGCGGTCGAGGCCATGCGGCTTGGTGCGCTGGATTACCTCGTGAAGCCGTTTGACCCAGGACTGCTCGCGCTGGTGATGCGGCGGGCGCGGCAGGCCCGACAATCGTCCCGCGTGGCGGAGCATGTGCGGGAGAACGAGCTGGAGGTTGGGTTCTTCTTTGGGGCCTCACTGGGGCCGTTGCGCGAAGTGCTGGAGAAGATCCTGGCCGCAGACCGGCGCTTGCAAACGCGCCTCCCGCCCGTGTTGATCATCGGCGAAACCGGGACGGGCAAATCCAGCCTGGCCCGGTGGCTACACTGCCATGGACCGCGCGCGACCCAGCCACTCATCGAAGTGAACTGCTCGGCTTTGCCTGAGTCGTTGGCAGAATCCGAACTGTTTGGCCATGAACGGGGCGCATTCACCGACGCTCGGGCCATGCGCCAAGGGCTGTTCGAGGCGGCGCATGGCGGCACGTTGTTCCTGGACGAACTGCCCAGCCTCTCCTCGGCCCTGCAAGCAAAGGTCCTCATGGCGCTCGAAGACCGAAAGATACGGCGCCTGGGCGGGAACCGGCAGATCGAGGTGGATGTGCGGATCATTGCCGCTACGAGCCGTGAGCTTCGGGCCGCGGTCGAAGCCGGTGAATTCCGCGAGGATCTGCTGCACCGGCTGGACCTGTATCGGGTGAACTTGCCGCCCTTGCGCGAGCGCGGCGAGGACATTCTCACGCTGACAGGGCACTTGTTGGACCAGCTTTGCCGGCAGCACCGCCTGCCTCGGCGTCAGATCACGGAGCAAGGCCGGCAGCGGCTGCTGGCTTATCGCTGGCCGGGGAATGTGCGCGAATTAGCGCATGAACTGGAGCGAGGGCTGGTGTTTGAGGATGAAGCGGCGCTGGATTTTGCGCACCTGCCCGGCGAGGGGCGAGTTGCGCCGTCGGTGGTGCCCGGCGACTGGCTCAGCCCGGGCTTTGTGTTTCCAGAGCAGGGCTTTGTGCTCGAAGACGCCATCAACCGCCTGGTGCAACTGGCACTCAAACAGTCCGGGGCCAATGTCTCGCAGGCGGCCCGCCGGTTGGGCTCGACGCGGGATTTCGTGCGCTACCGTCTGCACGGGGATCGGAAGGAACCTGGAGAGGGCAGTTCACCCGCGGAATCGCCGGACCAGCCATAAGGTGATGCAACGACACGCTCGGAAACTGTTCAGGCGACGCTTGGAGCACTGGATGGTTCGGCTTGTCCTTGTTGTAGGGCTTGCGGCCTTCGGTCGGTTGAGCGCCGCTCCCGCGACCAACCTCTCCCCGGTGGCCGTGTGGGATGTCTCGGCGCGGGCGGAGGTGGGCGGCGGCTACAAGCACAATGTTCTGCTAACGTCGGTCGCCCCTGAGAGCAGCTCTTTCGCGTCGGTGGCGGCGGATGTCTCATTTATCCGCCTGTCGGAAACGGGCACCGAGTTCACCATGTTTTTCCTGGGAGAGGACCGGCGGTACTTTGATGCCCCGTCGGTCAATGGCGAGAGCTTTGTCTCGGGCACGATGCAGCTTGCCCGGCCGGTGGGCCCGCACGACAAGCTGGGCCTCGAGCTGAGTGCCCTGTATCAGAACCAGGTCATGGACGTCTCAGAGACGGAAACCAACCTGTCGCGCCTGCTGGTGGAGGGGATCGGCATCTCCCTAAAGCCCAAATGGAACCACACATTCAGTCCTGGGTGGGAGCTGCGATTGGAGGCGGTCGGAGGTCCGCAGCTTTATGCCGGCGCAGTGGATAGCTATTGGGAAGCAGGCGGCAAGCTGAGTCTATTACGGACTTATGGCCACAAATCCGAGCTGGCCATCAACTTCCAAACCCTGCACTGGCTTTACGATGGCCGGGAGCAAACCGATCTGCAGGGCCAGCCGGTCCCCGGCACCACGCTGGCGTTCTGGCGGCCCGAAGTGTTCGCACAGTGGCGGCACAACTGGGATGAGCAAAGGCGCTGGACCACAACTACCAAAGTCGGATGGCTCCAGAATGTGGACAACGGGTCTGGCTACTGGGATTATGACCGCCTCGCACTGAGCCAGAAAGTGCGCTGGAGACAGGGTGACTGGGAAACGGCCGCGGGGGCTCGCTTTGGCTGCTACCTCTACCGCGTGCAGACCGTGGGCGCGGAGCGAAGGGAGCGCGTGTCTGCGACCGTAGATCTGCGGGTGGAGCGACGCCTGGGCAAGCACTGGTTTGCCTATGTTTCTGGCGAAAGCGATTGGAATTGGAGCAATCAGTCGCTGGATCAGTATAGCGATTGGACGGCCGGCGCGGGGATTGGCCGGGAGTTTTAGAGACCACGATGAGCGCACAAGCCTGGATGGAAAGCCTGATGCCGCGCACGGGCCGGGCCTTTGTGCTGGGCGTGAGCCTGGCCTTGGCCGTGCTGGGCCTGACTATTTTCGGCGGCTGGCTCCTGGTCCGATCTTTGGTGCGGCAGCAAATCGCCCAGCGTGATGCCGAGGCGCTCCATGCCACCACGCAGATGGAACAACTTGACGCCCGCACTGGGGTGGAAGGCGAGCTGGTGGATAGCGACGAGCAGATTGGATTCGACGCCGCCGTGCGCGCTTCGCGGCTCAAGGGCGTCATGGGGATCCGGTTCTTCAATAGCGCGGGCCGGTTCACGGATGCTTTTCCCGCCACCATTCAGCCCCGGCAACTCTCCCCCCAGGCCCTCCAGGCGGTCAGCCGTTTGCGGCCGTTCAGCCGGTTTGCGCCCGACACGCCCTTGAGCGAGGTTTTCATCTACCTCCCGCAATTCGCCACCGGCAATATCCCCCGCGTGGCAACGCTGCGGGTGACCGTGCCCTTGCACCGCCGCGACACCACGAACCTGCTGGGCGCCGCGCAATTTATCGTGGAGGGACAAAGCATCGCGCAGGAATACGCCCGGTTGGACCGCCGCCTGGGCGCGTTAGCGGCGGCGGCATTTGCGGTGAGCGGTTCCCTGCTGGTGCTGATGCTGTGGCCCGCTTTCCGGCACGTCGAACGATTGAATCGGGAACTGGCGCAACGCAACGAACGCCTCTCGCGCGCCAACCAGGAACTGGCGCTGGCCGCGCGCGCCTCGGCGTTGGGGGCCGTCTCGGCGCACCTCATGCACGGCTTGAAGAATCCGCTGGCCAGCCTGTCCCAATTTGTCAGCGGTCAGGGCCATGGGATCACCCGGCAAATGGACGAGGAGATGCAGGACGCCCTGACGGCGGCGCGGCGGATGCAATCGCTGGTGGAGCAGACCCTCGAGGTGCTGGCCGATGCCCGGGGCGAGCCGGCTTACGAGGTGTCTCTGGCAGAACTGGTCGCGGGTGCCAGACAGCGCGTCGAGGCATTAGCCGCCACGCGAGGGGTCAGGCTTGCTACCGTTGCCGGGGGCGACCAGATGCTTTCGAGCCGGGCGGCCAACCTGCTGCACCTCATTCTGGTCAACCTGCTTGAAAACGCGGTGCAGGTTACTTCGCCGGGACGAACCGTTTCGCTGGCGGCCGAGCTTCAGGCCGGCCGCCTGAACTTGCGGGTGCAGGATCAGGGCCCCGGCTTCCCGGAGCACTTGCGACCCGGCTTGTTCCCAGACCTCAAAACAATGGGGGTCTTTTCAGGAAAAGACCGACGGTTTCAAATCCCTCAGATTGTCAATTCGTTGACCAACGCTTCCTGGGGAAGCGTTGGGTTTTCCGGGGCTTTCCCGCCCGGGTGTCTGGGCGCTAT
>CAIWJG010000666.1 GCA_903912925.1 uncultured Verrucomicrobia subdivision 3 bacterium | reverse complement strand
TATACCCATCATATACCCCTCCTAAGCCCCTCGTATCCCCCTCGTATTGTTAATACGAGGGGGATACGAGGGGCTTAGGATGGGTATAGCAGGGGTTTAGTAGTGGATATGGAACCGGCGAAATGGGGGACCGCCTCGATAGACCGTCCGAACTGAGGTCTTTGCGGGGTGCCTTCTGGGTCCGGCGGAGCTGGGGCCAGACGGGGGCAGTGAACTGTGATCAGCAACTCGGTTATCCGTGTTTCGGTTGAGGGTTGACCATTGGGGGGTCATGTGGGATGATCCCACCATGATCGTGACACTTGATGCCAAACGCCGCGTCAGCATTCCTGCCGCGCTGGCACCCGCCGCGCCCGGCGACCAGTTTGAGGCCAGTTTCGACGCGGAGGATGACATCGTCCTGCTGCGCCGGCTGAAACGAAAACCGAACTGGCTGGAGGTCTGGAAACAATGTCCAGTCCCGATGGATGACCTGCCGGCGCGCCGCCGGGAGCTGCCCAAGCGACTCAAGCTATGAGTTGGCTGTTGGATGCGGACGTGCTGAGTCAACCGGCGAAGACGCACGGGAGTCGTGCCGTGATCGAATGGCTGGAGCGGGAACAGGATGCCTGCTACACAAGCACGATTGTAATCGCCCAAATCGCTTACTGGGTCCGCACAAAGGAAGGCTGCACGCGGACACGCCTGCAGCAATGGCTGCGGCGAAGTGTCGAAGCCCTTGAGGGCAGAATCCTCAGCTTCAATGTGGCCACGGCCCATGTTTGGGCGGACCAGAAGTTTCTGCTGGAACAGGCCGGTCAACTGATGCCGGTCGAGGACAGCTATATCGCCGCGACGGCCCGCCGCCACGATCTGACGATTGTGACGGGCAATGACCAGGATTTCCGTCGGCCGGGGTTGAAGGTGTTTAACCCGTTCAAGGAACTGCCGAGGGGCGAGGGACCAGTGCTCAGCGGCCAGTAAGCAGTCATCACCAGGCACTCCCAGTCCGGCGGGGCCGAGGCGGAACGGGCCGGAGGGGGCCGGAACGACGCCGGCAATCCGAATTGTGCCTGCGGTGGACTGAAACAAGCGAAAGCTCCGGCAGGAGCGCCACGGCCTGAAACACCGGAAATACCGCTCTCGCCGCTCATTGCCCGCCAAACATGCCGCTTATGTTAAGCTTAACATAAGCGACATGGCGAAGTCGTTCGGCGTTGTCACTTTCACCCGCTGAGAAAGAAATAGACCCTCCAAGTCAAATACACCACTGAGAGCCCGGCGCAAATCCGATTCAACCAAGTTCCGCTGAACAGCCCTCGAACACCGCAGCAGATTCCGAATACGAGCAACGAAATGAGTGCCAATACATACAGAGGCTCCGGACCAGGACGGAAACGGGTTGCCAGGAAAATCAGCGCAGCACAGGTCAAAGCTGCATAACCCAACTGGCGGTCGGAGATGTAGTCGAAGGTGAACCCGCGCGCCCACAGTTTCTCGGCGAGCTTGCCGATGGCCTTGTCGCCAAACCAGCGGGCGCCGTGGATCGACAGGCCCATGGACGTGCCCTGAACGTCGTGCCAAGTGTCGTGAATGGGCCAATAGACCAGCACGTCGTTGTCGGGCTGGCCTGCTTGCAGGGCCGACTGACAGCGTGCGATGTAGGCCGCCAGCGCCGGCACGTCCCGCCAGATGGAGTTACGCGGGTTCATCTCCGTCGAGGCGTAGAACAACCACCCGGGCCACGGCGCTTCATCGGGCGAGTAGCACGTGCCGTGGAAGATGATGTGGTTGATCCCGGACACGAACAGGTCGTCGAGCAGGCCTTGCACGTCGGCGAGCGTCTCGGTGAAGTGTTCCTTCAGCCAGGTCCCCGTCTCCGACGCGACCAGCCTTCTTCCCGCGACGTGCGCGGCAGACGAGGCGAACTTTGACACCAGCGGCCGGCGGTCGGTGTGGAACATCTCCGTCTCCGGAATGTCAGCCAGCGCGTAAAGGTCGAGCAGGTTGCCCGGCGACCCGTGCGCCTGGTTGCGGGTCAGGAAACCGCGCTCGCGGCACCAGTTGAACCAGACCGGCATCGAGTCCTCAATCAACATATCCGACATGGTCTCGCGGTAATCGCTCTTCACGCGGGCGATGTGCTCGCTGCTCTCCTTCCCGAACAGCGCCGGCAACTCCTTTTGCAACCGGTAACCGCGCCGCTTCTCGAACTGCGCGAACAGATCGGGCGACCAGTTCACCCCATACTCGAACGAGTCGTGGTATTGCGCGCGTGGCTTCGGCCCGTCGTAGCTGGCGAACGCCTCCGTAAACCGTGGCAACCAGTGGCGGAGCGAATCGGCGTAAATGGGATTGAGCATATACCCTTCACCTCCCGGCGCGGCACGCTTTACCTTTGACGTAGGTTTCTGCGAGAGCGCATAGACGCGCCCCGCCCCGCCTTCAGCCGTCCAATTGACGCTGCCATCAGCCGCGATCTTGTCGGTCAGCTCCATGCACTTGCCGTCCACTGCGAATGCCACCAGCGCCTGGGTGGCTTCCCGGTCGAGCTTTTCCACCAGCTTCCCGCCCGCGCCCACCTCGAAGGTCTTCGTGACCGCTTGGGCACAGGCGTCGTGCTCGCTGACGTTTGGCCCGCCGAAGCACCAGCCGGTGCCGGTAGTCATATCCACGCCCAGGCCGAGCCGCCGCGCCTCGGTGACGGTGTGTTTGAGCATCTCCATCCACTTCGGGCTAAGGTAGTCGATGAACTTCCCTTCCCACCCCTTAGCGCCGTAGATCGGGACTATGTGGACGCCGCCCCAGCCTGCGTCGCGGTAGCGGGTGAGTTCCTTCGTGAGGTTCTCTTTGTCCACCGCGCTGCCGAGCCACCACCAGTAGCTCCAGGGCCGGGAATCCTGTGTCAAAGGCGGCCACGCCAGCGGATCGGTAGTTGCATCCGCCGCCGGCGCAGCACTGTTGACTAGACCGGCGAGCAGGGCAAACACCAGAGCCATCGCCTCGCGGTTGTGAACACACTTCGTCATTTTCATAAGCCTTACCACCCCATTTCCTCGCTCCAGCTACCCCTGGGCAAAAGGGCGAGTATCAGGGCATTCTAAATGCCCGGCCGCGACGACACAATAAACCTCTGTCGCGGAACTGTAACCGGGACCGATGGAAGCCGTGATCCGATTCAAGCGCTCTGGATTTGTCAGTTGCCTTGAACTGATTCGGCGCTATCGTGAGCGCATGAGCAAGGTCAAGAAACTCCTGCATACGCGGTATCGAGTGGACGATCTCGAACGAACGGTAAAGTTCTATCGGGATGTGCTGGGCCTGGAGGAAGTGCGCCGGCACAAATCCCCGCGGGGCTCGGAATTGGTGTTCCTCAAGACGCCAGGCAGCGAAGAGCTGATCGAGCTGTGCTGTTATCCCGCCAGCGGACCGGTGCAGGTGCAGCCAGACCTGACCCATATTGCCTTCGAAGTGGACCTCCTGGAGGAGTTCGGGCGGCACCTCGCCCGGCTCGGCCTGAAGTATTCCGACGGGCCTCATCTCAGCGCGGATGGCGGTGGCATTGCTTTCGTTGACGCGCCGGAGGGGTATGAGATCGAGCTGATCCAGTTGGCCCAAACCGGCCCGGGCTATTGAAACTCCGAATGCCGAAACCCGAAATCCGAAGGAAATCCGAAGTCCTACTGAGGAGGATGTTTGAGCGGACTGACGTCCGCTGCTACTTCCCAAAGCTGCGGAGGCTTCTCCCTCGCCCCTTCCGAAGGGGAGAGGGCTGGGGTGAGGGGTTGCTCGGGGTCGTCTATCCCGCGGTCTTGGCAGTAAGTCCGAAAGACTTGGCCTTGGTATGGGTCACTTCTGACTTCCTCCAGAATTCGTCTGTCCGGCTTTGGAGTTAACCTTCATGCTCTGGCGCACTCAGCAGTTCGAATTCAGGTTCCCACGGCCAGCGCTGGTGATGGGCATCGTGAACGTCACCCCCGATTCCTTCTTCGACGGCGGGCGGTTCCTGGACGCACCGGCAGCGGTGGCGCACGCTTTGCAACTGGTCGAACAGGGCGCGGAGATCCTCGACATCGGCGGTGAATCCACGCGCCCGGGCGCTTCGCCCGTAAGCGAGGCTGAGGAACTGCGCCGGGTGATGCCGGTCGTCGAGCAACTGGCCGGGCGCGTCACAGTGCCTATCTCGATCGACACGGTTAAACCAGGCGTTGCCCGCGCGGCACTTGCGGCGGGGGCGAGCCTGGTCAACGACGTGGCGGCCAATCGCGATGATACCGCTTTGTGGGAAGTCGTGGCCGAGGCCCGTGCCGGCTACGTGTGTACGCACATGCAAGGCACACCGCAAACCATGCAGGTCAACCCGGCTTACACCGACGTCGTGCGTGAGGTAGGAGAGTTCTTTTTCGAGCGTATTCGGCGATTGAGCCATTGCGGAGTGGGGCGGGAACAAATTATACTGGATCCGGGAATCGGCTTTGGAAAGGCCGTCGAGCACAATTTGCAGTTGCTCGGTGCGGCCGGCAGTTTTGCGGGGTTAGATCGCCCCTTGCTGGTGGGTGTATCGCGCAAGTCCTTTATCGGGAAGCTGTTGGGTGCGGAAATGTCGGCACGGTTGCCGGCGGCCCTGGCCTGTGCTTGCATGGCCGTGGCTTCGGGAGTACAGATCGTCCGTGCTCACGACGTCGCGGAGACCGTGCAGGCGATTCGCATGACCGAGGCGATTCTAGCGAAGCGGAAAACATAATGTGGGAAATCGTACAATCCGTCTGGCGCGCCGTGCTGGAGATCCTAATCCTCACGGTGGGCATCTATTCTGCCTTTCGGTTTGTGCGGGGCACACGCGGTGCGCCGGTGGTGACCGGGTTTCTGGTGGTGTTGCTGACACTGGTAATGGCCAGCTACCTGCTGAAGCTGACGGTACTGCAATACTTCCTGCCCAGCATCTCCGCCTTCTTCGTCCTGGCGGTGCTGGTGATCTTCCAGCCGGAGTTGCGCCGGATGCTGGCGGAGTTGGGCAACCTGCCGCTCTTTGGCACCGCCCATGAGCAGCGCGAGAATATCGAAGTCATCATCCAGACCGTTGAGCGCCTGGCCGATGTGCGCATCGGCGCGCTGATCGCCATCGAGCAGTCCATTGACCTGCAAAGCGCGGTTGAATCCGGTATCCCGGTCGGTTGCGAGGCCACCCCGGAAATGCTGGAGACCATCTTCTTCCCAAACAACGCCATCCACGACGGGGGGGTTATCATTAAAGGCGACCACATTGCCTTCGCGGCTTGCATCTTCCCGCTCACCCAGCGGCAGGACCTGAACAAATCGCTCGGCACACGGCACCGGGCGGCCATCGGCTTGAGCGAGGAGACTGATGCGGTGATTGTGGTAGTATCGGAAGAGACCGGCGCGATCTCCTATGCTTACAAAGGCCAGTTCGTCCGCGGCCTTACGCTGGAGGAATTGCGCGCGTTTCTGACCTCCGTCCTGGTCACCCCCGCTCGTTCCCGCAACTGGATGGGCTGGATACGGGCTCGGCGAAAGGACGGAGCAGTGCCGGGCCCCGCGGCAGTGCCGAAGACGGACTCGCCGACCACCTCCACGACCAACGGCAGCGCTCAATGATCACTTTCCTGCGCAACCTGGTGCTTGCGGATTTCTGGCTGAAGCTCTTCTCGCTGCTGCTGGCCGTGATCCTTTGGGTCACGGTTACCTTTGCCAGCCTAAAGGACCCGGGCATCGATCTGCGCGTAGTCCCGAGGAAGCTCCCGGTAACCATCCTGGCCTCAACTGAGGACAGCCATAACTTTAGAGTCAGCCCAAGTGAAGTCGTAGTTACTGTGCAGGGCAATCCCAAGACGCTGCAAAACCTCCAGACCAATGACATCCGGGCGCTGGTGGATCTAACGGGAGTTGGAGCCGCCCGCGACCTGCGCAAGCACATCGAGGTATCCGTCCCCGCTGGCGTTACCCTCATGCGCGTGGTGCCCGATGAGGTGCAGGTCATCTTCCCTCCCGACCGATGAAGTTCTTAACCCCATGAGCTCCCCCAGGAAAATCTTTGGCACCGACGGCGTTCGCGGAACAGCGAACATCGAGCCGGTCACCGCGGAAACGGCACTCAAACTCGGCCGCGCCGCCGGCCATGTCTTCAAGTCCCTCGAAAGCAAGCCCCGTGGGCGGGGCCGGCACAAGATTGTCCTGGGCAAAGACACGCGGCTTTCGGGCTATATGCTTGAGAATGCCCTTTCCGCCGGCATCCTCTCTATGGGTGTGGACGTTCTGTTCATTGGCCCGGTGCCCACGCCCGGGGTCGCGTACGTCACCCGCAGCCTGCGCGCCGACGCCGGCATCGTCATCACCGCTTCGCATAACCCCTATGACGACAACGGCATCAAGTTCTTCCGCAGCGACGGCTACAAGCTAGATGACCAGATCGAGCACCAGATCGAGAGCCTGGTGTTCAGCGGGGAGATCGAGAGCATCCGCCCGACCGCCGACGCCATTGGCAAGGCGGTCCGCATCGACGACGCGCTGGGCCGCTATATCGAATATGCCAAGGCTTCGTTCCCGCGCGGCATGACCCTGGAGGGGCTGCGCATCGTCGTGGACTGCGCGCACGGGGCCGCCTACAAATCCACTCCGTGCGTGCTGCGCGAGCTGGGCGCGGAGGTGATCGTCTTTGGGAACCAGCCCGACGGCAAGAACATCAACCGGGATTGCGGGTCCATGCATCCCAACCTCATGTGCCAGAAGATCTGGGAGCATCGCGCCGACCTCGGCATCGCGCACGATGGCGATGCCGACCGCGTTCTGCTCTGCGACGAAAAGGGCACGCTGATCGACGGGGACGACATTATGGCCATTGCCGCCCTGGACCTGCTCGCGCAGCGAACGCTGGCGAAAGAAACGCTGGTCAGCACCGTCATGAGCAACGCGGGTTTGGATGCTGCCATTGCCGCCGCGGGCGGACGCGTCGTGCGCGCCGGAGTGGGCGACCGGCGGGTCATTGATGAAATGTTGCGCCACGGCTTCAACTTCGGCGGCGAGCAGAGCGGGCATTTGATCTTCCGCGACCACAGCACGACCGGCGATGGCCTGGTCGCCGCCCTGCAAATCCTGAGGATCATGCGGACCAAGAGCATGCCCCTCTCGGCTCTCGCGCGGTGCTGGACCCGTTTCCCGCAAATCGTCACCAACATCGTTGTGCGCGAAAAGCGGCCTTTCGAAGAACTGGACGAAGTCGGGCGGCTTGTGGCGGACGCGGAGGCGGATCTCAAACCGCAGGGTGGCCGTGTCTTCCTGCGCTACTCCGGCACTGAACCCAAAGCGCGACTGCTGCTTGAAGGCCGCGACCGTGCGATGCTGGAGAAGTGGACGCACAAGATCGCGGAAGCCGTCAAACGGCAAGTGGGCGGGTAGGCTGGCGGAGGTTCCTCGACCTCTTAAGCGGGGTGGTGGGAGAAATCCGAGACCCGGTGAATCCCCGGTGCCATTTCCAGACTTACCCCGTATTGTCGCTTTAGGCCCTACGTGTCAGGCTGGCACCACATTAAACAAATCATTCGGCATGAAATCACAGACACTTACCTCTCCCACACCGGGTTCGGCCAACAGCATTAACTCTCACCCGCACAATGGTGCTGCTGGCGGACGCCTCCGCGCCCGCCCCGGCCGACGAATCAGGGTGCTCCTGGCCGATGACCATCCTGTCGTGCGCCGGGGCATCGTTTCCTGCCTGGAACGGCATGCGAACGTGGAAGTCGTGGGCGAAGCCGCTGATGGCCTGGAAGCGCTGCGCAAGACCCGGGAACTCATGCCGGACGTTCTCTTGACCGACATGGAAATGCCGCACATGACGGGCCTGGCCCTTGCCGAAGCCCTGCACAAGGAATTGCCGCAAATCAAAGTGCTGATGCTGTCCTCCAACAGCAACGCCGAGTTCATGCTGCGGTGTGCCCACTCGGGCGCCAACGGCTACCTCGTCAAGCAGGCGTCCCCTAGCGAATACGTCCAGGCCATCGAGACGGTCCATGCCGGCCAACCGTTCTTCAGTCCGGAGGTTGCCCGCGTGGCCCTGAACCGAATGGTTCGTGGCAAAGAGCAGGGGCCTCACCTGTCCGACATCTCGAATCGCGAGCGCGAGGTGCTGACCTACATCGCGGAGGGCCTCTGCAACAAGGAAATTGCCTGCCGCCTTGACATCGGCACCCGCACCGTGGAAACGCATCGCGAGCGTCTCATGCGCAAGCTCGATATCCACAGCATTGCGGGCTTGACCAGGTTTGCTGTCGCCAAGGGGTTGGTCACCATGCCCGAGCTGGCGATGGCGGGAGCCTGAGAACCGGCTGCCTACGGCAGGGTCAAAATCTCCGGGCGCAAGCAGCCGACAAACTGGCTCGGCAGCCGGCGGTCGAGCGAGCCGGGAACGAATCGTTCCGGGGCTGCATGGCCGTCGCAAAAAAGGGCATTGGCTCGCTGCGCGTGCCGGAAGTGACCGTTGGGTTGATTAACGCTTCTATCCACGTAATACCATTCCTCCAGCATGGGATTGCTCGGAGATGCGGGTGCCTGCCATGTGTTCACCTGCGCGGCGTCGGCCAACAGGGCGATGTCCGCAGGCTGTGTGATGCGACTGACATTGACAGGTTGCTTGGGCGGATCCGTCGAGAGGTAGTGGTTGTAGCCGTAGCCATAGGTCGTCCCGTTCGCCTTCAGCTTTAGCTGCGACGTGAAGTAATTCAAGGCGGGGCATAGCTCGATGCCGCGGCCCTCCAGATACGGATAGAGCGCTCCCTGCGTGGCGTCGAACGTCCGCTGGCCTTCGGATCCCGGGCCGATCCAGCCAAACCAATAGAGCTGCCCGCCATTAGCGACCAAGCCGCCATAACGAAAACAACTGCCACTGTTGTCGTCCCAATACATATGTGTGGCCAGCCCGAACTGGTGCAGGTTGCTGGCGCACTTGATGCGCTGCGCGGCGTTCTTGCCACGGGCCAGCGCTGGCAACAGCAGCGCTGCCAGGGTCGCTATGATGGCAATAACGACCAGCAATTCGACCAGAGTAAAGGCGCAGAAAGTGCGGCGTAAGTCGTGATGTGTGAGGCGTATCACGTCCCCCTCTGCCTGGCTCTCGGTGGGGCCTCTCATGGCCGGGTTGCGCGCACGTGGTAGAATGCCTTGCCGTCTGGCGCGTTAGTGTCTGACAAGGTTAGCCCAGACCCGGTGCCCGCGACTGTGCTCGAGACCTCCGTCCAGGCTTGGAAGTCATCCGTCCGCTCCAGCTTGTAAAGCCAGTTGGTGTGGCTCGCAAACTGGACCTGCCACGCTTTGCCCGCGAAGCTCCCCGTCACATCGCTTATCGGTGGCGGGCACATAAAGACAAAATTGTCCACGGTGCCGTGGGCCAAGATCGAGCCCCCGAAGGAAGGATCCTGACCCGCATCGTTGTAGCTGCTGATCGCTATCTGGTCCACGCTGAAGTCACTGAAGCTGGCGTCGAGCGTGGCGTCCTTCGGGGGACCGAAAGGCTGGCCATTGCGAGTCATCCGCGTCATCAAGGTTAGGCTGGCGGCGACGTAGCGCATGTCAACGTGATACACATCCCCGGTGGACAATGCCATCGGGTATGTGAAACCGCCGACATTCCACTCGTTGTTACTGGAGATGATCGGGGTGGACACCGTGGCGCCGTAGCCTGAATCAGGGAAGTAATCGAACTCCACGAGGTTGGGAGAATTGAAGCCGGTGCCGCGCAGAAAATCGGCGTTCGTGACGCTGCCCAGGTCCGTCAGCCCCACAGCAAGCTCAAAGGTATAGGGTTTGTCGAGCGTCGTGCCGATAGCGATGTCGGCCAGGTGCAAGTCGAACTCCAGGATAAAGTCGTTCGTCTTGCTCACTGACGTGCCCAGGGGATGATAGAACACGCTGTTCGGCTGGGAGGAATCCCAGGTAACCTCGATGTTCTGGTTGGTCGTATTCCAGCTAAACAGGTTCGTGGCCCCGAATGCCTGCCAGCCGCGTTGGGCGGGGGCTGTGGCGAAGTCCTCGGTGAGGAAAATCTCCTCCGCCTCAAGCGGCCGGGGACACGAAAGGCAAAAGAGGGAGACGCTGGCCAGGGCCAGCACGGACAAACGGACTTTAAGCATAGGCTGATCTTTCAATTGCTCCGCGATAATCGCGGAGCGGGTTAACGATTGAGAGACCAGCGCGGAGCCAGAAGACAAAAAACCTTCAGACCCCGCAAATCGGAGAATGAAGGCAATCAGCGAACCCCGCCACGCACTCGCGCGACGGGCTGGCCTCATCCTTCTCTTTGACGGAGAAGTTGGCCTCAGAGCAAAACCGGCATCCTGCCTGACTCGCAATGAGAGCCGTGACGAGCACCGCCAAGCCGATATCCTGACTTCGGGCTTGAAACCTCACTCCCGCCTTCCCGGTCTCTGAGGAGACCAGTGGCTGTGGGAGCTTGTAGCCCGTTACAGTGGCGCAACCGTCCCCGATTCTCACGGGGTTCCCTGACGTTTGGCGGTGTTGGAGATGGACTACGGGTCCATCCGTTTCAAAGAACAGCTCCTTGGTAAGCCTTTAGGCGGCTCCTGCCAAGAAGAATATTGGGGGGAGTGGAATGGTGGGCGCGACAGGGGTCGAACCTGCAAGGATTTCTCCAAAGGATCCTAAGTCCTTCGCGTCTGCCAATTCCGCCACGCGCCCAACCATTATTCCTTAGCAAAACAAGGGTTTTGAAAGAAAGTTGAAGAAAGAATTTGACGCTGTGCTAGAGATTGTGCTAGAGTTGGGTTGTGAATGCTACCGCAACCGCAAGCAATGTATCCACTGAGCAACAACGTCAAATTCACGCCCCCAGCTTCTCAAAAGTGCTGGACGGGCGCAAGCAACCAATTCGGGGCCTTTGGGTCCGTAATGGGCGCTTTTACGCGCAACTCACATTCGAGGACAGCAAGACCGAGAAGAAGACGGTTCGCCGCGTTCCCCTGATGGACAAGGACAAGCAGCCGGTGCAGACCGTTCCCCAGGCGATTGAGGCATTCAATCGGCTCAAGGTCAATCGGTCCGACAGCAACCTGCCTGTGCTCCATCGCTACCCGAAGTTCAGCGACTACGTGAAGACCTACCTTGAGTATATCCGGGCAGGCCAGGGCAGCGGGCAGGCACTAAAGAAGGCCGCTACGATCGTCCGTGAGGAACAGGCGCTTAAACAGTGGACAGCGGACCTGGGCGGTAGTCGGCTGGACAAGATCACGCTCAAGCGTATCCACGAGCACATTGCTAAGCGGCTGGAATCGGGCACCAATAAGCGCACGGTGAAGATTGACATCATCGGCCTCAATAACCTGCTCAATCATGCCCTTGAGGAAGGGTTGATTAACACCCTGCCGAAGCTCAGCAAGGAAGGCCGGAAGCGTCTCAGGAGCGAGCCTAAAGAGCGTCCACTGTTCACCGCCGAGGACCTGGAGAAGCTCTGCACGGCGGCGATGGATACCAATGATGACGGCACGCCCGTTACCAAGAACTGGTTGCAGTTCTGCGATTACATTCGCCTGCTGGCCTACTGTGGAGCACGAGAGCAAGAGGCATTGCGCCTGCGCTGGCCGGACGTGGACGCTGAGCGCCAGCAACTCACCATCGGCAGCGATGGCGATACCAAGAACAAGACCGCCCGCAAGGTGGACTTCAATTCCAAACTGAAGACGCACTTGGAAGCAATGTCCGGGCGCAGGGCGCTTGATTCCGAATGGCTTTTCCCCAGTCCGCAGCGGGGAGAGAAGGATATTCATGCTCAGACGTTCCGGGAGTCGCTCAAGCTCGTGCGGGCGCACGCTGCGAAGAAGGATACGCATCTTGCGGACAAGGCATTCCACGATCTGCGCCATTGCTTCGCATCTTGTTGCGTCATGTCCGGGATTGACTTCAAGACCGTGAGCAAATGGCTAGGGCATCGCGACGGCGGATTTCTGGTCTGCAAAATCTATTCGCACTTGTCAGACGCGCACACAAAGGAGCAGGCGCAGAAGGTCAACTTTGGGCCGGCGGTGGTCGAGCACGCCGTCAACCAATAGGAGGACGTATGCCAAGAGCAAAAACACCGCAGAAGTATTGGGGTCTGCACCTATCGCTAGGCCATGAATTAGCAGAGCACGTTGCAAAGGCCCTGTATCCCAGATTCTTTCTACACCGGGACTTAACGCTGATGTTGATACGGGTTGCGACAAGGCCGAACATTCTAACATCACCGAAGGGGAACGCTGACGACGTTCTGGCCTTGCATAGAGCCTAGCTGCCCGGTTGGAGACCCGCGTCAAGCGCCACGGCCAATGGACGCGGGAAGTCGTCTATCTCATCAGCCGTCAGACCCTGGAGCAGTTGCAGGCTCTGGGCCTGCTCCAGTTCAAACGCCAGTATTGGGTCATTGAGAGCCGATTGCACCACTGCCTCGACGTGAGTATGCAGGAAGACCTCAGCCGGGTGCGGACGCCCAATTCGGCGC